>JAZQBS010000050.1:0-7039 GCA_045545875.1 Bacteroidales bacterium
GTCCACCTCTACCGCAAGCTCAAGGAACTCACCAACCAGTCGCCTCGCAACTACATCCGCAACATTCGCCTCACCAAGGCCGCCGAACTCCTCTCCCAGAAGAAGATGTCCATCGCCGAAGTCGCCTACAAGGTCGGCTTCGCCTCCCCCGACAACTTCTCCGCCCTCTTCAAGGAGATGTACGGCATGACGCCCAAGGACTACAACGAGCAACACTACTCCCAATCCGAATAAAGAAAGGGCAGCCCATCCGGCTGCCCTTTTCTTTGTTTCCGTCGGCAGCCATCGATGGCTGCCCTCTTCTCATCACAGCGTCACATCTAGGCACTTCAGGTCCTTTGCATCCGAGCTCGTCCCATAGAATACCTCGTACTGCCCAGGCAGGACGCGCATCGTGTTCGTCGATGGGTCGAACGTCTCGAACGTCTCATCGTCGATCGGGATGCTCACGCGTGTGCTCTCGCCCGGCTTCAACGTCACGCGCTTGTAGCCACGCAGTGCACGCATAGGTCCGCCCTGGTCGTCCACGCGGCGCACATAGAGCTGCACCACTTCCGTGCCCTCGCGCGCGCCCGTATTAGTAATAGGTATCTCCACGGCCGTCTTGCCGACCATCTGAGCGATGCCGACATTAAATGTGGTGTACGAAAGTCCAAATCCGAAGGGGAACAAGGGCGCCTCGGTCATGTAGCGATAGGTGCGGCCCTTCATCGAATAATCCTTGTAGTCGGGCAGTTGCGACACGCTGCGATAGAATGTCACAGGCAGCTTGCCCGAAGGATTGACCTTGCCATAGAGCACCTCGGCAATGGCCTCGCCACCTCTTTCGCCCGGATACCATGCCTGCACGATGGCATCGCACGACTCCGTCTCAGGCACCAAGGCAATCGCCGAACCCGAGAAGTTCACCAGCACCACGCGCTTGCCTGCCTCATGCAGTTTCTGCAGGAAACGACGCTGTACGGCCGGCAGTTCGATGTCGGTGCGGTCACCGCCCTTGAATCCTGGCAGGTTGATAGGCATTTCCTCACCCTCAAGGCGTGCCGAGATACCACCTGCGAAGATCACGGTCTCGATGCCCTTCAGGCGTGCAATCAGTGCGTCGTAGTTCACGTCATCCTCGCGTCCGATATCTACACGGAGGTTGGCATTCCAGTTCTCCATCTGTGCATAACGGATCTCGATGCGGTACTCCTCGCCTGCCTTGGCATCGATCATCGTGCGTGTATCGGTCGTGCGCCATGTGCGCATCCTGTTCTTCGACTCGCCGTTCACCAGCACCTCGAAGTACGAGCAACCCTCCACGTCGAGCAGCACCTGGCAGGTCTGCTTCGGACGGAACACGGTCTCATAGAGGCCCGAGAATGCGGTCAGGTTCACACCAGGGGCAAAAGCATAGTTACCATAGGTGGTGACATTGATCGGACGAACGTGCTGGCGTGTAGCCACAGGTTCACCCTCGCGGTTGGGGTTGTTCCAGAACGTGCCTCTGAAGCCCGTCTTGCCGTCGAAGCTGCACTGGTCGTAGAACGACACCAGTTCCTTCTCGTTCACCAGGTCGCAGCCCTTGAAGCTCACCACGCCCTTCTTGCCCACCTGCATCTGGATGCCTTCCAGTAGGGTGGAAGTCTGGTTGGGCGTGCCGTTGTAGTTGCCCCACATCAGCACCTCGTCGTCGGAATTCGGACCGATCAGGGCCACCTTCTTGCCTTTCTTCAAAGGCAGCACGTTACCGCGGTTCTGCAACAGGACGATGGTCTGACGAGCCATGTCGAGGGCTGTCTGCTGGTGCTTCTTGCAGTTGAGCACCTCAGGTCCCAGCTTCGACCACGAGACGAGTTCCGGGTCATCCATCTCACCCAGTTCGAAACGTCCTTCCAGCAGACGCACGATGTGCTTGTTGACGTCAGCCTCGGTAATCAGACCGTTGGCCACGGCATCGGGGATGCTGCGATAAGCGTAGTTGTAACCGCACTCCACATCCGTTCCAGCCAGCGAACCATGGGCAGCAGCCAAGGTGGCATTGCTCGAACTCTTGTGACTAGTCCAGAAGTCCGACACCGCACCGCAGTCCGACACCACCATATATTTGAAGCCCCAGTCGTCGCGCAGGATCTTCTGCAAGAGGCGCTGGCTTCCGCAGCAAGGCTCGTCGTCCCAACGCTGGTAGGCGCACATCACCTCACGCACGTCGCCCTTCTGCACACACGCCTTGAAGGCGGGCATATAGGTCTCCCAAAGGTCGCGTGGACTGACGTTGATGATGTTGTCGGTATGTCGCGAATACTCCGGTCCACTGTGGATGGCATAATGCTTGGCGCAGGCATAGAGTTTGCGGTACTTGGTGTCCAAAGGTCCCTGCAGGCCCTTCACCACCTGCACGCCCATACGCGAAGTGAGGTAGGGATCCTCGCCGTAGGTCTCCTGTCCGCGGCCCCAACGTGGGTCACGGAAGATGTTCACGTTAGGTGTCCACACCGACAGGCTGTGGAAACGTGTGTCCTCGTTGCCGTCGCTGAGCCACTTGTTGTAGGCCGCACGTCCCTCGTCACTCACCTCGTCGAAGACGACATACACCATCTCGTCGTTGAACGACGAAGCCATGCCGATAGGTTCGGGATAAACGGTCACGTTGCCCATGTTGGCAATGCCGTGCAGGGCCTCGCTCCACCAGTTGAACTTCTTGATACCCAGGCGCGGAATCGCGTCCGACACGTCGAGCATCAGCGTCGCCTTCTCTTCCAGCGTCAGGCGGCCCAGCAGGTCCTCTGCACGCTCACGAGGCGACAATTCGGGATTCTGATATGGCAGCATCTCCTGTGCCGAAGCACCGGCACAGAGCATCGCCATCGTCACTACAATCGTTACAGTCTTTTTCATAATGGTTATTATTTATTAAGTAATGTGTTTCCAAATATCGGAGTATTCCGATCATTCCGAGTACTCCGACTACTCAGAGTATTCCGATCTCTCCGATCTCTCCGATTACTCCGACCACTCACTCCATCCTCCACCAGTCCAGCTTCATCAGCTCGGCCCCTTTCTCGCCATGGAAGACAAAGTACAGGTCATGCACGCCCGCAGTCTTGCTCAATCCCGTCGCGAACGTCTTGAAGCGCTCCAGGCTGCCCGACTTGCCCACCTTGATCGTGCCCAGCAATGGGCCATCCTTGCGGTCAATGCGCACCTCGATGCTCGAACCGGGCACAGCTGCCATGTGGTAGCTCAGTCGCTTGGCTCCCTTGCCCAGGTCCACGCCTGCCACCTTGATGTACTCGCCGTCGTTGACGTTGGTCACCAGCAGGTTGCGGTTGTTGTCCGAAGGCACGGTCTTCAGTCCGTAGCCCCAGGCCATCGTCTCGGCCTCTACGCGTCGATAGGGGTTGAAGTTCTCGATCTGTTCCAGCACGTTGTCCATCCAATAGGGCACCTTCTGGATGCTTCCATCGGCGTTGTAGTGCATCTCGGCAGCCGACACGCTGCGTTGCTCATGGTGACGGAAGGTCTCCAGGTGCATCAGGTCGTAGTTCAGGCCGAAGACGTACGACTTGCCCTTGTAGTCGATGATACCCGGGTGATTGCCGCGTGTACGCCAGGTGCGGTCCATGATGTGTCCCATCGAACGCCACGGTCCCGTCGGCTTGTCGCTCATCGCATAGCCGATGCCTTCGGGGCAGCAGGTCGAGGCAAAGGCCAGGTACCAGTGCTCGCCGTGCTTATACAGCCAGGGTCCCTCCTGGTAGTGGTCGATGTGGTAGTCGAGTTTGTGTATCTCGCTCTTCAGCGAAATCATATCCTCGTTGAGCAGTGCCCAATAGGTGTTCGGGTTGCCCCAGTACAGATAGGCCTGTCCGTCGTCGTCGATCCAAACCGTCGGGTCGATGTCGTACCAGTGTTCCTTTTGCCAAAGCAGGGGTTCTCCCAAAGGATCGACGAAAGGTCCATAGGGCGAATCGGCCACCAGCACACCGATGCCGTGTCCGTGAATCGGGCAGTACATGTAGAACTTGCCGTTCCTTTCGATCACCTGCTCGGCCCAGGCACCGTTGTCGTTGTCGTACCACTTGAAGTCCTTCAGCGAAGCCACTGCACCGTGGTCGGTCCAGTTCACCATGTCGGTCGAAGTGTAGAGCAACCAGTCCTTCATCATGAAGCCGTCGGCGCCATCCTCATCGTGTGTCGTGTAGAGGAAGATCGTGTCGTTATAGACCATCGGAGCCGGGTCGGCTGTGTATTTCGTCTGGATGATGGGCAGGTTCACGGTCGTATTGAACTTCCACCAGTCCAGGTCGAAGAGTTCGCCATCACCGCCACGGAAGAGCAGATAGAGGTCGTGCACACCCGTAGCCTTGCCCGTGACGGGGGCCTTGATCATCATGTTGTCGTTGTTCACGGGAATGCTGGCAATGGCCCTGCCGCCCATGTTGTCAAGGAAGAAGTCTATCGTGCCCTCGCTCTTGAAGTTCAGCATCTCTATGGTCACCAGCGTAGCAGGCACGTCGCCGAAGTCCACGTTGCGCACCCTGATCCAGTCTCCGTTGTGTATCGAGGTCACATAGTGGCGGTCGCCTGCCAGTCGGTCCACCTTCACGCCCCAGCTCTGTGCCATCGTCTCGGCCTGCACCACCTCGTAGGGATTAAGGGTGCCCAAAGGCTTCACGCCTTCCTTGGTGAAGGGAATGAAAGGAATCGAACCGTCGGCATTGAACGTAAACTCCTCGACGCACGTTGCACGACGGAAGCCGCCTCCATTGGGCAGTGCACCGTTGTGGTAGAACATGTAGTCGTGGCCCTTGAAGTTGATGTTGCCGCCATGTATCGTGAAACTGTTCTCTGCCTCGCCCATGATCTTGCCGCGATAGGTCCACGGTCCATCCACGGTGGGAGCCGTCGAATAGGCCATGTGCTCGGGCACACCGCCCGAAGCATACACGGCATAGTAGGTACCGCCTCGCTTGGTCACCCAAGGTCCTTCCTCGTACTGCGTCATCATGCGTTCACGTCCTATCGACCAGTCCATCTTCGATTGCAGTTCGCCGAAGCTCTTCGGGTCGGTGTATCCGGGCACCTCGCGATAACTGTCCTTGAACGACTTCATGTCCTCGTTCAGGCGTCCGTACCAGAAGCCCTTGTTGCCCCAGAAGAGGTAGGGCGTGCCGTCGTCATCGATGAAGACGGTCGGGTCGATGAATCCGAAGCCCACAGCCAAAGGTTGACCCAGCGCATCCACGTAGGGTCCCTGCGGTTTGTCGGCCACTGCCACAGCCAGCGCATTCTGGCCCTCGGCCGTGTTGCAGCACACGTACCAGTACCACTTCCCGTTCCTTTCCACGGCCTGTGCAGCCCATGCCTGGTCGCCCTGTTGCGCCCATTCAAAGGTCGCTGTGCTCACCGGCGCGCCCAAGTAGGTCCAGTTCACCATGTCCTGTGTCGAGAAGAGCAACCAGTCCTTCATCTTGAAGTACGTGGCATCATCCTCGTCATGATCCACAAACAGATAGACCTGGTCACCATGCACATAAGGTGCCGGGTCAGGCGTATAGACCGTTCCAATCACCGGGTTCTGCGCCTGCATGAGGCTCCAACCCGTCAGCATCATCGATGCTATCAATGCAGTTCTATTCATCGCGATAAAAATATTTGCTGCAAATATAATAATAATCTTTCAGATTCTCAACCCTATTTCGTACCAAAATGCCAGAATGTAACATTTCGCCCGTCTTTTTGTTTGCATCATTTTGGCCCAAAAGCACGTTTTTGAAAAATTTGTTTCATTTTTTTCGAAAAAAGTTTGCTTCTGTCGAAAAAAAGGCGTAGTTTTGCACCGAATTTCCGGTTTTTGATGATAGGAATTGTTTACATTAGTCCTCATTTTGCATAAATAGATAGACACACCTTAAAGAGAAAGGAGAAAATATGAAGAAGAAGGACCCTGAAAAGGAATGGCTCGATAGCCTGAACCCTGAACCGTCACTTGAGGAAGAGTTCGCCAACCTGCTCAATGACTTTATAGCTGAGGAAGAGGAGAAACCCAAACCCAAACGTGTCTCCCCACGCAAGGAGAGAAAGCAGCCCGCGCCCAAGAAAGCCCGTGGATTTGATGATGTGGCTGGTATGGAGGAGTTGAAGCGGTTGGTGACCGAGGGATTCATCAACGTGCTCAACAATCGTGAGTGTGCCGAGGCCTATGGCATCACGCCGCCCAGCATACTGTTCTATGGTCCTGCCGGATGCGGCAAGACGTTCTTTGCCGAGAAGATCGCCGAGGAGTTGGGCATCAACTTCATCAAGGTGGTTCCCGACGACTTGGCATCGACCTTCGTGCATGGTTCGCAGGAGAAGATCGGCGAACTGTTCCAGAAAGCCGAAAAGAAGGCGCCTACGCTGATCTTCTTCGACGAGTTCGACGCCCTGGTGCCTCAGCGCTCCAGCGACGAGAGCTGCCACCAGAACGGCGAAACCAACGAGTTTCTGTGCAAACTCAACAACGCCGCCGAGAAGGGCGTCTATGTGTTGGCAGCCACCAACCATCCCGAGCGCATCGACAGAGCAGTGCTGCGCACAGGACGCATCGATGAGATTATCTACATCGACATGCCTGACGAGAAGGCACGCGAGAGCCTCTTCCGCCTGCATCTGTCCAAGCTCCCCGTTGCCAATGGCATCGACTACCAGCGCCTCGCTTCTCTCACAGGCGGCTACAACTGCAGCGACATCACTTACATCGTGAAGGTGGCTTCGCGCAAGATGTTCAACGAGAGCATCCGCGAAAAGAACAAGCCCTACAAGGCCATCACCCAGGCCCTGCTCGAAGAGGTCATCGCCTCCAAGTCGCCCTCCGTCACCAGCCGTGACCTCCGCGAGTTCCAGCGCCTCCGCAGCATATTCTCCCCCAAGGATGCCGCTCCCCAGCGCCAGGCAATCGGCTTCCATTAGCCTGTCCCGTTCCGTATGTTGCGATGTCATCGCAACATCTCCCCGCCCCCCCCCCTGTCCCCCCGGCCGCCCCTTTTGGCCGCCCACCTCCCCCTCTTTTTTT
>JAZQBS010000051.1:0-3707 GCA_045545875.1 Bacteroidales bacterium
AATTATGCAAATTTTCCGATAAATTTTAAAGTTTTTTTTGATTTTTATACAAAAATATGTACGTTTCCTCCGTTTTTGACAAAAAAAACATCCAAAAGACTAAAGGAGAATGTAAAAAAATGAATATCTTTGCACCCGGAAACAAATAACAATTAATAATTAACAATTAATAATTAACAATTAACAATTAACAATTAACAATTACAGTTGACGACATACAATTATATGAAAAAGAATCTTTTATTCGGTTTTGCCACGCTTATCGTGTTGGTATGCAGCTCCGTTGGTATGCAGGCCAAGACATTTGTAGGCCAGAAGTTTAACTGGGTGTGCGAAGACACCGTCTTCAAGAATCCCTACATCGACGAGGATGTAATCCTGACCAGCGCAACTGGCCTGAAGGTGCATTATATGCACGGAGGCTTTGACGACGGCACGCACTTCTCGTTCTATTTCCCCACCACACGCAAGGAATACCGGGGACGCTTCTTCCAGTACTTCACTCCTTTCCCTTCGAGCGAAAAGACCTGCATCGCCCTGCTGGGAGATGACGAGGACTTGGCCACTTTTTCGGTCAGCCACGGAGCCTATTTCATCGAGACCAATGAAGGAGGCATCCTCGACTTCAGCGACCCTTCGACACGCCGCGAGTCAAGCATCTCGGCCTATCGCGCAAATGCTGCCTGCGCCGAGTTCAGCCGACACATAGCCAAGAAATTGTTCGGCACCTCGAAGCGCCCCTACGGCTATTGCTACGGCGGTTCGGGTGGAGCCTACCGCACCACAGGCTCGATGGAAATGACCAATGGAGTATGGGACGGTGCCGTGCCCTACGTGCTCGGTTCACCCAATGCCATCCCGAATGTCTTTTCGGTGAGGATGAATGCCCTGCGCGTGCTGCACGACAAGTTCCCAATGATTGTCGATGCCCTTGAGGTAGGCGGCGACGGCAACCCCGAGAAAGGACTCAACGCACAGGAACGTGCCGTCTGGGAAGAGACCTGCAAGATGGGATTCCCCAAGTATTCCTGGTACGGATTCCGCTATATGGATCAGCATGGCTTCGTAGCAACTTACAGTGGCTGCTGCGCCATGGATCCTGCCTATTTCAGTCACGACTTCTGGGAGAAACCCGGCTACGAAGGCTATGAGGCCGACTCGCTGCTCAAGGCCAATCACATCCAGCAGGAAGGTGTCATCCTGGGCTTCTACGACCAGGACATGTGCGAAAAGATGCAGATCGTCTCTCCCGCCAACGATGGAGGTGAAGGCAATGCCGACCGTGCCACACGCAATATGGGAGCCAACAACGGTCAACCCCGTGCCCTGGCGCTCAACACCGTCTTCCCCGACGTCTTCTTCATGATCGGCGACCTCATCATCAAGAGCGGAGAGGCCAAGGGTGAGACGCTGCAGATGCATGGCGTACACGACAACCTGGCTGTGCTTTCGACCGTTTGTCCCGCTTCGACAATTGCCAAACTCAAGGTGGGCGACACCGTGATGGTCGATAACAGCCGCGCCCTGGCTGCGCTCTACATGCACCGACACTTCATTCCTGGACCTGAATATTATGCGTGGAACCAGTTCCGCGATGCTCAAGGCAATCCCATTCCGCCCCAGCGTCCGATGCTGCTCGGCCCCATCTTCACCCAAGGTGCAGGAGGCTGCCTGCCTACTGGCAACATCAACGGCAAGATGATCCTGCTCGAAAGCCTTTGGGACCGCGAAGCCTATCCCTGGAATGCCGACTGGTACCGCAACAACATCATCAAGAACAAAGGTCAGCAGTTCTGCGACGAGAATTTCCGCATCTGGTTCACCGACCGCTGCACACATGGTGGCGTCGATGATGCCACACAGGTCATCAGCTATATGCCCATCATCCAACAGGCACTGCTCGACATGGCAGACTGGGCAGAGAAAGGCATCGAACCTTCTCCCACCACAACCTATCGTGTCGAGGACTCACAAGTCATTATACCCGCTGATGCTACGAATCGCGGCGGCGTACAACCTTCGGTCGATCTGACCATTGAGGGAAAGAAACGCTATGAGACCAAGGTTGGACAGGAAGTGATGGTTCACGTTGTGGCAAGTTGTCCGAAGGGAACAGGTCGCATCGTCCGTGCTGAGCTATGCCTCGGCGAACCTTTCGACCTCTACAGCCGTGGTCCGAAAGGCAATGCTGCCGTGCTGATGGCTCCCCCTGCACAATACGTGGATATCGACCTCAGCAAGGCACAGTATAGCGAAGATGGCAGCCGCGTGGAGTTTGACGTGCCCGTGAAATATGGCGATGTCGGCACCTATTTCCCCACCGTTCGTGTCACCAACAGCCGCAGCGGTCAGCCCGAGCCTTTTGCACAGGTTCAGAATGTGGGCCGTGTCCGCCTGATTGTTGAATTGTAAAAAATGCGTCGAAACGATTTCCGTCGAATAGAGATAGCATTTTTCACATTCAAATACATCTATTTACAGAAAAATCAACAAAATGATAAAAATCGCCCAAATGTCATTTGCTTTTCGGCGATTTTTATTATCTTTGCATCATAAAAAATTACACATTAATAATATAGTATGAAGACACAATTCCCAATCATTTCTGCCGCACTGCTCTTTGCTGGCACTTTGGTTTCTTCCTGTTCACGTCAGACTCCCGAGCCATTGCCATATCCCAATGATGGCGTACTGACACCACATCAGCAAGAGGCCGTGGGCCGTATGCCCCGTGTGGTCGTGATGACCGACGCCGAGACCGACGACCGCTGCTCGATGGTTCACTTCCTGCTGTATTCGAACGATATGGAGGTGGCTGCCATCATCCAAAGCAATTCGTGCTACCAGCGTCACGGATGGAGCAGCGAGCCCTGGCTTGCCAAGCAACTCAATGCCTACGAGCAGGTCTATCCGAACCTCAAGGTGCACGACCCCAACTATCCCACTCCCGACTATCTGCGCAGCGTGGTCTATATAGGTGACGAGAATCCCGAACATGTGCAGCTCGATGGCTCTACGACGCCTCATCTTCTGCCTGGTGCCGAGCCCGTCATCGACCCCACCGACTGGCCCGACACGCCAGGCTCCGACCGCATCGTGGAACTCCTCACCGACGACGATCCGCGACCCGTTTATCTGCAGGCTTGGGGAGGCATGAACACGGCAGCCAAAGCCCTGCAGAAGATCAAGGCACAATATCCTGACAAATACGAAGCAGCCTGCCGCAAGGCCGTGCTTTATTGCATCTGGTATCAAGATGCAGGCGGAAGCTACATCGAACGCCATCATCCAGGCGTAACAATCCTGCTCAGTCACCATTTTTCAGGCTCGTGGGACTACGGCACGATGACGTCGTCGGACAACATCGTCCGCGACTATATGCACAACGGCAAGAACCCGCTGGGAGCCTGCTACACCCAGCCCTTCATCAGCGAAGGCGACTCGCCATCGTTCCTCTACAGCATCAACAATGGTCTGCGCAGTTACGAGGATCCCACCTACGGAGGTTGGGGTGGCCGTTTCTACAAGGTCGATGGCTACGAGAACGTCTATCGTGACACAGGTTTCGGCGAACTGCGTGAATGGCTTGAAAACTGCATGCACGACTTTGAGACACGCCTCAGCTGGTGCTATACCCCACGGCGTGAGGATGCCAATCATGCTCCCGAGGTCACTGTCGAAGGTCCGTTGGATCGCACCGTGCATAG
>JAZQBS010000052.1:0-8634 GCA_045545875.1 Bacteroidales bacterium
GGCAGCGACCCCATTCGTTTCCCATCCACCAAGTGGGCTGACTACATCATGAAGGATTTCACTATGCAGCAGCAGCACAACATCAATATCTCTGGTGGCAACGACAAGGTGAAGTACTTTATTTCGGCTGGTTATTATGCCCAGGGCGGTCTCTTCAAGGAGTTCGATATGCCCTACGATTACGGCTATCAGTACAACCGTTTCAACTATCGTGCCAACCTCGACCTCGCGGCTACTAAGACTACGACCATCTCGTTCAACGTAGCTGGCAACGTCAATACTGCCAATAAGCCTTACACAGGTCAGGGTTCGGCAGGTATGATCAAGAACATCTACTATGCCACCCCATTCTCCAGCCCAGGCATCGTCGACGGCAAGATGGTTTATACTACTACCGACTATACCGATGGTTTGAATCTCCCATTCACAGGAGGATCAGGCATGGCCTACTATGGCAACGGTTTCATGCAGACCAACAACAACAAGATCCAGATGGATATTGTACTTGATCAGAAATTGGAGTTCTGGGGATGGAGCAAGGGTCTTAGTTTCAAGGCCAAGGGTTCCTACAACTCTCAGTTTACGGTCAATAAGCAAGGTAATTCAAGCGTAGCATCCTACAACCCTTGGATTCAGCCTGACGGAACCATCGAATACCGTAAGTCGGGTGAGACAACAG
Source organism: Bacteroidales bacterium (assembly GCA_045545875.1). Lineage (GTDB taxonomy): Bacteria > Bacteroidota > Bacteroidia > Bacteroidales > UBA3663 > Liminaster. Next base: position 680 of record JAZQBS010000052.1, read on the forward strand.
TGCCAAGTTATAGCAACTCGCAGGGCAAGGGACGAGACTGGTATGTGGAAGCCAGCTTGAACTACAACCGTTCGTTCGGTAGGAATACCGTAACCGCTCTTGCTCTCTACAATCAGTCCCGCATGTACTACTACAGTGGTTCGCAGTATCAGGATATCCCGCGTGGTTACCTAGGCTTCGTAGGTCGTGTCACCTACGACTGGGCGAACCGCTATATGGTAGAGTTCAACATGGGTTACAATGGTTCTGAGAACTTCGCTCCCGACAAGCGTTATGGTTTCTTCCCCGCTGGTTCTATTGGATGGAATATCAGTGAGGAGCCATGGTTTGAGCCTATCAAGAACGTCATCGGTTTCATGAAGCTGCGTGCTTCTGTCGGCCTCGTCGGTAACGACAAGACCAGCGATCGTAACGACCGCTTCCTTTATACGTCCGATCCCTATCTGGTGAACTCTGGAAATGTGGCAGCCAATGCTTATACCAGCGAAACCGATCATTATGGTTACCAGTTCGGTGTAAATGCTCCCTCTGTATGGGGCGCCGTATCCAAGGGTGCTGTTGAATCTACCAAGCATAATGCCGATGTGACCTGGGAGAAGGCCCTCAAGCAGGACTATGGTATGGATATGCATTTCTTTGCCGATCGCCTCAATGCCAGCTTTGACTACTATCGTGAGAATCGTACCGACATCCTTTGGCAGGATTACACTGTCCCTGGTCTTATCGGATTCGAGATGCCTCAGACCAACCTTGGTGAGACCAAGAGCTGGGGTTGGGAATTATCGCTCAACTGGAACGACAAAATTGGCAATGACTTGCGCTATTGGATTAAGGCAAACCTTTCGTACAACCAGAATGAGGTAATCGAAATGAAAGAAAAGCCTCAGACCCAAGATTATCAGTACCTGAAGGGACATCGTATCGGTTCGCGTTCACAGTATAAGTTCTGGAAGTATTACGAAGGTCCACAGACCGAGGCAGAATATAAGGACAAGTTCGGTCAGGACTTCCCTCAGCAGATTGTAGGCGAGAACCTCCAACCTGGCGATTGCGTCTTCGTCGATCTGAATGGTGACGGCAAGGTGGATGCCAGTGATTTGTCGTACGACTATGGATATACCGACGATCCCATGTACATGTTGGGCACCACTGTTGGTTTTACATGGAAGCGCCTTACCTTCAATGCACAGTTTACTGCTGCATGGAACGTGACCCGCTCGATCTCCGACGTGTTCCGCCAGCCGTTCTTCCGCTCGGCCGACAACATCATGGGTGGTCTGCTCCAGTATCATGTCGACAATACTTGGACCCCTGGTTCAAACGAGTCACAGGATGCCCTTTATCCTCGTGCTACCTGGGACAACAACATGCAGAACTATGCAGGTTCGACACTCTATGAGAAGAATTCCAGCTATGTGCGTCTCAAGACCATTTCGCTGGGTTATGACTTCTGTACCCCTTGGATGAAGCGAGTCCTTGGTCTGACCCGAAGTGAGTTGACCCTTTCGGGCTACAACCTCTTAACCTTCACTCCTTACGAATGGGGTGACCCCGAGACCCATGCATCCAGTTCGCCATCCTATCCACTTCAGCGAACATACACCGTTTCCCTCAATATCGGTTTCTAAGCAAAGGCACAGTCTCATATATATATAATAAAGTATAGACACAATATGAAAAATAAGATATTATTCGGAGTCATTGCTATTGGCCTGACATGCTCTGTGGCTTGTACCGATCCGATAGAGTTGGGTGACGGCGCCCTGGAGATGCCTACCAATTCAACTTCTACCAAGGACTCTGTATTTGCTAATGCCGAATATGCTCGCCAATTCCTTGTTGGTATCTATTCCCTGCAATATTACGGACTCCCGTTCCTCAATACTTCACGTATCCAGCATGTGTGCAATCCTTATACGGGTAAGGTCGATGCCCTCACCGACTGTTGGCACATGGGTTGGAATGGCGCATCCATTTATGGCCAGTACTATGCCGGTTCGCTGACCGCCAATGTTTCGCGTAATGATTACCTCGATGGCCCGCTTTTCAGTTTCTTGGGTGAATACCAGTGGAAAGCAATTCGCGAGGCTTGGACCTTTATCAGCAACATCGGAACTACTCCTGAAATGAGTGACGCCGAAAAAGCTCGTCTCATCGCCGAGGCACGTTGTTTGATGGTAGCACGCTTCTGGGATACATTCCAGCACTATGGAGGCATTCCTATCCTCGATCACGACCTCGATATTTCTGAAGTAACTGCAGAATTCCCTCGTGGTACGGTGGAGGACTGCGTCAACTTCATGGTTGAGCAACTCAATCTCGCTATTGCCGAAAGCAACTTCCCTTGGGTGACTTCTGATCCTGCTACGATGACAGGCCGTTGGACGAAGGCTGGTGCCATGGCTCTCAAGGCTCGTATCCTGCAGTTCGCTGCATCACCGCTCCTCAATCCCAAGGATGGACAACCCTATTACTCGGGTGTTTCGGAAGATGTCAAGCCATATATCATGTACACCGATGCTTCGAAGTATCAGGCTCGTTGGGATGCTTTCTATCAGGCTTGCAAGGACTTCTTCGATGCACTCGCACAGAATGGTTATTATGAGTTGACCATGCCAGAAGTCAACACCGTCAATGCTCGACGTCTGGCTTATCGCAAGGGCTACTTCCTCGAGGACTCGAAGGAGATTCTCCACTCTGTTCGTCAGTCGGGTTACGACAACTTCAGTTCCGGACGTTACTGCTGGCACTCGTGGTACACAACGGGCGTTCCCCGCAACCTTTACTGGCCTTCGCAAGAGTATGTTGAGAAGTTCGCTTGGAGCGACGGTTCGCCTTTCAACTACAAAAATGCCTTCGCCTTGGTGTACGATACAATCAAGTATCCAGAAATCTCTATCTACGAACCTGGTGACTCAGCTACTACGATGAAGATGTCGAGTGGCCATCCGACCACCAATCCTCGTTCCCTCAATGGTATGTTCACCAGCGGCACAGAGTCTGCCCTTTCGCAGTATCTCATCAATGTGCAGTACAATCGCGATCCACGACTCTATGAGGAGTGTCTCGTCAATAGCCAGCGCAAGAATCTTGACTGGGCAACGGCGGCTGCATCTGGCGACATCTGGGAGATCTGGGCAGGTGGTAGCGACGGCCTCACCGGCATTATGACCCAAACGGGCATGTTCGGTACTGGTTATGGTTTCAACAAGTATTATTTGGGCGATGGTTCCACTTCTTCGGGCGACAACATCCGCTATCAGACCCAGTGGGTTTACCTTTCCCTCTCGGAGATGTATCTCAACTATGCTGAGGCATTGCTCATGAAGTCGTCACCCGATGTGGCAGAGGCTGTCAAGATGGTCGATATGGTACGTGGTCGTGTCGGTCTTGGTTCGATGAGCAAGGCATTTGCTTCTACCAGTCCGTGCTTCAGCTCTCGCTCTACAGCATCTGCGGCTACTACTACCTTTAAGACCATCAACGGCGTGCAGATATCAGAGTTTATGGAGGAGATCCTCAACGAGCGCGTTCGCGAGCTCGGTCTGCAGGATATCCGTTGGTTCGACATGACCCGCTACAAGAGAACCGACTGGATGACCACGCAACTTCATGGCCTGGAGATGCATCGTCTGAAGCAGAATGGCCGTGGCAACTGGGTGGAATCTGATACCCAGTGGCGCAACGACGACAAGCTTACCGACGCTTCCTCGAAGCAGCCGCGCTTCTATACTTATAAGATTGTCGAGATTTTCCAGAACAGCCGCGTGCAGTGGGGCAAGAATCCCGAGACTGACGAAATTCGTAAGTGGCTCCTCTCTCCGTTCCCCCAGACTGAGATCAACAAGGGCTATGGCCTTGTCCAGAATCCAGGTTGGGAGTAATCAGAGAAATTAGGTCCATTTTAAGTTAGATAAAGTACATAATATGAAAACCAAGAATATACTGACACTGACATTGCTTGCAGGAATATGCCTGCCTGCTGTGGCCCAGTACGACATTATAGATTCTGTCGCTTTCAAGGATCAGCGTGTCGATGTGGGAGCCAATCGCACTTTCAGTCGCGAGGAGTCATCGGCTGCCGTCAGCATCATCACCAACAAGGATGTCAACCGTCGCGAAGCCCGCAACATCGGCAATAGTATTATCGGACAGGGCAATGGTCTCGTTTCTCTGCAGGGTGCCGGTCTTTACACCGTTGCCAACCCTACCTTCTACGTACGTGGCCTGCAAAGCCTCAGCGGTAGTGCACCGCTCATCCTTGTCGATGGTGTGGAACGTGATATCAACAACGTGATTGCCGACGATGTCGAGAGCGTAAGCATCCTTAAGGACGCTGCCGCCACAGCCCTCTATGGCTACAAGGGTGCCAATGGTGCCATCCTTGTCACAACCAAGCATGGTGCTTATAACACCAAGTCCATTTCGTTCTCCTATGACCACGAATTCCAATGGCTTACTAATAAGCCTGAATTCGTAGATGCCGCTACTTACGCCAACGCAGTCAATGAGGCTTATCGCAACCAAGGCGGTACGGCACCTTACAGTGAGGCTGTACTCGAGTCTTATCGTAGCAACGCCAATCCTCTCTATTACCCCAATGTCAACTGGGTTGATGAGACATTCCGTGACATGGCGCACATGAATCGCTTCAACCTCACATTCAAGGGTGGAGGACAGAAGTTCCGCTATTACACCGACGTCAATCTGATGACCACCAAGGGACACATTGCTGACCCCAAGGCAGCCAATGCCTCCTACAACACACAGGACAAATATACGCGTGGCACGATGCGTTCCAACTTGGATATCGATTTGACTGACAAGACCATTCTTCATACCCATATCTACGGAGTGCTCACTGAGCAGTCTGAGCCTGGCACACCAGGTAGTGTGAATGATACGCTGTGGTACATGGTACATCGTGTTCCTTCCAATGCTTTCCCAATCCAGATTGCTAACGGTATCTGGGGCGGCAATGCCACCTACACCACTATGAACCCTTATGCCCAGGCTACTAATGCTGCTTATTACAAGAAGCATCAGCGTGCCCTCTATGCTGATATGCAGATTGATCAGGATCTCAGCGGCTTCGTCGAGGGTCTCTCTGCCAAAGCGCAGATTGGTTATGACACATGGAGTAATGTTTATGAGGATCATACTAAGACCTATCGTTATGGTTCTTATTCCGTAGCCAACTTTACAGGCGGTGTGGTTGATCCTGCCAATGCTACCCTTACCACTGATGGTGAGGAGAGCAACATGGGTGTCGGTGCCAACAACAACCAGTGGGTACGTCGCTTCATCTTCAATGCTTCGCTCGATTACGATCGTGTCTTTGCCGACAAGCATGACTTCTATAGCCAATTGAAATGGGATTATGAGTTCAATGACGTGACGGGTACCAATACCTCGATCTATCGCATGAACGCTACCTCTTGGACTCACTACAGTTATGACAAACGTTATAATCTCGATCTTGCCCTTGTCCTCTCGGGCACCAACCGTCTGGCCAAAGGCAGCAAGTGGGCTTTCTCACCCACGGCATCTGCCTCTTGGAACCTCCACAACGAGGCATTCCTCAAGGACAACGAGATGATTGACTTCCTCAAGCTTCGTGGTTCTGTCGGTATGCAGCAGCTCGACGTTCTGCCCGGCAACAACGTGTGGACCTACTACGATCAGTTCTACACGATGAATGCTACCTTGTATAACTTCTATTCCACCATGGGCTCTTACTTTGGCAACACCTTCATCACACAGGCGGCTACCCAGAGCTTGGGCCGTGAGCATGCAATGAAGTACAATATCGGCCTCGATGCCACCCTCTTCAAGGGTCTCAACGCCAGTGTCGATTTCTACTATCAGCATCGCTATGATATCTGGTGCTCTACTTCGGGCTACTATTCAGCTGTCTTCGCTCTTGATGCTCCCTACGAAAATGTCGGTATCGTCAACAGCAAGGGTCTTGAGGTAAGTCTTGACTATAGCAAGCAGGTAGGCGATTGGGCCTTCAACCTCGGTGGTACGTTCAATATGAACAAGAACACGATCGAGGAGCAGGCCGAGGAACCACGTCTCTATGACAATCTCGTGCGTACAGGCAAGCCTCTCAACTCCATCTTCGGCTATGTAGCCAATGGCTTCTTCCAGACCTCCGACGACGTCAACGGCGACGGCAGCATCTCGGCTGCTGAGATGTCACAGCTCGGTTATCCTGTCCAGACGTTCACCACCGTCTATCCAGGCGACGTTCGCTATCAGGATGTCAATGGTGACGGTATAATCGATGCCAACGACCAGACCAAGATCGGTAAGAGCAATGCCTGCCCAGAGATCATCTACACAGCTCATATCGGCCTCGGTTGGAAGGGCTTCGGCATTGATGCCCAGTTCCAGGGCGTTGCCGAATACTCTGGCACACTCAACACCAACGGCATGTATCGCTCGGCTGTGGCTACCAATACCCTTTCGCAGTATCTCTACGAAAACTCTTGGTCGAACGAGCGCGGCAACACGGCTAACCCCAAGTTCCCACGTCTAAGCCCAACGAGCAATGCCAACAACGATCTGACCAACTCGCTCATCGTCTTCGACCGCAGCTATTTCAAGCTTCGCAATGTGGAGGTCTTCTACAACTTCCCGGCTTCAGCTTTGAAGAGCCTTAAGGTGGTCAGCGCTCTCAAGGTATATGTCAAGGGTACCGATCTCTTTACCATCGACAACCTCGAAAGTGGTGATGCAGGTTACTATGGCACCAATCAGCCCCTCACTCGCAACGTCCAGGTGGGAGCTGCGATTACTTTCTAATTGACAATTGATAAACGTAAATTGACAATTCAAGAACTATGAAACTGAATAAGACAATGTTGGGTGTGGCGCTTGTGGCTCTTGCGCTGTCGTCCTGTGAGGACAGCCTGAACTACAACGAATATACCGCATACGATAAGGCATATATCGATCGCAACTTCAATTACGTGGGCGGCTTTATCACCAAGATCTACAACGATCTGGATTCCGACTTCGGTAATCTGGGTGGCGCCATGCTCTCTTCGGCAACTGATGAGTCGGAATACAGCGGCTACAATGCCACCGGCAATACCATCGAGGATTTCCTCAACGGCAACTGGAGCCCTGCCAACCCTCATCTTACCATATGGTCGCAAGCCTACGATGGCATCACGTATTGCAATGAGTTCCTCGACAACTGGACCGGCTTGACCTTCGATGAGTTCAAGATGAATCAGGACTACTACAAGCATATGTTCCAGTATAACAACTACCAGTGGGAAGTCCGTTGGGCACGTGCCTATTTCTACTTCATTCTGGTTCGTCAGTATGGCTCTGTTCCTTTCAAGATTCATAATGGAACGGGTGACGAGGATACCGCACTGCCTTGCACTTCCTATGACGAAATCTTCAAGTTCATCGACGATGAGTGCAACGCCATCAAGGATCAGATTGTTGAGGATTACACCGAGATCTCCGACTATGCCTATACTACTGTCGAGACCGGTCGTGCCAGCCGTTTTGCCGTTTTGGCTCTTCGTGCACAGGCTGCCCTCTATCATGCCAGCCCGCTCTTCAACCCCAACAACGACGTGGAGTTGTGGCGTCAGGCAGCCTTGGCTAACAAGGAGCTGATCGATGCGTGCGAAGCAAAGGGCAAGAAACTCGCTTCTACCTACAGCAATCTTTGGTCAAGTGACTTCTATAGCAACTCCGACGTCTATGACGAACTTCTCTTCGCTCGTCGTGTCGCTGCTTCGACTTCCGTTGAACAGAATAACTTCCCTGTTGGCTATTCCAGCGGCCGTGGCGGCAACTGTCCTACCCAGGATCTCGTCGATGCCTACGATTGCACCGATGGCCTCCCGATTACCGAGAGCCCGCTTTACGATCCGCAGAATCCTTACGCCAATCGTGATCCTCGTCTCGGCATGAAGTCGGATCGT
>JAZQBS010000053.1:0-2421 GCA_045545875.1 Bacteroidales bacterium
CCTCGTGGCGGTATCATCCTGATGGGCAAAGACTTCGAGAACCCATGGGGATTGAAGACTCCGAAGGGCGTTACCAAGATGATGAGCCAGTTGCTCAACTCGGCCGTATTCCCCGGACAACAGGGCGGTCCGTTGGAGCATGTCATTGCCGCCAAGGCCGTTGCCTTCGGTGAGGCTCTTACACCTGCATTCAAGGAGTGGGCAAAGCAAGTTCAGAAGAACGCCAAAGTATTGGCCGAGGAACTTATCAAGCGTGGATTCACCATCGTCAGCGGTGGTACTGACAACCACTCTATGCTGGTTGACCTGCGCTCTAAGTATCCTGAGCTGACGGGTAAGGTGGCTGAGAACGCGCTCGTTGCTGCTGACATCACTGTCAACAAGAACATGGTACCATTCGATTCACGTTCTGCTTTCCAAACCTCAGGTATCCGTCTTGGTACACCTGCCATCACGACACGTGGTGCCAAGGAAGACCTCATGGTCGAGATTGCAGCACTGATTGAAGAGGTGCTCAACGATCCGGAGAACGAGCAGGTAATCAGCAGCGTGCGCCAGCGTGTCAACGAGCGCATGAAGCAGTACCCGCTGTTCGCCTATTAAACAACAAGAATGACTACTACTGACCTAAAAACAATTCTATTTTCGACACTTGCCTTGCTGATGCTCTCGGTTCCCACAGAACTGAGAGCACAGCAGTTGCAAGCATCCCTTTCACATTATTCAACGGAAGACGGAATGCCCAGCAACACAGTTGCCGCATTGCGTACTGACGACTATGGTTTCTTGTGGCTGGCCACATGGAATGGCATTTCCCGTTTCGACGGTTATCATTTCTATAACTACAAAACGGGTGTTGCCAGTGGTGTACGAGGCCTTCACAACCGTGTTGACAACATGGTCATCGACCTCTCCCAAAACATCTGGCTGAAAATGTACGACGGACGCGTCTTCGTCATCAATCGTAAGACCGACCGCATAGAAGACCCGTTGGAAGGAATCAGCAATCATGACGATTTCCATGTCGACTATTTCTTCAACCCCTACGTCACTTCTACAGGCGATGTCTTGATTTCCTATGATGACATTGGACTCTATAAGTTGCGCCTGGACCGTAATGGTCTTAAGCAAGACCTGATTACGACGGGTCAGTTGTCAGTAAATAGTGTGGTGGAAGGTTATCGCAACGACATCTGGGCTGCTACAGACAAGGGTGTTCATCGCATCAATATGGTCAACATGTCGTTGGAGCGCAGAGGCTATTTCCTGAATGAGCACATCACACGTTTGGCCACCAACGGCTATAACATATTCGCTGGCACTAAGTCGGGCAAGATTCTTCAATTCTCCTACGGACAAGACTCCACGCTCATAAAGGATATCGGCAGAGAGATTACCAGCCTCTATGTTGATAAGCACGGGCAGATTTGGTTCTCCGACTTAGGCGACGGAGCCTATCGCTTAGACCCTCAGACGGGCGAAATCAAGTTCTACAACCAACGCGTATTGGCTCCGGAGTTTACCAGTCGCGGTGCTGAGTATGGCGAAGCCCTTGGTGTGCTGTGGATTCGTATGAACCACGGAGGCTATGGCTATTACAATCGTGCTACGGATGAAGTGGAATACTTCCACAACGACCCCAGCAACCCCTGGAACCTCTCCAATACGGTCAATGCCCGCTTGGAGATGAACGATGGCGTAGTTTGGGAATCTACCAATCGTCGCGGCCTGGAGAAACTGGAGGTCATGAAACAAACCATCGCGCGTACTTTATTAGTAAAGAACCCCACATCGAGCCTTGACAATGAGATACGTGCCATGCTTCACGACAAGAAGCGCAACCACACCCTATTGGCCAACAAGCATGGACAGATATTCGTGTTCGATGGCAAGATGAACCATCTTTCCACCATTACCCACGACAACACCGGACGCCCCATCGGACGTCCTTATGGCATGTCGCAAGACTCAAAAGGTAACTACTGGGTCAGCGACAAGGACAACGGACTCTTTAAGATTACCCCCAATGGCAATTCCTATTCTGTCGAGAACATCCGCCATAACGACAAAGACCCCTATTCACTTAGCGACAATGCTGCCTATCAATGCGTAGAGGACCGCCAAGGCAATATCTGGGTTGCCACTTATGGCGGAGGTGTCAATGTGCTCCGCAAAGACAAGAACGGACGCTATATCGCCCTGCACGCCAAGAATGTCATGAAGCGCTATCCTCCCAATCGTTACCGCAAGGTGCGCACCATTGCGATGGACAAAGAAGGTAAGATCTGGGCAGGTACCACCGATGGCATTCTCACCCTGCAGATTCGCAACAACAATATCATCCTCCAACCTCTTGAGATGTCCGACGACATGACGAAGTGCTTGATGAGTAACGATATTGTCAAGTCGGAGGCCAAGCGG
>JAZQBS010000054.1:0-5011 GCA_045545875.1 Bacteroidales bacterium
ACCAGATTCTGCTTGATCTCCTCGGCATCGGTGTGAGCCGTAGCATCAACGTTCTGATAGATCGGGCACTTGGGTGCATTGAACGTGGTCGATTCGATAGCCTCGGCGAGTTCAGCACGTGCAGGCTCCATCAGTGGAGAATGGAAAGCGCCGCCCACCTTGAGCGGAGCAACTCGCTTCACACCCATCTCCATGAACTTGGCACCAGCGGCCTGAACAGCCTCCACGGCACCAGAAATGATTACCTGACCTGGGCAGTTGAAGTTGGCAGCCACCACAGCACCGTCGATCGAAGCACAGACTTCCTCAATCTGTTCATCGCTCACCACAATATTACGCTGCAAAACAGCAGCCATCGTACCGGGCACCTTCTCACAGCATTTCTGCATTGCCTGAGCACGCTTGCTCACCAGCTTCAGACCATCCTCGAACGACAAAGCGCCCGATGCTACCAATGCCGAAAATTCGCCCAGTGAATGTCCGGCAACCATGTCGGGCTCGATGCCTCTTACGATAGCAGGAATAACTGAGCACAAGAACACGGCAGGCTGTGTCACCTTGGTCTGCACGAGGTCCTCGGGAGTGCCATTGAACATCAAATCGGTGATTCTAAAACCAAGTATCTCATTGGCCTGCTCAAAAAGCTGACGGGCCTGTTCATTCTCTTCATAAAGGCTTTTACCCATGCCTACAAACTGCGATCCCTGTCCGGGAAAAACAAAAGCTTTTGCCATTTCTTTTTAATTTATAATGTGGAGTAAATCAAAAATCTGTGCAAAGATAATGCTTTTCGCCGAACCGACAAAATCCTCAGGATTCTTTCGTCAGATTTTGCTCTTTTCCTCTTGTATAATGAGAAAATGCGAATGTCCATCTGCCAAAAATTCATCATTACACACCTTTGTTGTAAATTTTACGTACGTATATTTGTAAATTTAAAAGAAATATACTATCTTTGCACCGCTAAAAATGGCAAGTTCACAGTACTCTTAATAAATTAATCATCATGATAACTACAAAAGCAGGCCTCGATCCCGAGCGCTTCGTGTCTGTCGTTGACGGCAAGAAGACTGCCCTTTATGTCCTCAAGAACAACAAGGGCGCTGAAATGTGTGTGTGCAACTATGCTGGTACCATCGTATCACTGATGATGCCCGACCGCAATGGCGAATTTGCCGACGTCGTATTGGGCATGGACAGCATCGACGGTCTTGTTAATGGTCCCGAGACTACCCTCGGCGCAGCCATCGGCCGTTATGGCAATCGTATCGCTGGCGCCAAGTTCACCCTCGGTGGCAAAGAATATCAACTCGCATTCAACGATGGCCCCAACAGCCTGCATGGCGGCCCCAAGGGCTTCCATAAAGTAGTTTGGGATGCCGAGCAGATCAACGATCAGACCCTCGTGCTCCGCTATACCAGCGCTGATGGCGAAGAAGGCTTCCCCGGCACCCTAAAGGTAGAGATGTGCTACAAGCTCACCGACGACAACGAGGTTCGTCTCGACTACAAGGCTACCACCGACAAGTTGACGCTCTGCAACCTCACCAACCATTCGTACTTCAACCTCGCTGGTATCGAGAAGGTCACCTCGAGCGTTGAAGGACAGATGCTCACCGTCAATGCCGACCGCTACCTGCCTATCGACAAGGTCAGCATCCCATTCGGCGAAAAGGCTCCCGTCGAGGGCACTCCCTTCGACTTCCGCACTCCTCACCTCGTTGGCGAGCGCATCAATGATGATAACGAGCAGCTTCGCAACGGTTCAGGCTACGACCACTCGTTCGCCATCAACCAGGACAAGCCAGGTGAACTTTGCCTCGCTACTGTCTTCGAGGACCTCAAGAGCGGCCGCGTGATGAAGACCTATACCACCGAGCCTGGCATCCAGGTTTATACCGGCAACTTCCTCACTGGCTTCGAGGGCAAGCACGGTTGCGCTTTCCCACGTCGTTCGGGAATCTGCTTCGAGTCGCAGCATCACCCCGACTCACCCAACAAACCTCAGTTCGAGCAGGCTACGTTGGCTCCCGGTGAAGTTTATCACCAGCTCACCATCTACGCCTTCTCAACCAAATAAGTTAAATCATCAACCAATCAAATAATTCTAAAAAAAATGGCAAAATCAGAAAAGAAGCGCAGAAAGGTCTTCGGCTTCCACACTCCTTTCAACAAGCCAACCACGGAGCAGAAGACCAATGCCGCCAATTTGGCAGCTTATCTTGCAAAGAAGGACTAAACTCCTACTAAGGGGCACACTCATCGTGTGCCCTTTTCTTCACTTATATAACCCTATTCTTAGTTCCATTAATAAAAACATTTCAATATCATGGACATTCAAACAATTCGCGAGAAATTCACAAAACATCTTGGTGGTGAGGCTACTGCTGTGTATGCTTCTCCAGGTCGTATCAATCTTATAGGCGAGCACACCGACTACAATGGTGGTTTCGTATTCCCAGGCGCTGTCGAGCAGGGCATGATCTGTGCTTTCCGTCCCAATGGCACCCGTACCATTCGCGCCTACAGCGTTGACCTCAAGGACTATGACGAGTTCTCACTCGACAATCCTGCGGGTCCTCACGCAAGCCACTTCCGCTATGTATTCGGCGTAGCTTGCGAGATGAAGAAGCGTGGCGTTGACGTACAGGGCTTCGACACCGCATTTGCAGGCGATGTACCTCTTGGCGCCGGCATGTCTTCAAGCGCTGCCCTCGAGAGCTGCTTCGCATTCGCTATCAACGACCAGTTCGGCGACAACAAGGTTGAGAAGATGGAGCTTGCCAAGGCTGGCCAGGCTACCGAGCACAACTATATTGGCGTGAACTGCGGCATTATGGACCAGTTCGCTTCCGTATTCGGCAAGAAGGGTCACCTTATGCGTCTCGACTGCCGCAGCGGTGAGTTCGAGTACTTCCCCTGGAATCCAAAGGAGTACCGTCTCGTCCTGATCAACAGCCGTGTAAAGCACGAGCTCGTTGGTAGCCCATACAATGACCGTCGTCGTAGTTGTGAGAATGTCGTTGCTGCCATCAATGCCAAATTCCCCGAACTGAAGGCCGAGACCCTGCGCGACTGCACATGGGATCACCTCGAGGCTGTCAAGGACACCTGCGACCCCGTTGACATCAAACGTGCCAAGTTCGTCCTCGGTGAGGTCGATCGCGTGCTTGCCGTTTCTGACGCTTTGGAGCGTGGCGACTACGAGACCGTTGGCCAGAAGATGTACGAGACCCATTATGGCCTTTCGCGCGACTATGAGGTAAGCTGCGAGGAGCTCGACTTTCTCAACGACGTTGCCTTCGACTGCGGCGTGACTGGTTCACGCATCATGGGCGGCGGCTTCGGCGGCTGCACCATCAACCTCGTTCGCAACAACCTCTACGAGCTCTTCACCACCACCGTGGTTGAGCGCTTCGCCGAGAAGTATGGCAAGAAGCCCGTTGTCATCCCCGTTGTCATCGGTGATGGTTCCCGCCGTCTCGCATGAGATATTTCATCTATCTTCAATATGATGGAACCTCCTACCACGGATGGCAGACGCAGCCCAACTGCGTCACCGTGCAGGAGACCATCGAACAAAAGCTCTCGCTGCTCATGCGGCGAGAGCTCTTTATCGTAGGTGCAGGGCGCACCGACACCGGCGTACATGCCCGACTGATGGTGGCCCACTTCGATGCCGACAGTGAGGTGGATTGCGAGCAACTCTCCTTCAAGCTCAACGGCTTGTTGCCTCCCGACATCGCCATCCTCCGCATCGTGCCTGTCACACCCGATGCCCATGCCCGGTTCAGTGCCCTCAGCCGCACCTACCGATATTATATCACAACGCGCAAGTCTCCTTTCGACCATCTCTACACGATGCGCACCTATCGCACGCTCGATGTCGAGCTGATGAACGAGGCCGCCAGTCACCTCTTCAACTACATCGACTTCACCTCGTTCGCCAAACTCCACACCGACGTTAAGACCAACAACTGCCGCATCATGTATGCCCATTGGGAACAGACTGCCGACGGCTTTGTCTTCTGCATCAAGGCCGACCGCTTCCTGCGCAATATGGTTCGCGCCATCGTCGGCACGCTCATCGACGTGGGTCGTGGCCGACTCTCGGTAGCCCAGTTCTGCGAAACCATCGAAAAGAAGGACCGTTGCTCCGCCGGCGACAGTGTTCCTGCCTCCGGCCTCTTCCTCGAGGATATCGAGTATCCTAAGGAGCTCTTTCTCTGAGAATTCGGAGTCCTCTGAGCAGTATGAGTTCTCTGAGAATTCGGAGTTCTCAGATTATTCCGATCACTCCGATTACTCCGACTCCTCCGACCTTCCCCGTCTCTAAATCTTTTTCTCTCCATGAAACGTCTTCTCCTCCCCCTCCTCCTATTTGCACAAATCGCCTCGGCGCAAGTCACCGAACAGATACCTACTGCCAAAGAAGTAGGTGCCAAGGTCTGCCCGGCCGATATTGCCCCCATCGGTGCCACATTTGAAGGCATGCCGCAACTCCAACGCCCCGCATTTCCCGAGCGCACGCTCAGCATCCGCAAGACCAAGGGCAACATCCAGCGTGCCATCGACCAGTTGGCAAAGCGTGGCGGAGGCCACGTCATCGTGCCTGCCGGCGACTGGAAGTCGGGACGCATCACGCTGCGCGACAACATCGACCTGCACCTCGAAGCAGGCGCCAGCATCCACTTCTCCGAAAAGGTCGAGGACTACCAGCCTGCTGTCTTCACACGCAACGAGGGTGTGGAACTCTATTCCCTCGGTGCCTTGATATATGCCTACAATGCCCGCAACATTGCTGTGACGGGCGCAGGCTTTGACGCCGATGGCAAGCCCCTCTCGCGCCTCATCGGACCGGGCAAGGAGAACGACATCTACGCCAGTCGCATGGACGGACTTGTCGTCGAGGACTTCATCAACCTCAATAGTCCTGTCGAAGAGCGTATCTTCGACGGCACATCGCTGCCTCGCACGGTGCTTGGACCCAAGTTGTTGGCCAACGATTCGC
>JAZQBS010000055.1:0-11130 GCA_045545875.1 Bacteroidales bacterium
CAGATGGAGCCGACGGGGCTCGTGATGCTCGACATCGACCATTGCGAGAAGCCGCGCGAGTGCTTCGAACACGTGAAGGAGCATCTGGGCGACCTGCAGCTGCTGGCTGCCCACATCACTCCGAGCGGCAAGGGTCTGCGCCTTGTGATGCGTAATCTTTCGGACTTCGAAACCATCACGGACAACATCGTGGCAATGGCAAAACAGATAGATGTCGGCGAATTCGGTGAAGTCGATACCTGCTGCAAGGATTTGAGTCGTATTTCCTTCCTCGTGCCGAAAGACGAATGGCTGCTTCTGAGCGAAGAACTCTTTGCCGATGCAGAGGTCTTTGTGAAAGAGGCGGGCAACTCAATCCCCACGGAAGGACAGGAGGGCGTACAGGAAACCGAGCCGATGCCTATCGAGGACTGTCACGACTACGATGGCTATCGCTACAACGGGCACCTCGTGAAGGAAATCATCGCCGCGTACTGCCAAAAGTACTGGCCGAAAACGGGACAACCCGAAGTGGGCAAGCGCCACATGTTCTACAATCAGATGGTGGTGGATTTCCGCAACCTTGTGGATAACGACCCGAAGATCCTGCACGCCCTGCTTCCACGATTCGGCAATTCTGCCGAGGAGACCTGGGGACAATGCCGCTCGATATGCAGCCGCAACAACAAGACGCGCCACTCGAAGGAGTTCTACTTCTTCCTGAAGGACAATGGCTACTATCAGTCGCCAACGATAGGAGAAGAGGAGTACGATGATATTGATGATGATCCCTACGCCGAGGCGAAGGAACTCGTCAAGCGAATGCCAAAACTGCCTCCCGTCTTCCGCGAATACGTGAATGCAGCGCCAGCTGACTTCAAGATTCCGACCGTCTTTGCCCTGCTGCCCGTCATGGGAACGCTGACGAGTTACCTGAGTGCCTACTATATGGATGGCGAACTGAATACCACGTCGTTCATCTCGATCATCTATGCGCCCCCGAGTTCGGGCAAGTCGTTCGTGAAGCGAATCGTAGATAAGCTACTGGCCGACATCAAGGCACGCGACATGGTGAGCGCGGCACGCGAAATGATCTATATGAACGTGGTGAACCGCAAGGGCTCGAACGAGAAGTCGCCCGAAGACCCGAAGGTAACCATGCGCATAATGCCGCCTATCAACTCCCTGCCCGAGCTGCTCATCAAGATGCGCAACAACCAGGGCTACCACATGTTCACCTACTGCGAAGAAATGGATACATGGACGAAGGGCTCGAAGGCGCAGGGCGGCGACAAGAACGATATGTTCCGCATCGCATGGGATAACGGCTCGTACGGGCAGGCCTACAAATCGACAGGCACCTTCAAGGGTGAAGTGGACCTCTACTGGAACGTGCTTATCACAGGCACCATCAATCAGGTGCACCGATACTTCAAGGATGTCGAGAACGGCTTGATTACCCGATGCTCATTCTCGGACCTCGGTGACCAGCGTTTTGCCGATATGCCTATCTTCAAGCGACTCACCGAGCGTGACATGCAGGTCATCGACCGCTTCCTGAAACGCTGCGACGAGAACACTTATATGGCACCTCTTGACTTCGACACCAACCGCCTCTACGACATCAAGGATAGCGACTTCGACCAGGAAGTGCCATGGAAGTATGAGTATAAGCAGCGACAGGTATTCGACCTCAGTTGGATATTCCCCGCTCTTAACAAATGGTTGGCTAACCAGCAGAGTGGTGCCCGAGACGGCATGGATGATGCCATGGATCGATTCCGTCGCCGATGCGCGGTGCGAGGATTCCGACTTGCTCTGCTATGTTATGCCTTGTATCCAAGGGTGGGCGTGCGTGAACAAGCCCTCATCCAAGACTTCGTGCTGTGGTTCATGGATTGCGACCTTCACGGCATAATGTTACTGTGGGGCATAAAGTACAATCAGATGATGAGTGAGTCGAGCACACCGAAGGTGTCGAAGTACCACAATAACCTCTTCGTGGAACTGCCCGACGAATTCACAATGCAGGACTTGAATGTAGTCATCATGAAGTACGGCAACACAACAAACGCTGTGGAGGCTATCCACCTTTGGAAGAAGTCGGGGCTCATCGAGAAGATCGGCAAGGGACGTTATCGGAAGATAAAGAAGAAATAAAGGCAATTAACAATTAACAATTAATAATTAACAATTGATTTTTCGAGTACTAATAAACAATTAATTATGAATAAGAAAGGCAAATTCATCGAAGTTGTCGGCATCCGCACTTATGAAGTGACGGAAGATGGCAGAACAGTAACCAAATGGGTAGTGAAGTACCTACTGGAGTTTGAATATCCGCGCAAGGATGGCACAACCGGCAAGCAGCAGATTCTTGCCGAGGTCACCTATGACAAGAAGCCCGATGTGCAAGTAGGTCCCGTTGATGACCCGAACATCTACGAGATGCAATTCTACTTCAAGGTGCATCGCGGCACGAGCAAGAAAGGCGAGCCATTCATCGCCCAGGACATCATCCTCCAAAAGGCTAGTCAGAGCATCATTTAAGGTTAAGAAAGGTTCGAATGGTTCGAAATGTTCGAAAGGTTGTTTGCCCATAACCCCTCAAACCCCTCGAACTTCTCGCTCCGAGCTCCGCTCGCGCGCCCCGAAGGAAGCAACCTTTCGAACAACAAAAATAACAGTATGTTATTCAACAATCCCATTGACCTTGTGATTGGTGAGAAGGTGCAAGCGTTTGACACGCTGCGCGACTTCTATCTGAAGGTGCTTGAGATTCTATATCGCGAGTTTCCGAGAGGGTATATCGATTACAAGGTCTTCCTCTATGATTACACGACGCTGAGGGGCGATTCCCTCAGCGCCTGTTGCAAGTTTATCGAACGAAGCATGGACGAGTCGAAGGACTACTGCATCAACGTACATTGGACGTACGGCGTGCAGACACGCGACAGGCTGACAGACCTCATCCGCAAGATGTCAAAACATGCCACTGGTTCCTATTTCGCCCTTAATGAGTTCGATGCGGCATGGAAGGTGTTCTTCCAATCCATTGAAAAAGAGTGACATCCCATCGAGGATGCCACTCTTTAACTTTTTGTCATAAATAAAAAAATAAAATTATAAAATATAAAATATAAAAATAGATACAAAAGTTAGCGCTCCTTTCTCACGAGAGGGGCGCTAACACTACACACATATCATTAATTTTTAATAACCGGGATTCTGTTCAAGCTTGGCATCCTTGTTGGCCTGAATGGCTGAAAGCGGGATGGGGAGCAGGTCGAAGTGGGCATCGTAAGCCTTGCCGTCGGCGCTGTTCTGGGCATTGAAGTAGGGGTTGTACTTCGTGATGCGCTCGAAGAGCTTGCCGGTGCGGGCCAGGGTGAGGCGACGTGTCTCTTCGCAAACGAGCTCACGCAGACGCTCGTCGAGGATGTAGTCGAGAGTCATCTGGTCGGCGGTGCACTCCTTGGCATGGGCACGGGCGCGGAGGACGTTGATGTCGCGGGCTGCCTCGGCCTTCTTGCCGGTAGCGACGTAGGCTTCAGCACGGAGCAGATAAGCCTCGGCGAGACGATAGAAGTACTGGTCGGTGAAGGTCTTGCCACCGGTGCCTGCCAGCTGATAGATGGCCTTGTTGCCATACTGTGCATCGGGATGATGGAATGGCGTGGTCATCTTGGTGCTGTAGCCGCACATGAAGCGGTTGGGGAGCTGGGTGGATGGGGTAGTGCCTCCATCGTAGCCGGTCTCCATCGAATAGCCTTCGGGGAGCACGGTGTTCTCGAGGTCGAAGTATCCGTCGGGCATGGCAGCTGCGAGCTTAGGATCGGCTGCAATCACGTCGGGACGATGGATCTTGTACTTGCGTGGCCAGTTGAACTCGGAGTTGCGCATATCGTTCCAGTCCTCCTCCCAGATCTCGCGGTAGAGGTGAGGAGCGGCATAGTGGGTGCCGATGCCACGACCACCGGTCATGTCGCCGATAGGCCAGTCGAAGAGCTGGAGGTTGATGCCGTCGGGGGTGATGATGTGGAACTTATCGACCTGAGGAGCGAAGAAACGCTCGCCCCAGAAGCTGCCTGGATTCCAGAAGAAGTGGCTGGTGTTGTTGCCGCCACCATCGACGTTGGTCTCGAACTGGATGACCCAGATGCTTTCGGTGTTGCCCGAAGCGCGGTTCTGGTTGTTTGGACGGAAGAGGTCGTAGAAGACGTCACCATCCTCCTTGACCTGCGAGCCGAAGCGCTCGGTCATGAGCTTGAGGTTGGGGTTGTCGATTACGGCAGTGGCCGCACCGACGGCCTTGTCGTTGGCACCTGTGGCGAGGTAGAGCTCGGCAAGGAGCATGTAGGCGGCGGGCTTGCTGATTTCGCCATCCTTTACGGTGTTGATCTCGGGGAGGTTGGCAGTGGCAAACTCAAGGTCCTGCACGGCCTGTGCGAGAACGGTGGCACGGGCTTCGCGGGTGTAGTCGGTCTTTGGAGCGGTGACCTCCTCAAGCTGGAGGGGCACATCGCCGTAGAGGTAAGCCAGGGTGCGGTAGCCGAGGGCACGGAAGAAGCGTGCCTTTGCCTCGTAGGCTGCCTTCTGCTCGTCGCTCAATGCTGTGCTTGCTGGCAGACGGCTGATGATGGTGTTGGCCTGGGCGATGAGCTTGTAGTTCTCGTCCCAATAGAACTTGGCGATGGCACCCGAGGGTGAGAAGTCGGCGGTGACGTTCGATTTGAGCGGGTCGGCAGTGATCCACATGTCGGCTACCTTCGAAAGGTCGGTAGTGCGGTCGTAGGTGGTGTAGTACTCCTCGCGAACCAGGAAGTAGAGTTCGGTGACGGCTGCATCGAAGTCAGCCTTCGTGGAATAGGAGTTGGATGCTGAATTGAAGTCGAGGGCCTTCTCCTCGAGGAAGGTGTCTTCGTTACATCCGGTCAGCACCGCTGCGGCTAAGGCAGCACAATATAATAATTTCTTCATAATTGTAGATATTTTTTTAGGGAGTTAGCGGGAGTTAATGGGAGTTAATGGGAGTTAACGGACGAATGTTTTTGGGAACCAATTTCAGTAGGCGAAACTATCGTCCCTTAAAATCCCTAAGATTCCTTTAAAATCCCTTAGAATCCTTTAGAAGTTGATGTTGATACCAAATGTGACACTCTTCATGATTGGGCGATCCTCGTAGCGGCTGCCAGTACGGCGGTTCTGACCGTTGATGTCCTGATAGGTCATATCGGGTTCAGGATCCCAACCATTCCAACCGGTAAAGGTGAGAAGGTTCTTGCCGCTGACGTAGAGGTTGATGCCGTCCATGCCGATCTTCTTCATCCAGGCTGAGGGGAGGTCGTAGCTGAGGGTGATGTCCTGCAGACGCACGAACGAACGATTCTCGTAGCGGAATGGGTTGATGGCGGGGTTGGCGTGATAGAGTGCGAAGATACCGTCGGGGTTGGAGGGGGTCCAGAAGTTATCGACCTGCTCGGTGAGGCGGTTGTGACGCAGGGTATTGTCGTTGACGAGCTCGGCGTAGGAGTTCTTGCCCTGATAGCTCTTGTCACCACCGAGAACGGAGTTGAGGAAGAAGCTGAGGGTGATGCCCTTGTAGCGGAAGGTATTCAGCATACCCATGCGCACTGCTGGATCGGTGCGGCCGATGATGCTGCGGTCGTTCTCGTCGATCTTGCCGTCGTTGTTGATGTCCACGATGCGGTAGTTGCCTGGGTGATATCCGTCGGGGATGTTGTCGCCCACCTGATAGATGCCGTCAACGGTGTAGTCGTAGATGGCCGAAAGCGATTCGCCGATGAAGAGTGACGAAGAGGTGAGGTCATCCTCCTTGCCGTCGCCGTCGGTGTCGAGGCCTGCGAGCTTGGTGATCTCGTTGCGGTTCATCGAGAGGTTGAACTGAGTGGTCCACTCGAAGTCGCGGGTCTTGATGTTCTGGGTGTTGAGGGTGATTTCGAAACCACGGTTCTTGATTTCACCCACATTCGACATGATGGAGGTGAAGCCGGTGATGGATGGGATGGAAACTGCATAGAGCAGGTCCTTCGTGGTGGTCTGATAGTACTCGATGTTACCGCTGATGCGATTGTTGAGCACGGCGAAGTCAAGGCCGAAGTTGAGACCGGAGGTCTTCTCCCACTTCAGGTCGGCATTCTCCATCGAAGCAAGTTCCTGACGCATAGCTCCCGAAACGCCGTCGCCGAAGATGTAGCCGATGCTGGAGTTAACCTTGGCAAGCGAAGAGTAACGGCTGGTCTGGTTACCGCTGACACCCCAACCTGCACGGAGCTTCAAGTAGTCGATGCCTGCCACCTTGAACCAGTCTTCGTTGGTGATGACCCAACCGAGGGCAACCGATGGGAAGACGGCTGACTTGTTGTTGGCAGAGAAGCCCGAGAAACCATCACGACGCAGGGTAGCGGTGAGGAGGTAGCGGCTGTCGTAGGAGTAGTTGACACGGTACATCTGATAGAGCAGGGTCTCAAGCCAGGCGTCGGAGTTGGTGGTCTGGGTGGAAGCGAGCTCGAGCGAGTTGTAGCCGAGGGTCATGCGTGGGAAGAGCTTGGCATCGGCAGCGGTGTAGCTGTACTTGCGGCGCGAAGCACCATAGACGAAGGTTGCACCTACGTTGTGCTTGCCGAAGTCGTTCGAATAGTTGACGATGTTATCGAGGGTATAGTCGTAGTAGGTCGAGTGGTGCTTGTAAGCCTGGCCGTTGTTGTTCTCGGCATATTCGCTTGCATAGTTGTGCTCGCCGATGCGATAGTTGTTACCATAGTTCACGCGGTAGGTGAGGCCCTTGAGAGGCAGCTGCACCTCGGCGTAGAGGTTGGCGAAGAACGAGTTGTTGCGATCGTAGTCATCAACCAATGAACCGTGATATGGGTTCTCGCGCGCATCGTGTGCGGGATAATCAATGATGACGCCGTTCTCGTCGTAAGGATGGGTGAGCGGGCTGCACTCGATGAGGAAGGGGAGGTAGGTCTCCTGGCCGTCACGATTCTCGAACGAACCGAAGGCCTGTACACCGGCCTTGAGCCACTTGGTGGGTTGGATGTCGAGGTTGACGCGGATGGAGTTGCGCTTGTAGTCGTCGTTGAGGAGGTAGTTCTTCTGGGTGGTGTTGCCTACGGAAATGAGGTAGGACATGGCATCGCTGCCGCCCGAGATGTTGAGCTTGTTCTCCTGGATATGGCCGTTGCGGGTGAAGTCGCTCCACCAGTCGTAGTCGCCGGGGACGATGTTGCCCTGGCTGTCGGTCATCCACGAGTCAGGCATACGCGAAGCGAGGTTGAAGTTGGGATCCTGCTGGGTGTAGCCCGATGCTTCGGTCTTGGAGTAGAGCCAGAGACACTCGTTGTCGAAGTTGAGCATCTCCTCACGGTTCATGGTGTGGAGGTCCTTGGTTGGCTTCTGGATGCTGTAGCTGCTCTGGAACGAAACCTTGGCCTTGCCCTTGGCACCCTTCTTGGTGGTGATGAGGAGTACGCCGTTGGCAGCCTGTGCACCATAGACGGCAGTGGCAGAAGCGTCCTTCAGTACATCGACGCTCTGGATGTCGGCAGGGTTGAGGCTCGAAAGGCCGCCGGTGTAGATGATACCGTCGAGAACGACGAGCACGCTCGAGTTGCCCGAAATGGTGTTGGTGCCACGCACGGTGATCGATGGGTCGGAACCTGCGGAGCTTGCCTGGCCTACGTTCAAGCCGGGGACGGTACCCTGCAGGGACTGCAGTACGTTGGTGTTGGGCGACTTCTCGAATGCTTTAATGTTCGCGCTTGCAACTGCGCCTGTGAGGTCGCTCTTCTTCATGGTGCCGTAACCAACCACTACGACGTCGTCGAGCAGTTTGTTGTCTTCGGCAAGAACTACGCGGAAGTCACTGCGTCCTTCGGTGGCAATCTCCTGGGTGGTGAAGCCCACATAGGAAACCACAAGGACAGCATTGTTCTTCACAGCGAGGATGAACTGTCCGTCAAGGTCGGTCACGGTGCCGTTGAGCGAACCCTTTTCGAGTACGGTAGCACCAATGATTGGCTCCTGATCGGTAGCTGAAATCACAACACCACGCACCGTATTCTGGGCGTAGGTGACTACCACACTTGCAAGAAGCATGAATAGTAACAGGAATCGATTTCTCATTAGTTTGATTTTAATTATATGTGAATATTTTTGGGTGATTTTTCCGTTATTCCCGGTAAGTCTTTTTTTGACGGTGCAAAGGTACGGCATTTATTTGACGCGGTGAAATTTTTCCGATACACGTTTTTCGCCCAATGAAACGAATTGCAAACACCTCCCCTCGAAATGATACAAGTTCTTTCGATTATGATATATTGCCCGATTTTTTACCCAAAATTATTTGCATTTTTCATAATAACTATGTATTTTTGCATCGGATTTTGATACATACGCTGCTATGAAGAGACGCCTACTTTTTTCGCTGGTTGCCTTGGTTCTGGCCTGTCTTTCGGGTCAGGCACAGTCGTACAGGTTCCTGACGTCGGACAACGAACTGCCCAGTTCGATGATCAACTACCTCTTCCAGGACCACTACGGATTTGTGTGGATAGCCACCGAGAACGGCCTGGTGCGCTACGATGGCGCCCGCTTCGTCACCTTCACCAACATCCCCTCTGACGTGCATTCGCTGGCGCACGACTTCGTCACCTCGCTGGTCGAGGATCGCGATGGACACCTCTATATATCCACGTACGCGGGCGTGCAGGTGTTCGACTATGCCACCAATACCTTCACCGCAAATGTCACGTGGGAGGATGGCAGCGCCTTTGGTGAGAACTCCAACCACCTTTTCGTCAACGCTTCGGGCAAGGTCTATTCGTCGGGACATTCGGCCTGCGAGATTCTGTTGCAGAATGATCGCGTTCTGGCTCGCAAGTTGAAGTATTCGCCCGAACTGAAGAACTATTCGAAGACCCTCGAGGACCAGAACGGACAGCAATGGGTGCTGGTGAGAGGCGTGAATGCAATGTTGCGTATTCGTGACGAAAAGATAGAACAGACTTATATCTTCTCCGAGCCTAATGCCACCCTGGCCGACTTCACAACCACTGCCGATGGCGTTGTCTATGCTGTCGTTTCGGAACTGGGCGTGGTGGAATACAACCCCTCGACCGATCGCTTCGAGACTATCCTGCCCGAGCTTGCGCATCTACACCTTAATTATATATGCGCGATAGAGGACCGTCTGTACATCCTTGCCGAGCAGAGCCCCATCTACATCTACGACCGCAAGAAGAAGGTGTTGACGCAGCAGAACATCGAGATGGGCAACGGTTGGCTCAATGAGTTCAATCCCACCCACTACCTCATCGACCGCGATGGGAACACCTGGCTGAGCGTGGGTCAAAAGGGAGTGCTGATGATTCCTGCCTATAATTCGCCCTTCGGCTACCTCGGCAACCGTGTCGCCAATGCCGACGTGGTGGGCCGTAGCCCCATCAGCGCCCTCTTCGAGGATTCGGACGGCCTGATCTGGCTGGGTACGGCAGGCGATGGTATCTATTGCCTCAATGACAAGTTGAAGCCCGTGGCGCACTACAAGGAACCCGCCGTCGTCACGAGTTTCTACGAGGATGCAGGGGGCGACATCTGGGTGACCAGTCCGAGTTCGGGCGTGTCGCGCCTCAATCGTCGCACGAGGACCTTCACCCACCATGCGATGAAGACGGCATCGGGAGCCCTGACCACGGCACACGACATCGAGAGCGACATCCGTGGACGCATCTGGGTGGGCACGATGGGCAACGGGCTCTATGGCTACGACAAGCAGACCAACCAGGCTTTCAGCATCAACGAGAACTATAATACGGGCATCCACAAGTGGGTCGATCGTGTCTTTGTCGCCAACGACGGCACCCTTTGGCTGGGCACCTTCGACGGCCTGGAGCGCGTCAATACGCAGTCGCCCACCTACGAGAGCGTGCGCTACCTGAAGCGAACCATCGTCTATGACATCGCCCAGGACAAGGACCAGAGCCTTTGGCTCGCCACGAGCGTGGGACTGCTGAACGTTTCGAACGAAGGCGATACACTGCAGATGTTTACTACCGAAGACGGCCTGCCCAGCCAGTCGCTGGCTTCGCTCCAACTGGCCTCCGACGGCAGCATCTGGGTGAGCAGCAACAAGGGTCTTTCGAAGGTCGATCCCGACAAGAGGACGGTGACCAACTACTACACCGGCGATGGCCTGCAGGGCAACGAGTTCTGCAAATGTGCCTCGATGACCGACCGACAGGGACGCATGTGGTTTGGCGGCAACAACGGCGTGACCTATTTCACCCCGAACAGTGTGCGTGCCGACAGCAGACTGTGGCAGGTGCGCATCGTGGCAATGACCTTGGCCGACCGCGAAGTGACCACGGCGACGCTCTCCGACGGACATCCCGTGACCACGGTGCCCATCTATCTGTCCGAACAGGTGACCTTGGACCACGAGGACCATGCGTTCACCATCTATTTTGCCACCGAGGAACTGAACTGCCCCGAGACGATGCAGTTCGAATACCGGCTGAACAACCAGCCCTGGCAGCGTCTGCCCGTGGGCGTCCACTCCGTGTCGTTCTCCAATATGCCGACGGGCACCAACCTCTTTGCCGTACGTGCGGTGAACAACCAGCGCGAATCCACCGTCAAGACGCTGCGCATCGTCATTCGTCCCCATTGGTACGAGACGTGGTGGTTCATGCTGCTCACCTTGTTGCTGCTGGCGCTGATTACGGCACTCGTCTTTATGACCATCCGTTCGCATTATCGCGAAAAGAACGAACGTCTTTTGACCGAAAACATGGAGGCTGTGCACGATGCGCAGACGCGCCTCTTCATCGACCTCACCCACGAGATACGCACCCCGCTGATGCTCATTCTTGGCCCCATCAAGAAACTGCTGGCACAGGACGACGATGCTTCACGCCGCAACTCCTACGGCACTATTCAACGCAACGCCAACCGCATCATGCGGCTCATGGACCAGATGATTGACATGAGGCGTATGGACAAGGGGGTACTCAACCTGCACTTCGAGGAATGCAACCTCGTCGAGACGGTGGGCAATGTCTTTGCCGACTTCCAGGAGCAGGCACGCATCAAGCGCATCGACCTGACGTTTGTGCACGAAGGGCTTTC
>JAZQBS010000056.1:0-2786 GCA_045545875.1 Bacteroidales bacterium
CCTTGTTGAGCTCGTAGATGTAGCGCGAGGTGTTGGTGGGCACTTCGATTTCGGTAGCCTTGGCATAGAGATTGAGGTTCTCCTGAACGGAAACGCCTTCGGCAATCTTCACTGCACTCGACTGTGTGGAGTTGAACCAGCCACGGAACTTGTAGCCTTCGGCCACGGTGACGTTCTCGGCGCCATAAGCAAACTTGAGGGCAGAGCCGCCTTCAACCTCTTCCTCACCGATGATGGTCTTGCCATCGACGTCGTAGTAGCGAACGGTGCAGATGGGGATGAGTTCGCAAGCCTCGGCGTAGAGGAACGGGCAGTAAGCGCCCAGATTGAGGGTGAGGGTAGTGGGCTCCTCGCTGTTGTAGGTCCAGGTGACGAAGTGGTCGAAGCTGGTGCCTGAGTCACAACCTGCGGCACGGGTGTCGAGGGTAACCAGGGTGTTGCCTTCGGCATCAGCCACGGTAGCCTGGTTGCTGTATCCGCAACCGCCTACGGTGAACTTGACCGGGCCGTCAACGGGAACGGTAACCACAGCGTTCGAATAGCCATGCTGTGCGTCGTGCCAGGTGCCTGTGATGGTAACGCCTTCGGGCAGACCTGTCTCAGGAGCGAGGACGGTGTATGGGTCGGAGCGGAAGTCAACCTTGAAGTCGGTGAATGCGCGACCTTCCTCCTTGCCGCTAACGGTGCCGTTGATGCGGATGTTGCCGATCGACATCTTCTTGTTGTTGGCTACATTCGAGATGTAGAAGCGCAGTTTGAAGGTGCGACAAGCCTCGGCGGTGATGGCCTCGTCGTGGGTGAGGGGAGCCACGTCGCTGTTGACGTTGTTGTTGCGAAGAATCTGATTCTTGGGGTCGGAATAGGCCACGATTTCGCTCTCAACATCGTCGCAGACATACGACCAGGAGAAGTAGGCATTGTCGGTACCCTGCTTGACAGCATCAAACTGAACGTTGGCTGGAGTAAAGGTCAGACCCTTTTTCATTTTCACGGTATATTCAACCATGTCGGTCTCGACGCATCCGGCATCGCCCGTCGATGGCTGATAGGTGGCCAAAGTGCCACCTCCATTGTTGGTGGCATCGTAGGTGGTTACGGTGAGGTCGGTGCCTACCTTAAGGCTGGTCTCGAGCACAGCGTTCTCGATTTCGGCCGAAAGGGTGGCTGCGTTCTCGTTGCCCACAGTCCAGGTGGCTGTGCCGGCAACGCCATCCCATGTCTGTGCGCCAGCTGTGGCTGCCACAAACAGAGTTAAAACTGAAGTTAGAATCTTCTTCATAGGCTTAAAGATTAAGTGTGATTAGAAATATGGTGTTAAAATAGTGTTCGTGCTTCAGGAGGGTGTTCTGAAAAAGAAATGTCCATAAGTTGGGGCAAAATTAGAAAAGAAAAATTAAAAATGCAAATATTTTTACACATTTTTAAATATATAATGAAAAAAAGGGGGTAAAATTGTTCAACTTATCATTTTTATTACTATTTTTGTCCCCGAAAACATCGAGAATAAGCATCGATGAAAACCTGTACACTACAAATTGCATGAAAAAGAACAAGCCTAAGAATCAGAATATATTTCAATCGGTAGCCGACCGATTGTCGCGTTTCTTTGGGAAAGAAGCCCCCACTGAGCCGGAATCGACACCTGCGCCTGCCGCTCCTTCCGAGCCTGTCGAGCCGAAGCAGGAAGAGCCATCGGACAAAGGAGCAGAGGCGCCAAGTGTTGAATCCGAAGCTCCGACCAAGCGCGTGAGAGTGCGTCGCAGTAGGGTAAAGGTCAGCCGACCAAAGTCCCGAATGGCGGAAAAAAAGGAGAAGGCCGAGGCAATGGCTTCGATCTATGAACTGCCGTCTGGCAAGGTTGGTTCGGCCATCCGTGAATTTGTCCTCGCGCATCTCTCCGACGAGAGTCTCAGCGTCGAAACGATGGCAGCGCAACTCAAGGTGAGCCGTACGAACCTTTATACGATTGTGCATCGCGAATTCAATGTCACGCCCGCCGATTATATCCTCGACCTTCGTCTGAAGAAAGCCGAAACCTTGCTGAAGGAGGGGTTGAAGGTGCGTGAGGTGGCTATGAAGTGCGGCTTTGCCGATCCGAAATATTTCAGCAAGGTTTTCAAGAAATACTACGGCATTCTGCCAAGCACTTTCAGCACTAAGTAGAATTGCCCGACTTTTTAATCTTTACGAATATGTTAGATATTTTTCCATCGTTGATATCCAAGGCGCTCAGCATTCCCGAACCGCAGGTCAAGGCCACCCTCGACCTGCTTGAGTCAGGTTGTACCATACCGTTCATCAGCCGTTATCGCAAGGAGGCGACCGGTTCGCTCGACGAAGTGCAGATAGCCGCCATCTACGACCAATACGAGAAACTGGGTGAATTGCAGAAGCGCAAGGTTACCATACTCTCCACAATTGAAGAGCAGGGCAAACTGACCGATGCCCTCCATCATCGCATCGACAACTGCTGGAATTCCACCGAACTCGAGGATATCTATCTGCCCTATAAGCCAAAGCGCAGGACACGTGCCATGGTGGCACGCGAAAAGGGCTTGGAGCCTTTGGCACAGTTCCTGTTGTCGCAGGCTGGTGACCTCAAGCAGCGCCCTGCTACGCCGGGGGATGTCGAGTTCGAATGTGCGCAGTACGTCAATGCCGAAAAAGGCGTGGCCAGTGCCGACGAAGCCCTCAAGGGGGCGCAGGATATCATTGCCGAGATGGTGGCCGAGGACGAACAGTCGCGCAATACCGTCAGACGCAATTTCCAGTTCGATGCCGTCATC
>JAZQBS010000057.1:0-12144 GCA_045545875.1 Bacteroidales bacterium
CCTCCCGTCCCCTCCCTATTCACCTTCAACATCGGTGAGGAGGGCGGCAACGATCCCATCAGCACGTTAATGGGCGTGGTGGTGGAACATGCGGAAGTACGTCTGCCGGGGACCAACTACAAGGCCGACGGACCTTTGCTGATCACCCATTGGGGCATGTCGGGTCCCGCCATCCTCCGTCTATCGAGTTATGCAGCCCGTTGGCTGGCCGACAATAACTACCAGGCCACACTTTCGGTGAACTGGACGGGCGACATGAACGAGGAAGAGGTGCGCACTTTGCTTCAGCAACGGATGAACGAACAACCCAAGAAGCAAATAGGTACCGTCCACCTGCTCACCCAACGTCTGTGGAATCACCTTTTAAATAAAATAGAGTTGGCCCCCGAGCGGCGATGTGCCGAAGTGGGCAGCAAACAATTCAACAAACTGGTGGCAACACTGTGCAACGACACCTACCGCATCACGGGGCAGAGCCGATACAAGGAAGAATTCGTCACCTGCGGGGGCGTATCGCTCACGAACATCGACCCGAACACCCTGGAATGCAAGCAGCATCGGGGCGTGTACTTCGCGGGCGAAGTGCTCGACGTGGATGCCGTGACGGGCGGGTTCAACCTGCAGGCAGCATGGACCATGGGATACATTGCGGCACAAGGGATTCTAAGGGATGCTAAGGGATTTTAAGGGATGCTAAGGGAAATTAAGGGACGAATGTAAATTGGGACTCATTCTCAATAGGGGGAAGTGACGTCCCTTCACATCCCTTAATATCCCTAAATATCCCTTATTATCTTTCAAGTTTAGCAAATGCGTAACTTGAGTAAAATGATATGTAGAGTTGGCTATGAATACTATTTAACAATTAAAATAAAGAAAAGTGGAAAACACGCAAAGGTTTTTCGGAGAAAAATAATTATCTTTGCACCGCATCATTGCGCGTGAGCGCAAGCATTATCTTAATTATTAAATATTTTTCAATAATGTTCAAAACCTTTCATGGAGCCCACCTAGTGCACTCCTACCACAAGAAGAAGTCAAAGACACGCTTCCAATTCAGCAGCTATCTGAGAATGATTATTGCCACCATCCTGGCGTTCGTCATTGCCTTCCTCCCAACCGACACCTTTGGCATTGAAGGGCTCAATGCCGTACAACAGCGCGTCATCGCAATTTTTGTCTTTGCAGCCATCATGTGGCTCACCGAAGCCATACCCTCGTGGTGTACGTCGGTACTGATCATCGTGGTCATGCTATTCACCATATCCGACAAGGGACTGACCCCGTTCATGGGTGTGGAGGATGCTATCTACGTTCCCTATAAGAACATCATGCACTGCTTTGCCGACCCGACCATCCTGCTCTTCATCGGCGGCTTCGTGCTAGCTATCGGACTTACCAAGACCAAGCTCGACGTGGTGCTTGCCAAGAACCTGCTCGCACCATTCGGCACCAAGCCAGCTACCGTGCTGCTGGGCTTCATCGTCGTGACTGCCGTCTTCTCGGCTTTCGTATCGAACACGGCTACTGCAGCCATGATGCTGGCCTTCCTGGCTCCCGTACTGCGCGCCATGCCTGAGGGTTCGAAGGACCGCACTGCCCTGGCTCTCGCCATTCCCATCGGCGCCAACATCGGAGGCATTGCAACGCCTATCGGCACCCCTCCTAACACCATCGTGCTGGGTTACCTCAACGAGAACCTCGGACTCAGCATCTCGTTCGGCGAATGGATGCTCAAGATGGTGCCCTTGGTGGCCTGTCTGCTCATTGCCGGTTGGATACTGCTTCGCGTCATGTTCCCCTTCACACAAAAGGAAATCAAGCTGGAGATTACCGGACACTTCCATTCGAACCACCAGTCGTGGATCGTCATCGTGACCTTTATCGTAACCATCTTCCTCTGGTGTTTTGCCGACCTCCTGAACTTAGGTTTGAACTCCAATATCGTAGCCCTGCTCCCCGTGGCCGTCTTTGCTGCCACAGGCGTCTTCACCAAGCATGACCTTGAGGAAATCAACTGGTCGGTGCTCTGGATGGTAGCCGGCGGTTTTGCACTCGGCGTGGCCCTCAACACGACCAAACTATCGGAAGTACTGGTCAACTCAATCCCATTTGACCAGTGGAGCCCGTTGCTCGTGATGATCATCTCGGGTCTGGTATGCTACGGCTTCTCGAACTTCATCAGCCACTCGGCAGCCGCTTCGCTCCTCACTCCCGTG
Source organism: Bacteroidales bacterium (assembly GCA_045545875.1). GTDB lineage: Bacteria > Bacteroidota > Bacteroidia > Bacteroidales > UBA3663 > Liminaster. The sequence continues at coordinate 2,220 of JAZQBS010000057.1, forward strand.
CTCGGCGTGGTTGCAGGTGCCATGGTGGCCGGCGGCACGCTGACACAGGGCGGACTGTCGCAGATGCTCATCGGCGTGGCCATCGCAGCTTCCGTCTCGATGATCCTGCCTATCTCGACACCACCGAATGCCATTGCCCATTCGACGGGATTCATTCAGCAGAAGGACATGATCAAGGTCGGCCTGATCATCGGTCTGCTCGGCCTCGTCATCGGCTATTGCTGGATGTTCCTGGTATTCTGACAAACACCAAACCACTAACATATTATTACTATGAAAAAGCTCTTATCTATCGCAGCTGCCTTTGCCATTGCGCTGCCAGTTTGGGCCGTAGAGCCCGAAACCAACGTGACTAACGCAAACGAGACACCTACGACAGTATCGTCAGAGGATGAACCCTCAGGGTTCTTCACCTCGATGCTGAACGATGCCATCGAAAATGCCATGGATCCACAAGGTCCCGGTCCACGTCGTGGACATAGTGACAAACCCGCCCCGAAGGACGACAAGCCCCAGTACGGCCGTACCGTGACAGGCTTCGCTTCGGCTCCCAAGTTCGGCGGTTACTACATCGGCCGCTATTCCTACAGCGATCAGGCCGGTTCGCACGGCGGTGCAGGCTTCAACCAGCGCCTCATCCGTGCCTATGTTGACGGTACCATCTTCAAGGACTTCAAGTACCGCATCCAGGTACAGGTGAACAATGCTTCGTTCCATATGAAGGACGTATTCATCGAGTGGCAGCGCTACAACTTCTTCAAGATCAAGTTCGGTCAGTACAAGCGTGCCTTCGGCTTTGAGAACCCTATGAATCCCTGGGACATCACTGCAGGCGACTACTCGCTCTTCACCAAGGCCCTCACCGGCCATGACGACTATGTGAAGAAGGCTGCCGGTGCAGGTTCCGACTCGGACGGCGGACGTGACCAGGGTTTGCAGATCCAGGGTGACTTCGGCAAGATGAAGGGAGGATATGACCTCATCCACTACCAGATCGGCATCTGGAACGGCCAGGGCATCAACGCCAGTGATGCTGACGGCAAGAAGGACGTCATCGGAACCTTCCAGGTACAGCCCATCAAGAACCTCTTCATCGGCTTCTTCGGCTGGCATGGAGACTACATTTACAATGGCGTGGAGCACAGCAAGAACCGCTATGCCTTCGGCGTGAAGTACGACAACAAGGGCTGGACACTGCGCAGCGAATGGGGCCACGGACAGTCGGACCTCGGCAAGGCTGATGCTTGGTACGTAATTGGCGGCATGCCTGTCAACGACTGGTGGAAGATCGCTGCCGAATACCAGTGCTACCGCCTGGGCAAGACCTGGGGCAACTCTCACAACATGTACTCGTTCATCTCGGACTTCCAGATCCACAAGAATCTGATGTTCCAGATCCAGTACAACTACAACAACAAGCGCTCACTCGGCGATAACTCAGACTACAACGAAATCTGGGCCGAGATCTACTTCCGCTTCTGATTTTCAGCACCCCTGCATAAACCTCTTCCCACCTCGGGAGGAGGTTTTTCTTGTAAACTATAACATACAAACCTTCAACTAATGGGGAGGTTAGATTATTTTTTTGCACAAATAAATACCAACATATCAAGAAATTTCATATCTTTGCGCGCAAAATATAAAACGAAAAAAAAAATGATGACTGCAAAAGAAATCCGCGAGAGCTTTCTGAAGTTCTTTGCTTCGAAGGGCTGCACCATCGTACCATCGGCTCCGATGGTGCTCAAGGGCGACCCCACCCTGATGTTTACAAATGCTGGCATGAACCAGTTCAAGGATATCATTCTCGGCAATGTCGAGAAGAAGTTCAGCCGTGCCGCCGACAGCCAGAAATGTCTGCGCGTGAGTGGCAAGCACAACGACCTGGAGGAGGTTGGACACGACACCTACCACCACACAATGTTCGAGATGCTCGGCAACTGGTCGTTCGGCGACTACTTCAAGGAGGAAGCCATCTCGTGGGCATGGGAATACCTGGTTGACAAGCTGCACCTCGACCCAAAGAACATGTATGCCACCGTCTTCGAGGGCTCGAAGGATGAAGGACTCGACCGTGACAACGAGGCTGCTGCCATTTGGGAGCGTTTCCTTCCAAAGGACCACATCCTCAACGGCAACAAGCACGATAACTTCTGGGAGATGGGCGACACAGGTCCCTGCGGCCCCTGCTCGGAGATACACTACGACAGCCGCTCGGAGGGCGAAAAGGCTGCGACACCTGGCCGTGAACTTGTCAACAAGGACCATCCGCAGGTGATTGAGATCTGGAACCTCGTATTCATGCAGTACAACCGCAAGGCTGACGGCAGCCTTGAGAAACTGCCTGCCCACGTAATCGACACGGGTATGGGCTTCGAGCGCCTGGTGCGCACCCTGCAGAACAAGACCTCGAACTATGACACCGATGTCTTCCAGCCCATCATCCAGGTGATCGGTGCCCTCAGTGGCCACACCTATGGAGTGAACGAGGAGACCGACGAGGCTATGCGTGTCATCGCCGACCATATCCGCACCATCGCCTTTGCCATCACCGACGGTCAGTTGCCCAGCAACGCCAAGGCAGGCTACGTGATTCGTCGTATCCTGCGTCGTGCCGTACGTTATGCCTACACCTACCTCGGCCAGAAGGATGCCTTCCTTTACAAGCTGCTCCCCGTGCTCATCGAAACCATGGGCGATGCCTATCCCGAACTGAAGGCCCAGAACGAACTCATCGTGAAGGTCATCAAGGAGGAGGAAGACAGCTTCCTGCGCACCCTGGCAGGCGGCATCAAGCGTCTTGAGAACATCATGGCCGACACCAAGGCCAGCGGAAAGACCGTGATTGACGGCAAGGATGCCTTCACGCTCTTCGACACCTTCGGATTCCCACTTGACCTCACCGAACTCATCGCACGCGAAAATGCGCTGACCATCGACGAGGAGGGCTTCAAGGTAAATATGCAGGCCCAGAAGGAACGTGCTCGCAACGCTGCCGCCGTCGAGAACGGCGACTGGGTAGAACTCCATGCAGGCACCACCGACTTTGTGGGCTACGACTTCCTCGAAGCCGAGACCGAGGTACTGCGCTACCGCAGCATCAAGCAGAAGAACAAGACCTTCTATCAGATCGTGCTCGAGAAGACACCATTCTATGGCGAGATGGGCGGACAAGTTGGCGACAAGGGTGTGCTCGTCTTCGGCGAAGGCGAAGTCATCAAAGTCATCGACACCAAGCGCGAGAACAACCTCGCCGTACACATTGTCGAGAAACTGCCTGCCGACATCACAGCTCCTGTAGTTGCCAAGGTCGATGAGGAGTCGCGTATCGCCATCGAGTGCAACCACACGGCTACCCACATCCTCGACTACTGCCTGCGCAAGGTGCTGGGCACCCACGTTGAACAGAAGGGTTCATACGTGAGCAGCGAAAGCCTGCGCTTCGACTTCAGCCACTTCCAGAAGGTGACCGATGCCGAAATCCGCGAAGTAGAACATCTGGCCAACAAGATGGTGCGTGAGGGCATCGCTATCGAAGAGCATCGCAACATGCCTATCGACGAGGCCCGCAAGATGGGTGCCATCGCCCTCTTCGGCGAAAAATACGGTGACGAGGTGCGCGTGGTGAAGTTCGGTCCCAGCATCGAACTCTGCGGTGGCACCCACATCAACAACACGGGCCGCATCGGCATGATCCGCATCTTGTCGGAGTCGTCGGTAGCAGCCGGCGTTCGCCGTATCGAAGCCATCACCGGCAAGGCCGTTGAAGGCATGCTCGACAATATGCAGGACACCCTCCGCAACCTGAGGGAGATGTTCAACAATGCCCCCAACCTCGTCAGCGCCATCAAGCATCAACTCGAGGAGGACAGTTTCATCAAGCAGCAGCTCAACGAAATCAAGAAGCAGCAGGAGCAGCAGATGAAGCACAAGTTTGCCGAGAAGGCTGTCGAAATCAACGGCATGCGTGTCGTTAAGATCCTGCAACCTTTGGAGCCCGATTCGATCAAGAACATCGCATTCCAATTGCGCCAGGAGAACCAGAACATGATCATCGTGGCAGGCACCTCCTTCCAGACCAAGCCTTTGCTCACCGTGGCCATCAGCGATGACATCGTAAAGCAGGGCAACCTGAATGCAGGCCAGTTGGTGAAGGGCGCTGCCAAACTCATCAGCGGTGGCGGCGGCGGACAGCCACACTTCGCCCAGGCCGGTGGCAAGAGCGAGGACGGACTGCCAGCAGCCATCGACTTCATCCTCGATGCCATCAGGAAGTAATCACCCCTAACACTTCAAAGCCTTGAAAACAAGACTTATCTCCACCCTGTTCGTATTCTTCACGTCAGTCTCCCTACTTTTGGCCGATGCCAAGATCAAGTTCACAACCAATACGCACGATTTCGGCACCATTCAAGAGAAGGACGGCGACGTAACGGCAAAGTTCGAATTCACCAACACAGGTGACTCCCCCTTGCTCATCACCCGAGCCACGGCAACCTGCGGATGCACCACCCCCGAGCATCCCAAGAAACCGCTGCGCCCCGGCGAGAAGGGCGAGATTGTCGTGACCTATCATGCCAAGGGCCGTCCCGGTCCGTTCGACAAGAGCATCTACGTCTATTCGAACGATGCCAAGAACGAGAAGGTGCTGCTCACCATCACCGGCAATGTCGTCAGTGCCACCGGTGTGCGCGAGACGTTTACCGAAGAACTGGGCGGAGGTCTGCGTGTGAAGACTCTTTCGCTCAACTTCTTCGACGTCTATCCCGGACGCAACAACCGCACCCGTACCCTAGCAGTCTATAACGAGGGCGACACCCCCATGACACTCACCTACCGCAATGTGCCCAAACACATCCACATCGACTGCGATCCCGAGGTGATTGAGCCCAAGCAGCAGGGACGTGTGCTGGTGACCTTTGAGACCGAAAAGGTGAAGGACTGGGGCACGCGCACCGACGTGATTGACATCTACGTGAGGGGACAGGAGACGAGGATGAAGAACAACCATATCACGCTCCTGGCCGACATCTGGGAGGATTTCAGCAAACTCTCCAAGGAACAGCGCCAGAATGCACCTGAGATTGAGGTGTCGAACACCATCCTCGACTTTGAGCGTGGCAACAATGTTCGCACCCGCGAACTGACCGTGCGCAATACCGGCAAGGAGACGCTCCAGATACGCAAAGTGCAGCACGACGATGCCGAGGCCTTCAAGACCACCATCGAGAAGACTTCGTTGAAGCCGGGCGAAGCCACCAAAATGCGCGTCACCTTCGATCCTTCCAAGACCAAGAAGCGCAGCATCAATCAGCACCTTACCATCATCAGTAACGACCCAAGCAATTCGCGCGTCATTGTCAACATCCAGGCAGGGAAGTAGGCACATCGGACAAAGCGAGTAGCATGGCCCTTGGATTGGGTGCCAAAAAATGCCAAATATACTTTTCAAAGCAGACTTTTATAGCAAAATAATGAGCCTTGGAAGTTCATTATTTTGCTTTTTCTGTGTAAATTACATTTAAAAATAGTAAATTTGCAACGTTATAATATTCCCAAGCAATAAATACAATATTCGATTATCATTAAAACAATAAAGCAATGGCAACTTATTTGACTAACGACAAACTCGTTATTGTTGGCGCCGCAGGTATGATTGGCTCCAACATGGTACAGACCGCACTCACCATGAGATTGACCCCAAACATTTGCCTTTATGACGTTTACGCTCCCGGTCTTGAGGGCGTAGCCGAGGAAATGTTCCACTGTGGTTTCGAAGGTGCCAACATCACCTGGACTACAGACGTCAAAGAAGCCTTCACCGATGCCAAGTATATCATCTCTTCGGGTGGTGCTCCACGTAAGGCAGGCATGACCCGCGAGGATCTGCTGAAGGGCAACTGTGAGATCGCACGCGGTCTTGGCGAGGACATCCAGGCATACTGCCCCGATGTAAAGCATGTTGTTATCATCTTCAACCCAGCCGACCTCACCGGTCTCGTAACTCTTCTCTATTCCGGTTTGAAGCCAAGCCAGGTTACTACTCTTGCCGCCCTCGACTCTACCCGTCTGCAGAGCGCTTTGGCCAAGAAGTTCCACGTACTGCAGTCGAGCATCACCGGTTGCCGCACCTTCGGTGGCCACGGTGAGCAGATGGCAGTGTTCGGAAGCAAGGTGAAGATTGGCGATCGCGTCCTTTCTGACCTTGTCGGCACACCCGAGTTCTCGAACGAGGAGTGGGCAGAAATGAAGAAGGCTGTGACCAAGGGTGGTGCCAAGATCATCGAACTTCGCGGCCGTAGCTCGTTCCAGAGCCCATCGTACTGCGCTGTCGAGATGATTCGTTCGGTGATGGGTGGCGAGCCTTTCCGTTGGCCTGCAGGCACCTATTGCAACGATGCCAAGTACAACCACATCATGATGGCTATGGACACCACCATGGACGAGCGTGGCTGCACCTACGTCAACCCAGTAGGCACTCCTGAAGAGATGGCCAGCCTCGATGCTTCGTACGAGCACCTCTGCAAGATGCGCGACGAACTCGTTACCCTCGACATTGTTCCTCCAATCTCGGAGTGGAGCAAAGTCAATCCTAACCTCTAATCCCCTTTCGGATTCCCATATGCCCCCGCTTCAGACTCTGTGGCGGGGGTTGCTTTACCACAACACACACATTATGCGAACTATAACCCATCTGCTGATACTTGCCCTCTGCTTGATGTCGTCCTCACTACAGGCCGACACCTTGCCATCGTGTCTCGACAGTAAGTCATTTGCCGCCCATTGGACCATCGAAAGCGAGTCGCCCGACTACCGCATCCAGTTCCTTGGAGACACGCTCGAAGTAACTGCCCCCAAAGGAATGACAATCTGGCGCAACGAAAGGATGGAGGGACGCACCATCATCGAATACGACGCCTGCCTGATGGACGAGGGCAGGGAAGGAGACCGCGTGAGCGACCTCAACTGCTTCTGGATGGCTTCAGACCCCATGGTTAAGGACGGCTCGGTATTCACACGCATGAAGCAACGACAGGGTGTCTTCAAGAACTGTTACACCTTGCAACTTTATTATCTGGGCTATGGAGGCAACTACAACAAGACGACCCGCTTCCGCCGATACCAAGGGGAGGCCAACCAAGGAGGAGAATCCTATCCCGTGCCTGCCATCCTGCAGGAATACACCGACGAGGCACATCTAAATGTGCCCAACCTGTGGCGACACATCCGCATCGAGGCCGATGGCACACGAATCCGCTACTTCATCGACGGGGAATGCCTTGTGGACTTCCGCGATCCACGACCTTTGACCAGCGGATGGTTCGGCGTGCGAACCACTTGGAGCCGCCTGCGTCTCACCAACTTCTCTTGTCGCACCGAACCCCTCTCTGAATCACCAGCCACGGGAATCACCCTGCATTGGATCGAACGTCCTACGGAAGATACTATTGCCGTGCGTTTCGGCGTTCCTTTCGAAAGAGGCAAGGTGCATCCCAATGACCAGTTCCGATTGAATGATGGTGACATCGAATGCTATCCGTTGGCCTACTGGCCTGATGGTTCGCTGAAATGGGCAGGATTCACAGGCCTTGCCACGAATGCCGAGAATTATTCGCTCCGACAATTGTCGGCCCAGGAAATCAAGGCCAAGAAAAAAGACAAGCAGAAGAACGGCACACAACCTGGACTGGAACTCCGCAAGACAGCAGAACAATACATTATAAAGAATGGTGACAATTTCATCTTTCTGCCAATAGGCGGAGGGAGCACCTGTCTGCTCGACAGTCTGCTGTACCAAGGCAAGGTGACGTGCCAACGTTTGCGCGTGTGTGCCGACGAAAAGGATGGACGTACTGACAGCGTCTGCATCGAGCGTCAAAGCGGGCAGCAGATTGTGGTAAAATGCTGCGGTACTGCCGACGGACTCCCTTACATCGTGCGAGTCTATATCAATGCGGGGAGCCCTACCCTCCGCTTAGTACATTCGCTCATTTATAATCGCAACGATAAGCAACCTGCTCCGCAAAGTCTCTGCATACGAGCAGATGTCCCCCTTCGTCAACAGGCCTACAACCGCCATGTGGCTTTCACGCTCGACGAAGGCAGACTTTGGCATGAGCCTGTGCAGCCCGTCACCGGACGACGCACCCTTTCGCTCGACGGCAACGGAAGAGGCCCTGAAGAGATGTATCACCAGCAGATGCTCGGCAAGGCTTTGCCTGAACTAGAGGCATTCGACGACCGCAACCAGGGTTATCTCCACGATTGGGCAACGTGGGATCGTTATCGTCTGTCACAACTTCTCGACGAAGGTTTTTCGATTCGCAAGAGTGCCAAGCCAGCACCACAGACGCCTTGGATAGGCACGCTCAATGGCCGACGCAGCACGGGAGGATGTTTCGTAGGAGAAGCTGGCCGCGGCCTTGCAATGGCCATGCACGACTTCTGGCAGAGTTATCCTTCGACGCTCCTCATCGAAGGGGCAACACAACCGCTTGCCACCTTGTCACTTTACCTGTGGAGCCCAGAGGCCGAGCCGATGGACATGCGCCACTACGACACCGAAGCCCATGGCCTGGAAGCATCCTACGAGGACATCCAGGAAGGCATGAGCACGCCCGAAGGAATAGGACGAACATCGACTGTGATGCTTCGTCCCACCTTGGGATACCCGGGTGACGAAGCGCTCACTTCACTTTTCCAGACTTTGACGCAAGAGCCGCAACTCATCTGCACACCCCAGTACCTGCATGCTCAACGCGCTTTCGGCGTTTGGAGTCTGCCTGACCCGATGTATGCCGACATCGAACAACAACTGACCTACTGGTCGGACTTCTACGTAAACGAAGTGGAGCGGCGCCATTGGTACGGATTCTGGAACTATGGCGACGTGATGCATGCCTACGACAACGAACGTCAGGAATGGCGCTACGACATCGGTGGCTTTGCCTGGGACAATACGGAACTGGCCTCCAACATGATGCTGTGGTACAACTTCCTGCGCACAGGACGCGCCGACCTATGGAGAATGGCAGTTGCAATGACTCGCCACACCAGCGAGGTCGATGTCTATCACGACGGTCCATTCAAGGGTCTCGGTTCGCGTCATAACGTCAGTCATTGGGGTTGTGGCTCAAAGGAAGCCCGCATCAGCCAAGCGCTCTGGAACCGCTTCTACTATTATCTGAGCGGTGGAGACGAACGACTGGGCGAACTCATGTCGGCACAACGCGACCTCGACACGCTGCTCTACCGCATCGACCCGATGCGCCTGGCAGAGCCTCGCGGCATGTATCCCTGTACTGCTCCAGCACGTCTGCGTATAGGTCCCGACTGGATGGCCTACGCCGCCAACTGGATGACCGAATACGAACGTACACAGAATCCGCACTATTGGACAAAGATGCTCAACGGCATGGAAAGTATCAGTCAGATGCCCCTTGGAATCTTCAGTGGACCGAAGGCATTGGGTTACGATCCTGCCACCGGACGTCTGAGTTGGGAAGGCAACCCGAAGATGGAGAATACCAATCATCTGCTTTCCCTCATGGGCGGCACCGAATTCATGGGCGAACTGCTGCTCATCGACGAAGTACCTGCAGCTTGGAAAAAGACTTGGCTCAACTATTGCTCCGAGTATCGTAAGCGTGCCATCATGGGAAAGCACAACGGCTATCCGATGGCACGACTGGCAGCCTATGCCCACTGGCAATCGGCCCTTGAACCGACAACGGTTTCCCGAGACGAACTCTACCAAAACACCATGGTGGAATATGAGCGAGGAATACAGACTCCTGACCGCTTCTCGACCAACGGCATATCCACCTGGGCACTCGATGCCATCTATATGCTGGAAGTTTGTCCACCCCCACTCCATAAGAGCGAGGAAAATAGCCCTCAAAAGCACTAAGAATGACCGTAAATC
>JAZQBS010000058.1:0-19161 GCA_045545875.1 Bacteroidales bacterium
GCTATTGATGGTTGGGCAAAGGAACCCACACAGATGATTGCCTACGTAAGTTGCCACGATGATATGTGTCTGGTCGATCGTCTTCATGCAACGGCTCCTAATGCAACAGAAGCAGAGGTTATAGCTCTTGACAAACTTGCACAAACAGCAGTATTTACAAGCCAAGGCATTCCATTCATCTTCAATGGGGAAGAAGTACTGCGTGACAAGAAAGGCGTTCACAACAGTTACAAGAGCCCTGATAGTGTCAATGCTATAGACTGGAACAACAAGACAAAATATCGTGACGTCTTTGATTATTATTGTGGACTCATCGCCATGCGCAAAGCACATCCTGCCTTCCGTCAGGCATCAGCAGAATTGGTTCGCAAAAACGTTGAATTCCTTGTGGCTAAGGATTGTGTGGTCGCCTATAAGATTTCGGGCAAGGATGTAGAGGACGAATGGAAGAACATTATCGTCATCTTGAATAGTAACAAGAAGCCCATTTCGTTAGATATTCCACAAAACGACTACACCATTGTATGCAGTGCCGGCAAGATCAATTTGTCTGGCCTCGACAAAGTCAGTGTCAATAAGATTAATGTGGCTCCTCAAAGCGCTACGATTATGTTGGGGAACTAAGTGATAGCATCCCATGTGAAAGTTTCAGTTCTTCATTTTCAACCATTTGATGAAGAACTTCACCGACATGTTTGGGATTCAAATCAATTTGCATCAATAACTGTTGGACAAGCATACTTCCATTTGCCGTCAGCTTATCAATGATGAGCTGACGGATCATTTCTGCCTCCTCGTGAACGTTTCCATTTAGGTTTTCACTCAGGCAGACATCGCATTTTCCACAGCGATGGTCCAACTCTTCTCCGAAATAATTAAGGAGTTGAACCAAACGACAGTCCTTGTAGTTATCGACGTATTTGATGATTGCCTCCATTCGACCCTCCTGACGAGCACGACGTTCCTCATAGACTGACCGAGGAATCTTGACCTCTTCATCTTCCAGACGTGGCGTCATATAGATGATAGCCGGTTTTTGACGCGCTGGAATATAATGCAGCACATGGAAACGGGAGAGGAGCAACAACTTCTCATAGAGCGTGTTTCGGTCGAGTCCCGTAACGTTCATGATTTGCTGTTCGGAGATATATACATAATCGGCAAACAGTCCGGTATAGAGGCGGAGCAATGCTTGGATGATGCGCTGACAATCGTTGTCGAATTGGTTCAGATGATATAATGATTCACGCGAAGTGACAAACATCAGTCGCGAATGACGGTCAGGTTCTTCAATGTATTTGATGTATTCCGCCTGATCAAGCAACTTCAAGGCATAATGTACTTGGATCGTCGAAAGATGATAGGCCGAGCAGAATCGGAAAATGTCGAACTCGAACATATTATAGAGACCGGCCGCGATGGCTATCTGGAAGAAAGAGGCAAGACGGCCATAGACGTGTCGAATGAAATCACGTTCGGGATATTCCTCGACCAGGTGCTTGCGAAGTTTGTACTTGTCGTATTCGGAAACGATCAGTACGGCATCGGCAGGCAAACCGTCACGTCCTGCACGACCAGCCTCCTGGAAATACTCCTCGATAGATGGCGGAAGGTCGAGATGAATCACCTTGCGAACATTAGCCTTGTCGATACCCATTCCAAAGGCATTGGTGGCCACGATGACCGAAGGATTGCCTGCCATCCAGGCCTCCTGTTTCTTTACCTTGACATCAGAACTCAATCCTGCATGATAATAATCGGCAGGTATTCCATGTTCATTCAAATGCTCAGCTACTTCGGCTGTCTTAATGCGGCTCCTCAAATAGATAATTGCCGAACATCCAGCATCTTTTCCGCTAAGCATACGTCGAAGATTGCCCAGTTTGTCTTCGGCATAAATTACGGAATATGTAAGGTTTGGTCGTTCGAAGGAAGTCTTCAAGACTTTTGACGACCGTCGGAAATGCAGCTTGTCCTGAATGTCATCTATTACCTCTTTGGTAGCAGTGGCTGTCAGCGCCAGGCATGGGACGTGGTAAGTTGATTCAGCGGCAAGTTCCGCATAAGGTTTCATCGACACCCAAGGTTCCTTGTTCCGTTCCCTGATCTCATAAATCAGCTTTCGGAGATTGGCAATCTTGAGATAGGGGGGACGGAAATCATATCCCCATTGCGAGATGCAATGTGCTTCATCGACAACCAGCAGACGCACATCCATATATTGGAGTTTAGCCTGGAAGAGGCGTGTTTCCAGTCTTTCGGGAGAAATATACAGAAAACGAAAGTCCTCGGAGATTACCCTTTCAAATGTTTCGAGTATCTCCTGCTGTGTCATTCCCATATATACTGCGGCCGCCTTTATTCCTCTTTCGGTAAGGTGGTCGCATTGGTCCTTCATCAGCGAAATTAGTGGAGTGACGACAAGTGTCAATCCTCCAAGGGCGATTGCCGGAACTTGGAACGTGATGCTCTTTCCTCCGCCCGTAGGCATCAATCCCAAAGTATCATGACCCTCTAATACAGACATGATGATTTCAGACTGTAACGGTCTGAAATCATCATAGCCCCAATATTGCTTGAGAATGTCTTTAATCATGAAAAACTACATTTCCGGATTTGTAGTCATTCCGCCTATCACATCGGCATCGTCCTTGGTGTTGCGGATAAGGAGTGAAAGGACAGCTGCAATGTTGTTCGATTCGCTCTCACGAATGTCCTTGACAAGCAGTTGAATATTGTTCTTGCTGAAGGTATTTTCTTCGATGGTGAAGACAATGTCGAACGGTTTGCCGCTCTTTACCAACTCGAACTTCGAAGCCTGATTGAAGGCGATGCCGTTGTGGGTGAAGTTGGTAACGGGATCGACAAGTTCAAGGCGGATATGTTCCTGTTCCTTGCCGACCAAGCGGCTTCTACCCTGATCCTTGATGCGTCGAACCACGAACAAAGGTTTCTGGTTGCCTGGACCATAGGGCGAAAGGACACGAAGAGACTTGTAGAGGCGAGGAGTTACATCGTTGAACTTCACTTCCATATCGATGTCAAGATGCTGACGTTGCTGCACATCGGTGATATGTTCTTCTACCCAACGTTCTATACGTTCAGTCAATTCCGGTATCTTTTCTTCCTTCAAGGTCAGACCGGCAGCATAGGTATGTCCGCCAAAGTTCTCGATGATGTCACGACAGGAATTGATGGCAGAATATACGTCGAATCCTTGGATGGAACGTGCCGAACCGCTGGCAAAGCCCAAAGCGGAAGTGAGCACAATGGCCGGACGATAATAATGTTCTGTCAATCGGCTGGCAACGATTCCGATCACACCCTTGTGCCAAGAGGAATTATAGACGAGGATGGACTTCTTGTCCTTGATGTCCATCTTGTCAACCATCTGAATCGCCTCCTCGGTGACACGCTTGTCAAGTTCCTTTCGCGTCTCGTTGTATTCCGAAATGCGCTCGGCACATTCGTGGGCAGTAGCGAGGTCACGGGCAACAAGCAGATCGACGGCCTCCTTGCCGTTCATCATTCGACCCGAGGCATTGATGCGCGGACCAATCTTGAAGACGATGTCCGAATTGGTCAGTTCCTTCTTGTCCTTGAGGCCGCATAGTTCGATGATGGCCTTCAAGCCGTTGCAGGGATTGTCGTTCATTCGACGCAAACCATTGTACGAGAGCACACGGTTCTCGCCGGTAATCGGGACAATGTCCGTAGCGATGCTGATGGCGCAAAGGTCGAGCAGCGGATAAAGCATACCCAGCTCATTCATGCCGTTGTTGCGAGCAAAGGCCTGCATGAACTTAAAGCCTACACCACATGCCGAGAGGTGGGGGTAGGGATATTCGTCGTCTAAACGTTTGGGATCGAGTATGGCTACAGCCTCAGGCAATTCGTCATCCGGTTTATGATGATCGCAGATGATGAAGTCGATGCCCTTCTCTTTGGCGTAGCGCACCATATTGATTGCCTTGATGCCGCAATCAAGCGTTATAATAAGTTTTACGCCTATGCTGTAGGCGTAATCCACACCCTTCTCCGAGATACCATATCCATCGTCGTAACGGTCTGGGATATAGTAATCCAACGAAGAATATATACCGCGTAAAAATCTATACACCAATGCCACCGAGCTGGTGCCATCGACATCATAGTCGCCATAGATTAGGATACGTTCCTTGCGTCCTATGGCTTCATTCAGACGGGCCACTGCCTTGTCCATATCCTTCATCAGGAATGGGTCATGCAGTCCTGTTGACAATTGCGGGCGAAAGAAGCGATGTGCTTCCTCGGCCGTTGTCACACCACGCTGAACGAGCAGAGTGGCGACGATTGGATTGAGGTTGAGTTCAGCAATTAATTCATCCTTGATCTCTTTCTGTTCGTTGGTGAGGGTGCGACAATTCCATTGATAATTGGTTGTCATTATATATATTTTTTATAATATACGGAGAAAGAGATCCGTTGTTTTCGAATGGCAGCAACCAAGTCTTCTTGAGTTTGTCATTCTCCTTACGGACGTCGAAAAGGTAGGCGCGAGCCTCGTCCTTGTCGGCAAATTTATCGACAAAGACACGATAGAGATCCTTGGTGACGAGGATACCGGCGTTCTTGTAACCGTAGCTCTTGTAGCGGTTGAGAACATCATTGGCATAACTCTCGGTCCAAGTGCAGAAGCCTACGATGAAATAAGTTGTACCCTCAGCCACTTCCTCAAAGGGATCTTCCTGGATGTCCACAGGCGAAACGGGCACGGTGGCCACCATTTCGGGATGACGTACGCTCGATTCAGCCACAGCATCAGCGATGGCGGATTCGATGAGCGCATTGTCCTTGTCATTAAGGTCTTCCTGTGAAGCAAGATCGAAGAGTTCATCCTCTTCGTCCCATGTCTGATGCACGATACTGCTCCTTTGAATGGCATTCATATCGATGACGCTTGCCATTTGTGTGGTGCCGTGATTCAAACCGATAAAGTTGGTGAAGAAGAAGACTCCTATGAGCGCAGCAACAGCAGCACGCTTGAGCCAATATTTCGGGATTTCGATAATATCGTCGCGCTTGGTATTTCCAACAGTTGTAACACCAGCCTTCTTCTCAGCCTCAGCCTGCATATGTGCCAGACGTGCCTCCATATCGGCCCAGGTCTCGACATTCAGATGTTCGAAACCGTAGTTTTCGAAATCGATATGAATAGTGGCCGACTGCAGGAAATCCTCAGCCAGCAAAGGAGCCTGACGCTCGATGTAACGACAAGCCTCGTCGAAGGTCATGCCTTCAGCTTCCATCAGGAGGCTGGCAAGCATACCGTCGTCATGCGATAGAAGAGGACTGAATCGAACGATACGATGAGGAGCAGAAATAGTATGCAGAACCTGGCTATCGTATCCGATGCGAGGGTTTTTTGCCAGCGACGAAGGTTCATCGACCAGCATATATGCACCACGTCCCGGCACATAGCAGTAGTGTCGGGTCATGAGAAGGTATTCTATATATGTTGCAAAGGTGCGCATTGTCATAAGTACAAATTACGCGGCAAAGATAGTAAAAATTTCAATACGATGAACAAAAATAATCGAAAAAATGAAAAATTATTTTAGTTTTTCAATCAAATCACTTACTTCTTCCTTATTGAGGCCCAATTCGAGTGCCTGATTAAGGTCTCTTCGGGCAAACTCTCTGTCGCCTTTGGCATATCTGATCTGAGCCCTCAGCAGATAGCTATAGGGGTCGCGAGGATCAAAATCAATACTCTTGTTGACGTCATCCAAAGCTGCTCCCATACGATTGGAGAAATAGAAAACCTCGGCTCGCTCGCGCAGCAGGCTGGCATTTCGTGGATTCCTTTCGATCAGTACATCGTAGAGTTCCGATGCCTCGCGCCACATTTGTTGAGCCTTGTAGACGTAAGCCATTCCAAGGCGTGATTTTGCGCTGCTCGGATTGAATCGGTCTATTTGTTCGAGGTCAAGACGCGCCCCCAGCGTATCCTGATTCATCAGCTTGCAGAGTGCTCTTTCGTAATAGGCATTCTCGTTCTCTGGCTCGTGATAGATCACTTCGGTGTAGTCGTTGATTGCTTCGGGATATTTCTCCATCTCGGCAAAGAGTTGTGCACGACTGTTGAGCAATGACAGATTGTTTGGAAGAAAGGCAAGACCGATGGTATACGATTCTTCTGCCTCTTTCAGTTTCCCTTGACGTCGCTGGATTGTGCCAAGATTTAGGAGCAGCATCCCATTGCCAGGGTTGCCGGGTTCGATGCGAAGAGCTTCACGAAGTGCCTCTTCTGCCTCAGGCAGACTATCGGCATCGAGGTAGTCGAAACTCCTTGTTATCAGTTCGTCATAGTTCTGCGCCGAAGAAATTGAACAATCTAATGCACAAATTGCAACGATAACTATAAAAAATAAACTTTTCTTCATGAAATTTCAATTTTTCGGTGCAAAGATAGTGTATTTTTCGGAAAAAAGATATATCTTTGCATCGATTTTATATTTAATTAAATAATGAAAGGCTTTTTTACAGCTATTCTCGGCATTCTGCTGCTTGGCAGTCTGGTATCTTGCGAACGCAAGGCACCTACGGTTGAGCATGTTGATTTCGACACGCTTACTGTCGATACGATTTGTCCTCTTTTCCATTCTTACGACAAACCACACTGTCACCTTGTCATCAAGATGGCCAAACCAGTTGCAAAGACTCCTCTTGAAACCTTGCAAGCAGTTGAGAGCTTCATCTCTGTTCTTCCCAAGGATGGATCTTTCGAAGCAGATGCCAACGGTTCGGTCGAATCGATGGTAAATGCTTACGTGCGTTCCTACGTCATGCAGTATTTGAGCGAAGGACATGATGCTATCGGTCAGCACGAAAGTGATCTGGCAGAAACGGAAGCTGCCTCGACATGGATGAATTATGAAGAGAATGTTGTAGGAGATGTCCTTTACAATGCCGACGGTTTCATAAGCTACCAAGTGGTTGCCGATAGTTACACGGGTGGCGCTCATGGCAACAAGACTGTTGACAATGGCGTTTTTGACCTCAATACCTTGCAACAACTTTCCATTGCCAATGTCTTCAATGACGCTACCTTAACTGACCTTCACGCTGCGTTGCGTAATAAGCTGGTGGCCCAAAACGGTTACACGACTATCGATGAACTAGCTGAAAAGGGCCAGTTCACGGCTCCCAACGAAATAACAGCTACCGACAATTTCTTCGTGAATGAAGATGGCATCACCTGGACTTACGATCCCTATGAGATTGCCCCTTATAGCGTAGGTGTCGTTCAGATTACTCTTTCCTGGGAAGATGTCCTTCCTTTCCTGATGGACGATTCATCCTTAAAGACTCTTGCTCAAAAAAACGTTAGTCAAAGTTAATTGCCGATGGCTCAACTCGATTTCCTGAGATATTTTCCTGACCTGACTGACGTCCAAGTCTCACAATATGGCTTGCTCCAAACTCTTTATGAAGAGTGGAATGCCAAGATCAATGTGATTAGTCGTAAGGATATAGACAACCTTTACGAACATCACGTGCAGCATTCCCTGGCCATTGCGAAGTATGTGGACGAACATCAGCTATGGCCAGCAGGCACCCGTATCGTCGATGTAGGATGTGGAGGAGGATTTCCTGGCATTCCGTTGGCCATACGATATCCCGAATGTCATTTTCTTTTGGTCGATCGTATCGGTAAGAAGGTGCGTGTGGCTCAGGAAGTAGCGAATGCCATTGGATTGACGAATGTGGAGTTTCGTCATGCAGGCATCGAGGAAATCAAGGAAACGTTCGATTATTCTGTGTCGCGTGCCGTGATGGTTCTTCCCGACCTGGTCAAATTGGTACGTCGTTGTACCACCAAGGCTCTGATTACCTTGAAAGGTGGCGACCTTGCTGAAGAACTGAAACCGCGTCAATGCGCTGGAACGATTGTCATTCCCATATCGACCTATTTCACGGAAGAGTTTTTCGAAACAAAAAATATCACCTATACTCCCATCAAAACCATTAATCCAAGCAAGAAATGAAAGTTGAAACCTTTCAGTGCAATCCTTTTCAGGAACAATGCTATGTGATTTGGGACGAATCGTCTCGAAGATGTCTTGTCGTCGATCCTGGTATGTGTACCGATTGGGAGTGGGGAAGAGTTCACCGTTTCCTTCAGTCGAACCAGCTTACGCCCGATGCCGTGCTCATCACCCATAATCATTCCGATCATGTATTGGGAACGGGTTATCTGACCAAGGCTTATCCTGGTCTACCTGTATATGGTTCGATGGAGGACCAGAATCATCTGCCGCCGATTCAGATTCAAAACCGATTCTTTGGTGTCGATGCCGAAGTTCAATATTCGCCCATCACCAATAATCTCATCGAAGGTGATACCCTCTCTTTCCCGTTTGAGGCTGCTGATGGTGTGAAAAAACATCCTATCAAGGTTATCGATTGTCCGGGTCATAGTCATCACGGTCTTTGCTATTATTTCCCCGATGACAATATGCTGTTTAGTGGCGATGTCCTGTTCTATTGTTCCATCGGACGAACTGATTTCGGACAAGCTATGGGTGGAAATGGTCCGTTGCTGGTTAAAAACATTGTAGAGAAATTGATGACTTTGCCTGCTCCTACCAAGGTTTATCCCGGTCATGGCCCCATGACAACCATCGAGACAGAGGCGAATTATAATCCCTATCTTTTCTATTAATGGTTACCTTTAATTGTTAATTGTTAATTATTAATTGTTATTTGTAACTGTTAATTATTAATTCTTAATTGTTAATTGAATAATGTATATTCCCAAAGATAACGACATGCTGTATAGCATGGTCAATATGAAACTTCGCGACCAGTACGATTCGTTGGAAGACTTCTGCGAATGCGAAGACGTTGATCCTGCACGATTGATTGCGCGTCTTAATGGTGCCGGATATGAATATGACGAGAAACATAACAAGTTCACACCTATCCTCGACCCGCTTTTATCTTCCGAAGATTCCGATTCTTCCTCTTCTTTTGAATCATTTGATAATTCCGAATTTTCCGATAATTCAGAGTGCTCCGACAACTCAGACAATTCTTCTCAAAAAATATCTCTAAAATGATCGAACATCTTATTGAACAAGCTCGTCGTGCCAGTCTTTCGCTCCTCGAACTCGACGAAAAGCAAATCAACGATGTGCTCAACAAGCTTGCCGATGCCTTGGAGGCTAATGCCGATGCCATCATCGCAGCCAATGCCAAAGACCTGTCCCGAATGGACCCGGCTGATTACCGCTACGACCGACTTTTGCTCAATGACAGTCGTATTTCCGGCATTGCATCCGACACCCGCAATGTCGCTTCTCTTCCTTCTCCTTTGAATATACAGTTAAGTGAGGCTGTTCGTCCCAATGGTATGGTCATCCGCAAGGTTTCAGTGCCTTTCGGCGTGATTGGCGTTATATACGAAGCCCGTCCCAATGTGACCATCGACGTATTCAGTCTATGTTTCAAGGCAGGTAGTGCCGTAATCCTGAAAGGAGGCAAGGAGGCCGCTGATTCAAACGATTGTGAGGTGGCCATCATCCACAAGGTATTGCGTGAAGCTGGTCTTCCCGAAGGTCTCTGCATTTTGCTTCCCAACGATCATGCCGCTACTGCCGAGTTGCTCAATGCAGTAGGTAAGGTTGATCTCATTATCCCTCGTGGATCGCGTCGCCTAATCGATTTCGTGCGCGATACGGCCAAGGTACCTGTTATTGAAACGGGCGCAGGCGTTTGTCATACCTATATCGACAAGGATGCCGACACGGCAAAGGCTGCCGCCATCGTAAACAATGGCAAGACTCGCCGCATCAGCGTCTGCAACGCACTAGATTGTGTGGTGGTTCACAAAGACAAACTCGCAGAACTCCCAACAATCTGTGCACCGCTTTATGCCAATCCCGACAAAGCCAAACAGGTAATCATCTATGCCGACGAACCCGCCTACAAGGCCCTGGAAGGTCAATATCCTGCCGAACTCCTACAGCATGCCCTGCCCGAACACTTCGGTTATGAGTTCCAGGCTTATAAGCTCTCCATCAAAACCGTCAACGATCTGGATGAAGCTATTCAATTTGTTTCGTCTATGACCAGCAAGCATTCCGAAAGCATCGTCAGCGAGAATAAGGCTGCCTGCGAACGCTATTCCCGTGTCATTGACGCAGCCTGTGTCTATCAGAATCTGCCAACTTCGTGGACCGATGGCGCCCAGTTCGGCCTCGGTGCCGAGATTGGTATCTCCACTCAAAAGCTTCACGCGCGTGGCCCCATGGCTCTTCGCGAAATCACCACCTATAAATATATTATAATAGGTGATGGGCAAACTAGACCATAATAATAATCAGACCCCCTCTAATCCCCCTGCTTAGGGGGAAGAAATATCTCCGGACCAGCAAGTCCTCCCCCTAAGCAGGGGTAATGAGAGGGTCTTAACCCCAATATCCTATGAAAACCTACGTAATGTTAGCCCCCGGCTTCGAAATTGCCGAAGCAACTGTACCCATCGACATCATGCGTCGTGCAGGTATTGATGTACAAATCGTCAGCATCACTCCGTTTAACGATGTGGAAGCATCCAATGGAGTAGTGGTTGTTGCCGATACGCTGCTTGAAGACACTGACCTTTCCGATGGCGATATGATCTTCCTCCCCGGTGGTATGCCCGGCGCAACCAATCTGAGTGATTGCGAACCTCTTCGCGAATCGATTCTCGAATATAATGCTGCCGGCAAATGGTTGGCTGCCATCTGTGCTGCACCTTTGGTTTATGGCCGCCTGGGCTTACTCAACGGCAAGAATGCAACGTGCTATCCTGGCTTCGAACAGGAACTTAAAGGCGCCAATTGCCTCAAGAAGACCGTAATTTGTGACAAGAACTTCATTACCGGCTGTGGTCCAGGCGCTGCTTTTGCCCTCGGACACGCCATCGTTTCAGCCCTAATCAGCAAGGAAAAGGCCGATACCATCCTTCAGCAGATGATGTTCCAGGTATACGATTAAGACCAAAACTTAAGAATTAATACTTCTTATTTGCCCACCAAAAATAGCAAATCCATAGTATTTTACCCTAATTTTGACTGACAAAAGCGATTTTTAGTGCAAACGTTTGCGCATTTCGAAATAATGCCGTATCTTTGCAGCGTCAAAAAAAACAAAACCCCTGGCAAGGTCAAGGTTCTAGACCGGCCGAAAGGATTTGTAAGTAGATAGCTTTTATAAATTGCTTTTGTTTTTTATATATTAATTTAAGGTATTAGTATTATGGAAAGTATTTTTAAGAACAAGTATTTGCAGATTGCCGCTACTGTGGCTTATTTCACAACTATGTGCTGCATTGCTTTGGAAGTGCTTCATTAAACACTTACCACTTTTAATTTGATTATTAAATATTTTTGGTTATAACGGTCGTGTGAAGTATTGATTACTTTACACGACTTTTTTTGTTCAAAACTATGTTCAATCTCACCTTTGTCGATGTCATCGACTATCTTGGCACTTTCGCCTTTGCCATTTCCGGTCTTCGGTTGGCATCCGAAAAGCAGTTCGACCTTTTCGGCGCCTTCATCGTTGGTCTTGCCACAGCCGTTGGTGGTGGTACCATGCGCGATGTAATGATTGGTGTCAGTCCCTTCTGGATGACGCAGTGGATCTATCTTTTCATCGTTATGCTGGCCGTGCTCGCCTTTCTTTTTCTGCACAAGTTCATCAGTGAGATTGCTCAGACGATCTTCCTGTTCGACACAATCGGCTTGGGCCTGTTCACCATCGTAGGCATTCAAAAGACTTACGATGCAGGCTTCCCGCTTTATGCCTGCATCATTATGGGCGTTTGCACGGGTGCAGCCGGCGGTGTGATTCGCGACATTCTCATCAATGAGGTTCCGCTCATCTTCCGTCGTGACATCTATGCCATGGCGTGTCTGGTAGGAGGGTTGTTCTACACAGCCGCCATACGATATGGCGCACCCACGATCATTGCTCAATCGGGATGCGCCTTGGTGGTGATTCTAATACGTCTGTTTGCTGTGAAGTACCATTGGCAGCTGCCTCTGCTACATGCTTATCGGTTCAATCGATTCAATGCGCAGAAGATGCATACCGGCTTCATTAAAAATAATAACCTCCACTGACGAAGAACTTGAACTTATCCGACACGTTGTTCCAATAGACCTTTGCAGTCAACGGTCCGATAGGTGTCTTGTAGTTGTAACTGGCTTCAACACCCCAGTTCAAGGCGTCGTGATTGAATGCGTACTTGATGTTGTTGGTATGTGACATCACATCGCCTGCAACCTTAATGTATTGGTTCCTGAAAATCATATACTGAATTTCCGTGCCAGCTAAACCCAGACCGTCTTCGCTGATCATCTCCTTGTCATACAAACCTGCCATCGTTCTCTGTTGCCTGAAGTCCATCTCGTTCATGAATCCGCCCAAGAAGTTGAACAAGGCAAAAGGCTTGTCGGCACTCTCTTCCTTGAATATGGCACGCACAAACATACGGGGTTGGAGTGTGAATCGACTCGAGAAAGGAAGGGCTGCCATCCAACGGAAACTAACGATGGGAAGCATGGTCTTGTCCTTATACGTCGCCAGGTTGTCGGTGATGAAATCGGCATTCAATATCATCTGTTGTCCTCGAGTGGGGAAGTTCTGGCTGTTCAGTGAATTGATCTCTCCCGAGAAATAATACGAGAAATGCCGTTCCTTGTATCTGTCTTTTGGCAGATATTCAACAAACTTTGGATCAACGAGAATATCCCGATAACCATAACTATTGTACGAAAGGCCGAAGAGGAATTGTATCGAACGCCATTCCTGCGTCAAATACAGATTGGCACCACTTTGACGTAACTCGCAGTCCACTGCCTTCTTTTTGCCAAACAGGTATTTCAAGTCATGGCGCCTGAACTTTAGGCTCATGCCCAATCGTTGCTTGCCAACGGTTTTCATGCTTATGTCTCCACTTATGTCAAAACGATCTCCCAGACGTGTCTGTATTTTGAATAAAGTGGCATGTTTATGCGAAAGAACCCAGTTCAACCTTACCTTTACCGATGCAAATTCCGAATTGTCGAAACGGGCACCCAGATTGATTGAACTGTACAACGAACCATCATTCACTTTACTGAGCGAAGCATCGGGCGAATCCGTCCATGAGGTGCCACCTTTGCCAGCATTTGCAAAGGAATATTCTCCCACGCGAATGCGCTTGGGCTCTTCCTTAAGATTTAGCGACTTGGCCAAAGAGTCAAGCGAAGCCTTCTTCAGTCCAACGTAATATTCTCCACGCTTCATAAGTGTATCGAGTGCCGTGGCTCCAAAGGATGCCGCACTATAACCGGTCACGTCGATGGGAATATAGACGTCGGAGTCTTCGATATTATGTTTGTACTGTTCACGGCTATATAGGTCAATGCAGTTCAAGAGCATATCGATGGCCGAATTGGTGAGTTGTTCGTTGGTCATATTCACAACAAGATCTACGCCAATTACTATATCAGCTCCCAACTCCCTGGCTACATCGACGGGAAAATTATCCACAACACCACCATCAACATATACTACCGAATCGATGGTAACAGGCGTGAATGCTGTAGGTATAGCCATAGAAGCACGGATGCAAGTTGGCAGATTTCCGCTGGTAAACACCTTTTTCTCGCCGTTGATGGCTTCAGTACCTACACAGGCAAAAGGCACGGGCATATCTTCGAAATGTAGCGTATCAGGCAGGAATCGGGTGATATCCTGGAAGAAGTGCATTACGTTGGTGCCACCAAGTATTCCTCCCAATCCCGTTGAAGAAAACTTTCGTGAGGGATCAAGCAGATAACGTAGCAGGTAGCTTTCGTTATCCTTCTTCATGCTCAATGTCTTTTCTATTTTGTAGTCGGGATTATCGGTGATGAGCTTCACCCAATCGGTGCCCTTGATGATCTGCTTCATCGTATCGGGCGAATACCCCGTGCAATAGAATCCTCCAATGATGGAGCCGATCGAAGTGCCTACCACCAGGTCGATGGGGATGCCCGCATCCTCGATGGCTTTCAAGGCGGCAACATGCGCTACGCCCTTGGCTCCACCTCCCGCCAGAACGACAGCCACCGTGGGTCGGTCGTGATTGGGAAAATTGTATTTCTCTATGGCCTTTGCCGGAACAAACTGGCCACAAAGGAATACAAACAGCAACAACAACGAAGAAAATCTATATTTCATATTTTGCTATTGTTTTTTACTGGATTGCTCCAACGCGATTGATGAATTCTTCGCAGCGTTCGCAATATTCCTCCCAGTTCTCGTGAATCGAACGCGCATGGGCGGCACCAGGCACTATCCAAAGCTCCTTGTAGCCGTCCTTCTTCGCTTCATAGCATTTGAACACCATGTCGGTCGGCACAAAGTCGTCGGCATCACCATGGATGAAAAACATTGGTTTCTTGCACTTGGCAACCTGCTTCACGGCATCGCTGCCCTTGAAGTCCCAACCGTTACGGAAATAACTGAACCAGTCGGCGATATTCAGGATAGGGAAGGAGGGCATTCCATAATCGGCCTTCAACTGATAGACAAGTTCGTCCCAGGTGGAACTGTATCCGCAATCCTCGATGAAGGCTTTAACACGCAGCGAGTCAGCAAATTCCTCACCCGAAGTGAACATCGTGATGGCGCCTCCCATCGAAAGACCATGCACAACAATGTCCTGCTTTGGCCAAAGCTGGTGCGCCAGCGGTATCCAGAGATTCTTGATGTCCAGTCGGTCGAGCCAGCCGAAACGGATATGGTCGCCATCGCTCAATCCGTGGTTGAAATGTTCGGGCACGATCACATCGCGTCCCAGCACCTCATAATGCATATAGAAATATCGCATCATGATGACAGCATTGTCGTCGTAGCCGTGAAGCACGAGCGACGTTCCATTTGACAAGCTGTCGTGACGCAGAATCAGACCGTGACGTTTCGTGCCGTCATCAGCCAGAAGGAAGGTGTCGCGCAGATTGCCTTTTGCCACCAGCGAATCGTGCCATATCTGCAATTCAGGATATTTGTTATAGACACGGGCATAGCAGCTATCCAACTGATGGCGACGGTCGCTCTCAGGTCTGACGGCTACATTCAACATATAGTGGCCGAAATATACGGCAATGCCACATATTAAAATAATAACAATAATAACCGAACGAAGAAAGTCTTTCATTTTTGTCAATAAGATAAATCATTTTCGGTGCAAATATACACATTTTTTGCAAATAAAAAGAATTTTTCCTGAAATATTTTTGTTTTTATGGAAATTTATCGTAATTTTGCAGCCAAATATGGTTATGTTAAAGGTTTTTGTACCAACCAAAGAACTTTAATTGTTATTCGTTAATTGTTATTTTATAATGTTTAAGATCGTAAGCAAGAAAATGTTCAGCGAGAAGGTGGCCTGTTTTGAGGTCGAGGCTCCGCTGATTGCCCAAAGTCGCAAAGCCGGACATTTCGTCATTGTCCGTCTCGATGAGAAAGGCGAAAGAATTCCTCTTACCATTGCTGATGCTGACACTGAGAAGGGAACCATCACCCTCGTGGTTCAGGCCGTTGGAGCCAGCTCTACCCGTATCAATGCGTTGAACGTGGGTGATGAGTTGGCCGATGTTGTCGGTCCTCTCGGTCACGCTACCGACATTCAGAAGTATGGCACCGTGATTTGTTGCGGCGGTGGTGTCGGCGTTGCTCCACTTCTTCCCATCGTGAAGGCTATGCACGAGGCTGGCAACCGTGTTATCGTGGTTTTGGCTGCCCGTACCAAGGATCTCATCATCCTCGAGGACGAGATGCGTGCCAACTCCGACGAGGTTCTCATCATGACCGACGATGGTTCCTATGGCCAGAAGGGCGTCATCACCGTGGGTGTTGAGCAAGTCATCCAGCGCGAACATGTCGACAAGTGTGTCTGCATCGGTCCTACAATCATGATGAAGTTTGTTGCCCTGCTCACCAAGAAGTACGAAGTGCCGACCATCGTCAGCCTCAATACCATCATGGTCGATGGAACGGGCATGTGCGGTGCTTGTCGTGTCACCGTTGGTGGAAAGACCAAGTTCGTTTGTGTCGATGGTCCCGAGTTCGATGCTGCCGAAGTGAACTTCGACGAGATGATGTCGCGTATGCGCGCCTATCGTGCCGAAGAGACTGAGGCAATGAATAAGGTTCTGAATGGTTAAGAATTGTTCTGAAATGTTCTGAAAAGATCTGAAATGGATTGAAGGTACCGTTACCTTTCGAACCTCTCAAACCCTTCGAACCTTTCAGAACCCAAAATAAATTGATTATGACACTTGAAGAAATAAAGGCTCTTCGCAATGAGCCATGGCGTGAAGAATTGCGCAAGTCAATGTCTCCAAAGGATCGTGGAGCCATCGAGCGCGTCAAGATGCCCGAATTGACACCCGAATATCGTGTTACGACCTTTACCGAAGAAGTTCAGCAGGGTCTTAGCCGCGAGCAGGCTGTGCTCGAAGCAAAGCGTTGCCTCGACTGTGCCGATCCAAGCTGTATGAAAGGCTGTCCTGTAGGCATCAATATTCCAACATTCATCAAGAACATCGAACGCGAAAACTTCGACGAGGCCATCAAGACCATCAAGAAGACCAGCAGCCTTCCGGCAGTCTGTGGACGTGTCTGCCCACAGGAAAAGCAATGCGAAGGCGTGTGCATCAAGTTAAAGATGAAGCAGAAGCCCGTTGCCATCGGTTATCTCGAGCGTTTTGCTGCCGACTATGAGCGCGAATCGGGCCAGATGAAGGCTCCCGAATGTGCTCCTAAGAACGGCAAGAAGGTTTGCGCCGTTGGTTCCGGTCCTTCCAGCCTTGCTTTCGCTGCCGATATGGCAAAGTTCGGCTACGAGGTTACTGTCTTCGAGGCACTTCACGACATCGGTGGTGTGCTCAAGTATGGTATTCCCGAGTTCCGTCTGCCCAACAGCGTGGTAGAAGCCGAGATCAATACCCTCCGCGATATGGGCGTCAACTTCGTGCCCGATGTGATTGTCGGCAAGACCATTTCCTATGACCAGATTCACGAGATGGGCTTCGATGGCATCTTCGTAGGTTCGGGTGCAGGTCTTCCTCGCTTCATGAACATCCCCGGCGAGAACCTCATCGGCGTGATGTCGTCCAACGAATACCTGACTCGTATCAACCTGATGGGTGCAGGTCGCGGTCAGGGCTATGACACTCCTGTGCTCAAGGGCAAGAACGTAGTCGTTTGTGGCGGTGGCAACACAGCTATGGATTCTGCTCGTACCGCCAAGCGAATGGGTGCCGAAACCGTTACGCTCGTCTATCGTCGTAGTGTCAACGAGCTTCCCGCCCGTGCCGAAGAGGTGCATCACGCAATGGAGGAGGGCATCGATTTCCACGTGCTCCACAATCCTATTGAATACATCGCCGACGAGAATGGTCGTGTCAAGGAGGCTGTCCTCCAGGTAATGGAGTTGGGTGAGCCCGATGCTTCGGGTCGTCGTTCTCCTGTTCCTGTCGAAGGCAAGACCGAGACCATCCCTGCCGACCTCGTCATCGTGGCCATTGGCGTTTCGCCCAACCCGATCATCCCATCGGCATTCAAGGGTCTCGAGATTTCTCGTCGCGGCACTATCGTCGTAGGCGAAGAGACTATGCAGAGTGCCGTGAGCGACGTCTTTGCTGGTGGTGACATCGTGCGTGGTGGTGCTACCGTCATCCTTGCCATGGGCGATGGTCGTCGTGCCGCTGGCAGTATGCACGAGTATCTCAGCAAGTAACACATCGGCCCTTCGGGCCTTCGTGCCCTTTGGTCATTCGTGTTTCCGCTTGCAGCCGTTTATGTCTGCAAAAAAAATCACCCCCCATTTAAACTTTCCTTTTTTAGCCAGTCTAAATTAGGAAAGTTATTTTATCAATTTTTTATTATAAAGATGCGTTTTACTAAGCACGTATTGTTATTGTCACTTTTGTCGATGTCAGCGTTATCGACAAATGCTGCTATCCTAAGAGGTAAGGTCGTAGATTCAAAAAACGTTCCACTCGAGTTCGTTAACGTTTCTTTGCTCGATGCCAGTGGCAAACTGGTGTCAGGTGGTATTGTCGATGAAACGGGTCATTTCGAACTGCCCAATGTCAAGAACGGAAACTATAAGTTGAAAATCAGTTATGTGGGTTACGAGACGATTGAGAAGAACATCACCGTCAATGCCAAGTCCAACGATTCCCTCGTCCGTCTGTCGACCTTCAAGATGAACGACGACTCCGAGGTTCTCGACGAAGTGAATGTGGTTGGCCAGAAGTCGTCTATGCGTCTCGAGATCGACAAGAAGGTCTTCGATATCGGTTCGCAGGCATCAGCTGCCGGTCTTTCGGCAAGCGAAGCCCTCGAGTCCATTCCTTCGGTCGAAGTTGATAGCGAAGGCACTATCTCTCTCCGCGGTTCGACAAGCGTCACCGTCTGGATCAACGGCAAGGCACAGGGTCTCACCGCCGACAATCGCGGCGACATCCTCGAACAGATGCCTGCCGAAAGCATCGACCGCATCGAGGTCATCACCAATCCTTCGAGCAAGTACAGTGCCGAAGGCTCGGCCGGTATCATCAACATCATCCTCAAGCGCGATCGCAAGGCTGGCTACTACGGTGGCGTGCAGCTCAACCTCAATAACCTTGGCGGTGGTCGCACTGGCGCAAACATCAATTACAGCAGCGGCCTTCTCGATGCCTACGCCAACATCGGTCTCAACCGTCGTGTCAACGAGGGCGGCAGCTACTCCGATCGCGATTATCTCGATGGCAGCGGCAATCGTTATGCCAATATGATCACCGAATCGGAAAACGATGGCAAGGGCAACAACCTTTTCAGCCGTGCCGGCGCTACCTGGCATTTCACCCGTCACGACGACCTCGGTTTTGGTGTGATGGCGATGTTCGGCTCAAACAAGAACGATACTGACTACGACTACACCAACGAGAACTTCCGCAATCCTTCACAGGGTTACAGCCGTACGCGTCACATCCACAGCGAAGGCGACAACCGGATGATCACGCCGACATTAACTATCGTCACGAATGGAAGACCAATCATACGCTCGATGCGCAGTTTGGCTATAGTACCTGGCGTGGTCCAAGC
>JAZQBS010000059.1:0-3335 GCA_045545875.1 Bacteroidales bacterium
GTTGTCATAGCCCTTTGTCTTCCTAAGACCGCTTGGCCTCCGACTTCCCCTCTTAACCCCTCATAACCGCATGTCCCGTATCCTCCTTCTCTTTTTGGCCCTCGCCCTTGCCCCAATCGCCCGGGCCATCGACCTCACAAAGGCCACGATTGTGTATAACCCCAAGGATGCGCCCCTTGTCAGTCAGATGGCGCAGACCCTTGCCGACGACATCGAGCGTGTCGCTGGCGTTCGTCCCGCTGTAGCCACCCGTAAAACCAAGGGCGAGAACATCCTCCTTGCCACCACCAGATATGCTGCACGCAGCCCCAAGGCCCTGCGTGGGGCTTGGGAACGCTTTGCCATCGAGACACGAGGCACCGACCTCTGCATCACTGGTTCTGATCCCCGTGGCCTTGCCTATGGCGTATTCCACGTCAGCGAACAGATTGGCGTGAGCCCTTGGTACTGGTTTGCCGATGTTCCCGTGCTCGATGCCAGGATTCCCGTTCGTGATTACGTAGAGAACTTCCTCAGCCCACAGCCCACCATCCGCTATCGCGGCCTTTTCATCAACGACGAGGACTGGGGTCTCTTCACCTGGGCTTCGCGCAACTACGAGAAGGAGCTTGGCGACATCGGACCCAAGACCTACAACCGCGTCTGCGAACTCATCCTGCGTCTCAAGGGCAACATGCTGGCACCTGCCATGCACAGCATCACCGGTGCCTTCTACAGCCACCCCGAGAGCCAGGTGATGGCCGACAAGTGGGGCATCATGATCACCACCAGCCATTGCGAACCCCTGCTCTTCAACAACGCCTCCCTCTTCGAATGGGACAAGCAGCGCGATGGTGAATGGAACTACGAGACCAACAGCCAGACCATCCTGCGCAAACTCGACGACCGCATTCGTGAGACTGCACAGTACGACAACATCTACACCATGGGTATGCGCGGACTTCACGACGAGGCAATGAAGGGCAGCACCGATCCACGCGACCGTGCACGCACCCTCGAGCAGGTTTTTGCCCGTCAGCGCGAAATACTCGAAAAATATAAAGGAAAGAAGGCTGCAACCATTCCACAAATCTTCGTGCCTTACAAGGAGACCCTCGACATCTACGATGCCGGCCTTCGTGTGCCCGACGACATCACCCTCATCTGGCCCGACGACAACTACGGCTACATGAAGCGTGTGAGCAATACCAACGAGCGTCTTCGCCGTGGAGGAAGCGGCGTCTATTACCACCTCAGTTATCTCGGCACGCCCCACGACTACCTTTGGCTCCCCTCCACGGCTCCGATGCTGATGTACGAGGAACTCCTCAAGGCCTACGAGGCAGGTGCCGACCGCTATTGGCTCCTTAATGTGGGCGACATCAAGCCCATGGAGATCGAGACGCAGATGTTCTTCGACATGGCCTACGACTTCTCGCGTTTCAGTTACGAGAATGCCAATCGCTACCAAGCGCAGTGGCTTGCCAGCGTCTTTGGTGAGCAGCATCTCGACGATTTCCAGTTCATCCTCGACCATTATTACCGCCTGGCCTGGGACCGCAAACCCGAATTCATGGGCTACGAATGGGAGTGGAACACCCCCGAACGTGAACGTCTGCACGACAGCGACTTCTCGTTTGCCGATGGTTCGGCACAGCGTCGCCTCGTCGAATACCAGGACATCTGCTATGTCGTCGATCGCATCGACCAAAGCGTGAAGGAGGAGCAGCGTCCCGCCCTCTTCGAGATGTTGGGCTATGCTGTGCAATCGGCCTATCAGATGAACCGCAAGTTCCTCTATGCCCAGGCCAATCATGAGACGGGCTTGGCTCACTATGCCCAGCAGGCTACCGATGCCTACTACGAGCTCAACCACCTGCGTCAGTGGTACAACACGTTGCTCGACGGCAAATGGGACCAGATGATGTCGGAGATTCCCCCGGGAATTTGTGCCAAGTATCAGCAGATGCCCGAACTCTCCGATGTGCCTACCGAGGCCTATCGTCTGCCTGCCGACCAGTGGCATCCATCGTTTGTCAATAAGGTAGATCTGAATTCTTTGGCTTCGCAACTCGATGGCCAGACGACCTTCCGTCTGCTCGAAGGTCTGGGCACCGACTGGGTGGCACTCCAGATGGGACAGCCCCTCGATGCCGACGCTCGTGGCTCCATCGATATCCCCCTGCCTGCAGGTTCGGCCGATTCGGTCACCGTATGCATTTCGGTACTCCCGATGTGGCCTGTTTCCTATGACGTCAGCAATCGCATCGGCGTCAGTGTGGATGGCGCCGAAACCGTGGTTTGCGAAAATAAGTTCAAGGAATGGGGAACCTCATGGAGCATCCAGGTGCTTGCCAACAGCAAGGAATACGTCCTCACCTTCCCCTTGGCACGTCAGTGCGAACACACCCTCACACTCTCCATCGTCGATCCCGGTCAGATTGTGCAGAAGATTACCTATAAGTGATTTTCATCGAAGGCATCTTGTTACCTTATCGCCAGGAAGTAGATACCTGAGGCAATGATGGCGACCACCAGGGTGAACCAGAAGATAGAGGTTATCGTCAGATATCCAAAGATGCGGCGCTTGGAGTAGCCTGAGAACTGGCTCAGCGACACCAGCAGCATCAACATGGCTATGATCTTGATGATGAAGGAGTCAAACAGGGTGCCGAAGATCATAAAAAGCGTGTAGGTGTTGTACGAGCAAATCAGCACCGCCACAAACTCTGAGAATCTCAGATTCGGGTAACGTGGACAATGGCGGAAAAAAACGAACAGGGACAGCGAAAACAGTACCAGCATGATTAGCGTGAAGAGCGCAGGATTATTATCGGCGAACTTGCTGATCATCTTGCCCACTTTATGGATCATTTGGACCTTAGGGTCGTTGGAATTGTTATCCAGTCTCTTGTGAATTATTTCTGTTTTCGAAATACTATCGTTGTCTTCTTTCGAGGCAGCGTTGACCTCCTCCTCTTCCGAAGTCGAAGCAGTTGCGACCTCATCCGTAGTCAAAACTGTTTCGACTTTGTCTGATGTAAAAGCGAGGCTGTCCTTTTCCCTTTCCTCCCTCAACTCTTTCACTCCCTTGGCCGCAGCCTCCATCTCCGACACAATGTCTGAGTTTTCACTTTTTTCTTCGGGATTGTAGAAAAAGCCGTTTTCGACGAGCAGCGAGAGGGTGGCGAGCAGGAAGAACATCTTGAAAGGGGAGAAGTAGCCTGCCTGCATGCCGTTCAGATAGTCGCGAATCATATAGCCCGGACGCAACAGCATGTCGCGCATCGTGCGGAATACACTGCGGTTGTTCACGTCCCAGACGTCGAGGAAGAGGAAGTCGGATCGTAGCCATG
>JAZQBS010000060.1:0-6297 GCA_045545875.1 Bacteroidales bacterium
TTGGGCACGGGCAATTGCTACAAGGATTGGCGTCGTCCCGTCAACATCGAATATTTCGAAAAGCAGGGCGATGATGCCATTATCAATCAGCTTGGCGAAACGGCTGTGGGTGGTTTGGGATCGCGTATCTATTCGCAGAAGTCACTCAAGCTGTATGCCAACAAGCGTTTTGGCAAGAAGCGCTTCAAGGCACAACTGTGGCCCGCAGACAAACCGGAAGTCACCCGGGTCAAGTCATTTCGTCTGCGCAATGGCGGCAATCGGTGTATCGACACACGGTTTGAGGATGCACTGGCGCAAAGGCTCTTCGCCCGATGGAAGGATTCGCTCGAATGGATAGCCTATTCGCCCGTCATTGGTTATATCAATGGAGAATACAAGGGCGTCTTTGGACTAAGAGAGAAGGTTGACGAGGACTATCTGGAATCGAATTATGGAATCACGGAGGAGGTGGATGTTGTGGAAAGTTTCTACAGCGATGCGCCAGCATACGCCGATATGCTCCAGCTCATCGATGACGAATCTTCGACATTTGCCGATTTCGAAACCATCATGGAGATGAGCCAGTTTATCGACTATCTCTGCTGCGAGACTTTTGCAACGAATGAGGATTTCCCCCATAATAATGTATATATGTGGAGAAAGAAGCATGGCAAGTGGCATTTCGTACTGAAAGACCTTGACTATTTCTCCAATTCCCAATTGGGTTTCGACTATCTCAATTGGCTTATGGTGACGGGGAATGAAGGGAAATGGGCATTGCAGCCTATCAAACATCGGCTGATACAGAAATTGCTGATGATGGATAAGTTCCGCGAGGCCTTCATCGACCGCATGGGTACCTATCTCGGCGATTTCCTTCGCCCCGATGTGACGTTGCCGCTCATTCGCCAAATGCGCGATGAAATCGACAGCGAAGTGGCAGCAACCTTTGCTGCTATGACCGAAGATGTAAGCTATGCTGACTTTGACAAAACTATCAACGAACGGCTGATACCCTATTGCGAACAGCGCCCACTGCGTGCTTACAATCAATTTGCACAATATTTCTCGTTGGGCGATGTCGTCCCGATGACCATCTATCCGCAGGGGAATCCGATTCTGGTCAACAATGTCGGGCTCACCCAAAGCCGATTTGACGGCTACACTTGGATGGGGCGCAAGCTGAGGCTCGACAGCCGAAACCCTGCAGTGGGCTGGGCAATGACTGTGACCTATTTGAATGGCAACACGAAGACCTTCCGATATGAGCAGCCATCGGTCAGCATGCGTTTGGCCCAAACTGTGGGCACTTGCGAATCTGTCGTCTTCACGACCATTTCGATCGACCCGGGCGAAGGCATAGAGTGTGTAGCGAATGATGAGAACAAAACTCCTGCCCTCTACTATACCATCTATGGTACGCCTTGCAGCAATGCAGGGGGGGGGGACATACGACTGGTGCGTGATCCCGATGGAACATTCCGGAAGATTATCAGCAAATAAGGGAATATGGAAAGAGCATTATTTCAAAGAAGTCTGATTGTCGCATGTCTGATGCTACTCGTCAGTTCAGGTGGTTCTCTTGTCGCCCAGACGCATCAAGTGATTATCAACGAACTGATGCAGAGCAACATCGATGCCTTATTCTATCGAAAGGATTTCCCCGACTCCTGGTTCGAAGTCTATAACACTACAGGAAAGAAAATCAACATGAAAGGCTGGAGCATTGGCACCAGTAGCGACTATGCCAAAGCTTACAAACTGTACCATACTCGCGAACTCCCTGCAGCTGGGCATATCCTCTTCTATTGCGACAAGAAGGATGACGGATGGGAACACACTGACTTCCGGTTGGAATCTACCAAGGCGGGAGCCCTCTATCTTTGGAATGCGGACGGCGTATTGATCGATAGTGTGGCATACGAAGAGATGCCTGCCCCCAATATCGCTTGGGGCCGAGTGGCTGATGGGGCTGACGAATGGCAATTTGAAGTCACGCCAACGCCTGGCGAACCGAACGAAAGCCGTGGCTCAGACTTTCTCTTGCCTAATCCGATATTCAGTCATGCAGGGCGACTGCTCACGGTGGGCGAGTCATTCTTACTATCGATTGCGTTTCCTGATGCCGCTCTTCCTTCCGACACGCGCCTGTATGTCACCCTCGATGGCTCGGCTCCTACCAAAGCGTCAGCAAGCTATGCCAAGGATGAACCGTGTAGGATACAGATAACGAAAACAACGGTGGTCCGTGCCCGGTTGATTTCTGACTTCGCACTGACTTCCCTGCCTGTTACGCATTCCTATATCTTTCATCCACGCTCGACGCAACTGCCGGTGTTTTCGCTATCGACCGACAGCAGATACCTTTACGACGAGGAGATCGGCATGATGGTGGGCGATGATTTTGATGGCAATTGCTTCAAGGGTTGGCGTCGCCCGTTCAACATCGAGTTCTTCGAACAATCGGAGCCTGACACGGCACTCATCAATCAGATAGGCGAGGCGGGCATGCATGGTGCAGGGTCGCTGCGAAGAAATCAGAAGGCGATGAACCTTTATACCAACAAGCGCTGGCAGAAGAAACGCTTCAAATCATCGACATTCTTCCCGCATAAGCCATTCATCAAGAAGACCAAGACTTTCTGTCTTCGCAATAGTGGCACGCGCTGCCTCGACTCACGTATTGACGACGCCTTTGTACAGTTGCTTTTTGCCAATCATATCGACAGCTTGCAGTATCTCGACTATCGGCCGTGCATTGTCTATATCGACGGCAAGTACAATGGAATCATGGACATTCGTGAGCGTGCCAACAATACTTGGGCATCGAACAATCTGGGTCTGGAGGAAGATTCCATTTCGGAAGTCGAAGCTTTTTATAGCAGTGTGGCAGACTACGACGATGTTCGTCAGCTGATAGATGACCCGTATTCCAGATATGAAGACTTCGCCCGATACTTCGACATGTCGCTGCTTCTCAATTATCTTTGCTGCGAGGCATATTCCTCCAATCGCACCTTTGCTCATACCAACGTCTATCTGTGGTACGACAGAAGCGAAACCCAGAAGGTTTTCCGTCCTCTGCTGAAGGACCTTGACGATCTTGCCGGAGGAGGAGACAACTGGAACTGGCTTAATTTCATCACAATGACGGGAAGTGAGAGCAATTACGATGAAAAACCCGAACACCGACGCATTTTTGCGCGGCTGTTCGATATGCTGGAGTTCCGCAACCCGTTCATCGACCGCATGATGGTCTATCTGGGGGATTTCTGCAAACCCTCGGTCACAGTTGCAATGATTAACAAAATGCGTGCAGCGATTGATGGTGAGATCGAAGCGACATTCGCCTTCATGAACGAAGGTGCCACCTATCAGGATTTTGCCAATCGTATCGAGAATCGGCTTATCCCATTCTGTCAGCAGCGTCCGCTGATCCAGAGCCAGCAGCTTGCTTCGCGATTCAATTTGGGGGATGTTATCCCGCTTACGGTCTCTTCGATGGCATATCATGATGGCTCGGTTTACAATGTGCCGGTAAGAGTGAACGACATCGGTTTGACTGAGGGCAATTTCGATGGATATTGTTTCAGTGGAAGGGCTTTCCGTGTGAATAGTGGCAGCAGTAATTTCCATTGGCAGCTGGTAGTCGGTTACTCCAATGGAGGCTTCGAGACTCGCACCTTTCATCAGCCCGAAATATCTCTCCGAGCGGATCTGCTGGGCAACAATATCGTCTCGCTGACCCTTTTGCCAGTAGTCGCTCCTGGAGCTGGCATAGAGGAGGCCGTTGTTGAGGATTGCGATGATGCTTCATTCTATGACTTGTTCGGTCAGCGTCTCCAGCATCCTGCTGATGGGCGGGTAATGATTCACAAAGGCAAGAAAATCCTCAGAATTCATCAGTGAACAGTCTTTTTCACATTAATATAATATATGATTAGAGCTACAACAATCTTCCTGACTACTCTCTCTCTCTCTCTGCGCGCGCGAGAGTGAAGAGACAGAGAATCTTGTCATTAACGAGATCATGCAGTCGAACATTGACCAGCTGATGGAGGAGCACGACTTCCCCGATTCTTGGGTGGAGCTTTACAATCCGAGCGGGTCTGCAATCAATATTTCGGGCTATTCCATTGGTGAACATGCTGATGGCACGGATGCTTGGCGATTGGAAGGCAACAGGTATATACCTGCACGGGGCTATCTGCTCATCTATTGCGACAAGAAAGCCGAAGGTCTGCACACCGACTTCCGATTGGATGTGGGGACGGGCGAGCTCTATTTGTTTGATGCGAGAGGAAAGGTGATTGACCAGCTCACGTACGAGAGTATGCCTGCCCCGAACATTGCCTACGGTCGAGTAAATGATGGCGACGAGGAGTGGCATTACGAATTGCAGCCTTCTCCAGGATCTGCGAATGTGGGGCAAGGGACGACCGACGTGGCTCCCGATCCTATCTTTAGCGTGGAGGGCGGATTGATGGATGAGGCATTCACACTTCGCGTGACCATGCCCGAAGCCGGATGTCCGCATGACGCTAACATCTATTGGACGACAGATGGGAGTGAGCCGGACTTGCACTCCGATTTTGGCAAGGAGGTAAGTCTCGACGTTGACCATTCGATGGTAGTTCGTGCCAAGATACTCTCCCAGGATTGTTTGCCCAAGCCTGCCGCCACACATAGCTATATTTTCCATCCGCGCACGTTGGGGATGCCCGTCTTCTCTTTGGTGACTGACGGCGATTATCTCTACGACGAGAAGATTGGAATATTGGCAGGGGATAAGGATGACCCGAACGCCAACTTTATGCAGAGTTGGCGACGTCCGCTCAACGTCGAGTTTTTTGTGGCAGACAGCACTGCGCTGAATCAGTTGTGCGAGACATCGGTGGGAGGCAAGACTTCGCGCGTGTATGCGCAGAAATCATTGCGGCTCTATGCCCACAAGCGTTTTGGTACCAAACGCTTCAAATGTCCTTTCTGGATTGATAAACCCGAGGTCACGAAACACTCTTCACTAATGCTTCGCAACGGCGGGTCGAGAAGTTTCGGCTCAAGGACGAACGATGCCTTCGTGCAGCAGCTGTTCGGAATGCATGTGGCCGACTTGGATTGGCAAGCCTATCGCCCCGTGATAGTGTATATCAATGGAGAATACAAGGGCATGTATGAGTTGCGGGAAAGGTCGGACGAGCATTATGTCGAGGCCAATTATGGCATTGATGACGATGATATCTATCAGACCGATAACATCTATTACGGAGAGGGGACGTACGACGAACTTGTCACGCGTGTCTGGAACAATTCTTCCACTTACGAGACGATTGGCCAACTCATGGACATCAGCGAATTTGCCAACTATCTGATAGCCGAAGCCTACTGCGGCAATCACGACTGGCCGGGGAACAATATCTTTGCCTGGGCTCCGAAGGCTGAAGGTGGTCGCTGGCGATGGATTCTCAAGGATTTGGACGAATACAGATTCTTTTCGAACGATAAGAACTTCCTCAACTACATCTTCGTCGAGGGAACAGAAGGACAGGAAGTGAAGAACAAGGGGAACGAGAGCGGACATAGGCTCTTTACGAAACTGAAGTCTTTCGAAGAGTTCAGACGCATGTTCATCGATCGGTTCACCGTATATCTTGGCGATTTCCTGAAGCCTTCGTACGCCTGTATTTTGCTTGCTGAGATGAGAGACGAAATAGAGGATGAGATGCACTACACGTTCGATGCCTATTCGTCACACGGCACCTATAATTGGTACAAGTATGAGCAGAATGCTATGATGGACTATACGCGAGAACGTGCGGCAGCCATGTATCGCAACCTGACGGAGACGTTCGCGTTGGGCAAGGTCATCCCGACCGTCATCGAGACGAAAGGCATGAATGTGAAAGTCAATGGCATCACGCTGCTTGAAGGCGACTTTGAGGGTGCACTCTTTCGAAACCGGACAGCGACCGTCGAGGCTGATAACGCCAAGGATGGTTGGACGATGACGCTCAGCTTGCCTGATGGCATGCAGAATGACTATTGGTTTTCATCATCCTCGGTACATATTGATCTGAGGAACTATCCTGTGTGCGACTCGGTTCTGATTCGGCCTTATTCTTCCGACAATGCCATCTTGGAGCTGAGGGCAGAGGATGGCAGCGATGAAACTTTCTGCTATGACCTTTTCGGGCGGAGCATCAGTCCTGCCACGACGGGTCGCATTATGATTTACAAAGGTAAAAAGATTATCGTGAAAGGAAATCAACGATGAGGTACATATTAATAATGCTGCTCGGTAGTCTTTCCCTGCTG
>JAZQBS010000061.1:0-16008 GCA_045545875.1 Bacteroidales bacterium
ATCCTTTCCAACTACGTCAGGCACGCCTACGGATACGAAGCAGACCCCTCCGGTAAAGACATCTGCCGGGCCTGTTTCCTCCCCTACGACCCCTCCTCCTCGTCCTCCTCTCCTCCTGCAGGAATCCCCAGACACAACCCACCCCTGAGACTTGGAATCTCCAACTCGACCAGATGATGCCCACCTTAGGTCATCGCAACTGGATTGTCATCACCGACATGGCCTACCCCTGGCAGTCAGGTTCGGGCATCACGACCCTCTTTGCTGAAGAGCCCTATACTGCCGTGCTGCAGGAAGTGAAACAGATGATTGACCAATCACACCATGTCTTTGCCCACATCTATCGCGACAAGGAACTCTCCTACCTCACCGATGAGGACGTCGAAGGCATCTCCTCCCTCCGCGCCAAGATGGACAGCATCTGCGGCAACGATGTGCAAAGTGTACCCCACGAGGAACTCATCGCTCGCCTCGACGAAGCCGGCCGTCTCTACAACGTCATCATCATCAAGACTCCTCTCACCATGCCCTACACCACCACCTTCTTCCAGCTCGACTGCGCCTACTGGAACGGCGACCAGCAACAAAAGCTCGACCAGAAGATGGCAGAATAATCTAAATTATCAGAACCTGCTAAAAAAGTCCCCCTAAGCAGGGGGATTTAGAGGGTCTGCTCTAAAAAAATAAACTGACCTCACGGCCAGTTTATCCTATAATAACACTATCTATACCTTAGAATAAAACTAATACCATTAATAAACATCGAATGTATAACTAAACCTTGCGATAAAAATAGAGCCAAAATGGGATTCACATCCTCCTCTCGGCGCCGCAAAGATAGCAAAAAAGCCGCTACACATCCGCAACATTTCTTTCAAAAGGTGCAAGAAATGTTTCCTGTACAAAATTATAGGGAAAATGTACAAAAATCCATCAACGTGATGGACTGATTTAGAGGACCTAAGGGGAAAGTCCCCCTAAGCAGGTATTCCGCCCCGCTGTTCGGGGGATTGAGGGGGGTGCGGCAAGATTTAGAGGGTCTCTTCTCTCAGCTTCGTTGGAATCTGCTTGCCCGAACTGACGCCCATATTCTGCAGGGCATCGAGACGCTTGATGATGTTGCCACGGCCCTCGTTCAGTTGCGACTTGGCAAGGTCGTAGCTTCGCTGGGCAGTCTGCAACTGTGCGCCCACCTTTTCGAAGGTCTCGGCAAACATGCAGAACTTCTCGTAGAGCGCGGTAGCTGCCTCGACGATGCGACGGTCGTCCTCCTCGCGATGCTCGATCTTCCACAACTGGTAGATCAGCGTCAAGGCGAGCATCAGGTTAGTCGGGTTGATGAGCAGCACACCCTTGCGGAAAGCCTCGTTGGCAAGGTTCTTGTCCTTCTGCATGGCAAGGATGTAACTGCCCTCGTTGGGCACAAACATCAGCACCGTAGGCACGGCATTGGGGACAAGCTTGCTGTAGTTCTTATCAGCAAGTTCCTTGATGTGCGTCTTTATCGACACCAGGTTGTCGCGCTCTGCCTGCTGCCGTTCGCTCTCATTCGTCGCATTCACATAGTTGTAATAGCCGGTCAGCGAAACCTTCGAGTCAATCACGATGTTGCGTCCGTCCGAACAATGCACCACCACATCGGGGCGCAGGTTGTTGCCGTCCTCGTCCTTCACGTTTTCCTGCACTTCGTACTCACTGCCTTCTCGCAGGCCGCTGTTCTCCAGTATCGTGGCCAGCAGCTGCTCGCCCCAGTCGCCCTGCACCTTACCGTTGCCGATCAGCGCCTCGGTCAGACGCTGGGCCTCGGTGCCCAGTCGTAGTGTACCGTCAAGCATTGCCTTCATCTGTGTCTCGAATGCAGCCGAATTGCGGTGGTTGCTCTCCCTGCTCTCCTCGAAGGCATTCTTCATCTCGGCCAGTTTCTCGCGCAGTGGCGTCAACAGCGCATCCATTTGCCTCGTATTGCCCTGTTCAAGGGCAGCCTGGCGTTCCTCCAGCAGCTTTTGCGTGGCATTCTGCATCTGGTTGCCGAGTGCTGCCATCTGCTGCTCCTGCAGCTCTTGCAGTGTCCTCAACTGTGCCTGATAGCGTTCCTGCATCTGCTGTTTCTCCTCACGATGACGCAGTTCCGTGCGCTCCAACGC
The DNA here is from genome assembly GCA_045545875.1 of Bacteroidales bacterium. Taxonomy (GTDB): domain Bacteria; phylum Bacteroidota; class Bacteroidia; order Bacteroidales; family UBA3663; genus Liminaster. The sequence goes on from JAZQBS010000061.1 coordinate 2,145, forward strand.
CTCAGCCTGTTCAGACTTCGTGCGCTCCAACGCCTCGGCCTGTTCGGTCTTCGTGCGTTCCAGCAGGTCACGAGCCTCAGCCTTCGCCTCGTCCAGACGCTTGGCAGCTTCGTTCTTCTGGTCAGCCAGCACACGGGTCGAAATCTCCTTCAGCTCCGCCAATCGCTGTCCCAGCAGTTCCTTCTCCTTGTTCGCAATAGCCAGTTTCGACTCTACCTTGCCTTTCCCGACGTGATGTGCCACCAGGGCAACTGTCACCAGTAGCACTACAATGCCAACTACACCTATTATAATATAATACTCCATACAAAAAAGTTATATACTTTCTTTTTTAGCGCCCCAAAGATACGCATTTTTTCGTCAAAAAGCAACAAAAATCGATGAAAATCATTAAAACTTGGCGAAAGCTTGTTTTTCTCAAAAGAATTCATTATTTTTGCGGCGCACATTTCAACGAGTTACGTTCTTCACATCTTTCTGAAAACAATTCACACAATGATAGCATTTTTCCCAAAGCACATTTTGGTAGCACTGCTTCTATATATCTCCATCCTTGAGGCTGCCTTTGCCCTTCCAGCACACAAATTCACCCATTACACTTCCGAAGACGGTCTGGAGGAATACGTGGTGCAGAACATTCTGCAGGACCATCAGGGTCTGATGTGGTTTGCCACGTGGGATGGACTATACAACTACGACGGCTACAAGTTCCGCCGTTTCGTGGCAGGTCCGAATGGCATCAAACCCACCCACAGCCGCCTCGACCAATTGGCCGAAGACCGCTACGGATATCTTTGGATGGTGTCGTACGACGGAGTTGCCTATACTTTCGAGCCTCGCTTAGAGCAATTCCAGCAGATCACCTCCGAATCGCACCAGGTCAATCAACTGACCCTTATGGACGATGGTACGACATGGATCATCACGCAGCAACAGGAACTGCTGATAGCACAAAGGGATTCAACGAATAAGGAGGTCTCGGTGCGCGACTTCTTTGCATCCTACGACCTGATGAAGCCGTCTCGCATCAACTATCTAAAGATGGACAGTCAAGGTCGTCATTGGATCCTGACCGAAGAGGGAGCCCTCCGTTACGACCCAGCTACTGACAAGGTGTCCATCGTCTCCAATCGGTCCTCCTACGAGTTTGTAGAAACCAACGACACCTATTACATCGGCTCAAGAGACGGCATTATTCTGTATATCCGCAAAGGTGATCGTGAGGTGAAGACCCATCAACTCGATACCCGTTCATCCATCAAGCTCCTGCGCCAACACCCCTCTGGATATCTCGTTGCCTGCACAGCCACCAATGGTTTCTTCCTCGTTCCCCTACCGCTCGACAATGCAAGGCACATCACAACAGCCAACTGCAAGGCATTGGGCAACAATTCTATTCACGACATCTACATCGACCGACTGGGCCAATTGTGGATTCGCACCTACAAGACGGGTGTCGTACATTTCGACCCTGCGACCGACTCTGCCCGTCTCTTTATCCTTCACGATGTCTATGGCAACGAAATAATCGATTCTCGCGAAGACCAAATGGTAGTCGAAGACGTCGATGGCCAGCTTTGGATACATCCCTCCGGTGGCGGATTGGCATGGTACGATCGCGACAAGGACGAACTCGTGCCATTCTACAATCCCAACCTGCAGAATCGATGGAGCAATGCCAACAAGCTCACCTCCCTCTACAGCGACAGCCAGGGAAATCTGTGGTTCGGTTCCTACGGGAATGGATTGGAGAAAGCCTCTTTCGGCCGATACCCCTTCTCTGTGGAGAGTTACGACCGTAAGGCGCTTGACTTTTCGGGAAACAATATTCGTGCCATCCTTCAGGACCGCGACGGATACATCTGGACAGGAGGCAAAGACCGAGTGGTACGAGTCTATGACTCCAACTATCATTTTGTGGGCAATCTTTGCCGCGATGGCAGGGTGCGTACCGACCGCAAAGATGGTCTGGGCTTGGCTTACGGGTTCCTGCAGAGCCGCGATGGTACAATTTGGATTGGCACGAAGGGCAATGGCCTCTTTATGCTCACACCGCCCAAAAACAATACCTCAAACTCCAAAGGTCTCTCCTTCCAGCTTCGTCAGTTCACTTCGTCCGACGACAACATCTACAGCCTCAGCAGCAACCAGATCTACAGTCTCTACGAAAGTTCAAGCGGTCGAATCTGGCTTGCCACCTTCCAGAATGGCATCAACATCTTGGAGCGCGATGCCCAAGGTATTCCCTCCCGTTTCTTCAGCACACGCAATCAGCTCACCTCCTATCCACTCATCTCCTGTTATCGCGCTCGTTTCATCACGGGCGACCGACAAGGTAAAATCTGGATAGGCACAACTGGTGGTCTCCTTTCCTGCTCCGAGAACTTCATATCTCCCAACAAGGTCTCTTTCCACCGCTATCACCACGACAAGAACGACCCAACGACGCTCAGCAGCGATGACGTACACGGCATCTACTTCACCAACGACGGCCGCAGCTTCGTCTGCACCTTTGGAGGAGGTCTCAGCGAGATGAAGCTCGCATCCGATGGTACCGCGACATTCCATCGTTTGGACAACCCCGAACAAGGCGAAACCGGCGATGTAGTGCTCTCTATGCAGCAGGACAGCAGTAGCCTTTCCTCCGACAACGCCAAAGGTAATCTGCTCTGGTGCGCTACCGAAGACGGTCTCTTCAGCTACAATCTCCTGTCGGGCAACATAACCAATTACCGTGCACGCCTCTTCCCCATCCGTTTCACCATCAACGAGGGTCAGGCCATCTCGCTTCAAAACGGCGAATTGCTTTTCAACACCACACGCGGACTCCTGCACTTCCATCCCCGTTCGCTTGACATCGATCAGTTCGTGCCGCCCATTCACTTCAACAACGACTCCATCCTGCTCCAACCGGGACAGCGCAGCTTTGTTGCTCGCTTTGCCGCCCTCGATTATGTGGAGCCCGAGGTCATCACCTACGCTTATCGTCTCAAGGGATTCGATGACGAATGGACCTACGTGGGCACAGGCCACACCGCCACCTACACCAACCTCTCGCCTGGCAAATATCAGCTCGAAGTGCGTTCAACCAATAGCGGAGGATTCTGGGTCGATAATGTTCGAAGCCTGCCTGTCGAAGTGAAGCCCACTTTCGGCGAAACAAATTTTGCTACGGCCTTGAAGATTCTGGCGGCTTTGGCACTGCTGGCTCTCATCATCGGCATCGCCATCGTCATCTATCGCCTCAAGCATCAGGTCAAGGTCGAAGAGCAATTGACCAACATGAAGCTGAAGTTCTTCACCAATGTCTCTCACGAACTGCGTACGCCTCTGACCCTCATCACCGGTCCTTTGGAGCACATCCTGCAACGCAAGGACCTGACGCCCGAACTTGCCGAACAGCTTGGCATCGTCTCGAGCAATGCAACCAAGATGTCACACCTCGTCAGCCAGATTCTCGACTTCCGCAAGATACAGAACGGCAAGATGACACTCACGGTCGAGAACTTCGACTTCGTCCCCTTCGTAGCTCGTCAGGTCGATGACTTCCGTCTGCTCGCTCAGACTATGCAGATCGACCTTATCTACGAACACAAGGTGGACACCCTCCCCATCTGGGCCGACCCCGACAAGCTTGCACAAGTGGTAAGCAACCTCCTGAGCAATGCCTTCAAGTTCTCCCACACCGGCCATCCTATCCGCATCACCGTCGAAGAGGCCAAGGGCAAGGCTATCCTCTCAGTACGCGACTATGGTGTAGGCATCAGCCGCGAAGGGCTGCAGCATCTCTTCGAACGTTTCGGCAGCAAGTTGCGTCATACGCCATCAGGCATGGAGAGCACCGGAATCGGCCTGTCACTGACCAAGGAACTCGTCGATCTGCACCATGGACAAATCACCGTCCACAGCCAGCCCAATGTAGGCACCTGCTTCACTATCTACCTGCACACCGGTCGTGAGCACTTCGCACCCGACACCGAATTCATCGTCAGCGACAACCTCAGCGACCAACGTTCTGAAGTCAAGCTTTCCGAGGCCGAAAGCGCCTCTGCCAACTCTGACATGACCCTGCTCGTCGTAGAGGACAACGACGAACTACGTCGATTCATTCGTCAGATCTTCGCTTCGAAGTACCAGGTATATGAGGCAGCCGATGGCATCGAAGGTCTGCAACGTGCCACCGAACTGATGCCCGACATCGTCATCAGCGATGTCATGATGCCTGGCCTCGATGGCTTCGGATTGGCCCAGCGCATGCGTCAGGATCCCGAGTTGTGCCACATCCCCCTCATCCTCCTTACCGCCTTGGCCGACACCGACAACAAGCTCGAAGGTCTGCGTTCCGGCATCGACGACTACATCACCAAGCCTTTCAGCGCGTCCTACCTCATGGCCCGTGTCGAGAACATCCTGCAGAAGCGTCTTCTCCTGCAGCAATACTATCAGCACCGTCTGTCGGCCGCCGTCGCCCCCCATTACACGGCAATGAAGGAGAGCCAGGACCATATTTCTCAACCAGCAGTGCCTGCCAACCTCCTCTCTCCCGCCGACCAGCGGTTCATCGATACGGTCATCGCCGACATGCAGCGCAATCTTGCTAATGCCGACTATTCGGTCGACGATATGGCACAAGCCACCAGCATGAGCCGCAGTGCCTACAACAAGAAGATCAAGGCTCTCATGGGTCAGACACCCAGCGACCTGCTGCGCGATGCACGAATGAAACGCGCGGCTGAACTCATCGACAACGGTCAGCTCAACATTGCTGAGGTGGCCTACGAAGTGGGCTACAACGACCCCCATTACTTCGGCAAGGCATTCAAGGCATATTATCAGATGACGGCCACCGAATGGAAGAATCGAAAAAACCAGCCGTAGCTCGCGCCGCTGCTGGTCCTTTTGTGAGTAACAATAATTTTCATTAAACTAACGATATTCTATACTATACACACATATTATAATTAACTCTCATCTATTATTATTTACACCAATCATCTCAAATATTCATCCAGAAATTCCTTGGCAGCCTGCTGAACCTCAGGTCCGCACCAATGCGACATATCCCATAGTTCGGTCTTGAGCTTACTGCCTGCACCCTGTCCGTCCCAGACGCTGTGCATATAGTCGTAGGCCTTCTGCACACCCTCGGGATGGAAGAGTTTGTCATGCTGTCCGTTGATGAAGTACATCGCCTTCGGACAAGCCATCGATGCGATGTGGGGATAGTCCAGATAGCGTTTGATACCGGGCAGTGTATTGGCAAAACCGCCAAACTCGTTGCCGTATTTCCACGAGCACTGCACGTCGGTGGTCACCATCCAGCAGACAGCAACTCCCACCTTCACCTTGTCACTCATCGCCGCAAGCATCCATGTGCGATAGCCGCCCATCGAATGTCCCATGCAGCCGATGCATTCCTTGTCAACCTCAGGCAAAGTGGCCACAAAGTCTGCCGTATAGATGTCGTCGTAGGTGATGATTCCGCTCCAGCAATAGCCCAGTTCCATCAGGTTGCCTGCCATGCGCATGTGGGTATCTTCCCGTCTTCCTTCACGTCGCCCGCGGTCACCCCAGTAGAGTGCATCAGTCACAAAGACGGCATAGCCCTGCCTTGCAAGGTAATCACCCACATACTGCCCGCCATAGCATTGCGTCTGCCACCATTCTGCATCCTGCACAATCGAGTCAGCACAGGCAAAGGGTCGCATCATCTTCTCTTTCCCGATCATATAGTGTCCCCCGTGGTCATGCAAAAGAATGACTGTGGGGAATGGTCCCTTGCCCTCTGGCACCAAGTAATACGCTTCTGCTCGTGTAAAGGCCGAAAGGTTGAACCTTAGCTTGCGTGCCTCGTAGCCCTCGCGCCTTTCCGTTGCCACCACTTCCATCTGGTAGTCAGTCGAGACAGGTGGTGCCAGCTGCATCGCATCGAGCACACAGTGCCGTGCCTCGACTCTCCATTGGTCAAATGACTTGATGGGACTGTTGCCCCAGGCCATCGGATAGGTCAGAGTCTCCTGCATCTGGTCGAGACAAGCCGGAAACTCTCGCTCGAAGCCATAGTCGAGGAATGATTGCGAAAGAAGGGAAGCCACCGAAGTGGCTATCCCTACACTAAGTGTCAAAGCACGTCTGCAAATATTATTCCTGACGGAATCCATAACCGTTCGTAACACCTGAATTGAGCACTACCGAATAGATATAAGGAAGGAAATGGATGGGTGGGTTCTTGGCAGCATAATCAGCATCGCTGTAACCTGCCAACAGCTTGGTGGCATACGACTCTCGATATGCCTCCATATCGCAGGCCCAGTTGGTCTGCACGTAGCCATCTGCCTCAAGTGCCTTGGCCTCTTCGCTGCCTGGTTCAATATACTTGAACAGGCCCTTGATAGCCACGTTGGTCTGGGTGACGCCTGCAAAGGCAGGATAAAGGCTGCCCCAGTCGTTGTGCTGTCCGCGCCAGCTTGGATAGAGCACCGGATCGTCCTCCTTGCCCACAGGACACTGCGTGGTCAGGCGATAGCCATATTCAGCGCGCGCATCCACCATCTTGGTCCAGATGTAGGCAGGGATCTGATTACCGTTTTCGAAAGTGTGGTATCCATAGTCACGCACATCGTCAAGTATCTTGGTCATCACCGCACGATCATCGACACAAGCCTTGGGCAACTTGCCTGTACGGATGAGGTCAAAGCGACGTACACCTTCGCCACTGAACTCAAGGGCACGTTCCTTGATGACAGCATCGTAAACCGAACCGGCATCGGCAATATACTTTTCAAAATTCGGGTCAACACCTCCACGGAATGCACGATTGTGGACGGTTGCCAGATAATTCTTGGCCTCAGCATCATTGCCCGTAGCAGCTAGGAGTTCGGCAAGCATCAGGTAAACGTCCGAGATGCGCATATAGCTCACGTTCATCGAAGAGTTACCGTATGCACGGGTATCAGGTGCTGCATAGCGGTTCCAATCCCACTTGTTGGTACCTGGGCCACATCCTGCACCCCATGCCGAACGATTGAACGACTGCATCAGCTCTGTGCCCTGGCCTGTCGACCCTGTAACTGAGCACGACACATCACGACGCTGATCCTGAGGGTCGAACCATCCGTAGTAAAAGTGTGCCTGTATACGATCCTGACCGCAGGCAATGCAGGGAGCCTGACCATTGCCGCCCGAAGAGGGACGACCGATGTAGGCGGGACGCTGTGCTCCTCCCTTGATCTGGAATGGAATCTCATACACGGCCTCGTCAGCCACAGTATAGCCATCATCGGCATGCATCTGCTCAAAGGTGTACTGGTATGGGCAGTCATATTCCTGACCATTGGGGCCCTTTCCGCGTGGATCGACGGTATAAAGGACGATCGAACCATGGTCGTTCATGAACGAACGAAGGTAAGGGATGGCTTTTTCGAAGACAGTCTTCCAGTCGCTGCGACGACCGTAGATGGCATGGTTCTTCTCGACACTCCAGTCTTCAAACGTGAGCACCTTGCCTGCTCCATCCACATAGAAGTCTGCGCCAAGGTCGGTGCGGCGGGTCGAATAACCTCCGTCATAGAGTGCCATGCGAGCGATGAGACCCTGCACATAACTGCGGTTCATGACATCGGCACGCGTACCATTCTCGCCTGGGCGATACATGTGGGGTTCCACCTCCATCAGTTTCTCGATATGATAATCGTAGATCGCATAGCGCGATGTGAGACCCTTGGCCGACTCACCAGCCTTCAGGGCATGAGGCACGTCGCCATACCACTTGATGAGCTCATAGTACATCGTGGCACGTAGGGCAACGGCCTGTCCGTAGATGTTCGAAAGACTGTTGGGCTCTCCCGTCATGATTTCGCTGAAATTGCTGAGCGACTCGAAACATTCGATGAGCGAGTTGCAGATGGCGATGGTCTTGTAGCAATTGCCGAACACCTCGGTACCTTCTCCCGAATTGATGTTGTAGTTCTCGGTACCGCCAGGATAGAACGTCTTCTCCTGGCAACCGGGACTACCTTCACTATAGGAATCCTGGGCATCCTCGATGTCCGAACCCCATACGGGTGTCCAGAAGAAACCAACCGAATGGAGGCTCTGGTTCTGACGCAATGTTTCGTAGGCATTGAGCAACGCAGATTGGGCCGACTCCTCATCCGAGAATACTGTCTCGCGGTCAGTGACACTTGGCGACTCGGTTTCAAGGAAGTCGTCACAACTGGCCATGCTGAAGGCTCCTGCTGCAAACAATAGATTGATGAATATCTTGTTTTTCATATATCTTTAAATTTTATCTGTTGACAACAATTAGAATGTAAGACTGGCACCGATGGTGAATGCCTTGGCTCGTGGATAGGCACCAAAGTCCATGTTTGGTGTTGGGAACACATTGAGGCCACCCATTTGGTTATTGTAACCGGTAGTATGGGTATTCACCTCAGGATCAAGGCCGTCATAACCCGTGATGGTGAAGAGGTTGCTGCCCGTGATGTAGATGCGGCAGTTCTGGATAGCCACCTTGCGTGTCAACGACTGAGGAAGGGTATAACCCAAGGTCAAGGTCTTCAGGCGAAGGTAGGAACCGTCCTCGAGATAACGCGACTCGGTAATACCACTCTGATGATATGGGAGCGGACTGTCGGCGTTGGCATTGAGTGCTGCCAGTTCGTTGGGATCGGTCACGGCATAAAGGTCACCGCTGCCATTCACGTTGTATGCCTTGAATGCCGAGCTGATCCAGTCGGCCTTCTGCATGCCGATGCCATTGTATTCGTTGCCCGAAGCATTGATCATGGCGTTCACATTGTAGATCTGACCTCCTATCTGCCAGTTGAAGAAGGCCGACAGGTCGAACTGCTTGTACTGCAGGTTGAAGTTGATGCTTCCTGTATGGCGTGCAATCATCTCTCCCAGACTGGTGGCATCGTCGAGGTCCACCTTGCCCGATCCGTCGATATCCTCCAGTTTCACGCATCCGGGGAATGCTGTCTGTCCCGTAGGCAGGTTGTAAGGATGCAGGTAGGTATCGGTGAGCGACTTGGTGATGTCAGCCACACCGTTCTTCAGGACGTACTGGCCACCTACGTAGTCGAAGTCATCCATGGTATAGAAACCTGCGCTCTTGAAGCCACGTACAATGCCAATCGACTCACCCTCCTCGAGCATCCAGTCGTTGGTTGGCTTGGTGGCCGAAGAGGCCCAGTTCGAGGTGTAGAGGTACTGGTCGGCATCCTCCATCTCGTCAAGTTTGTTGCGGTTGTAGTTGTAGATAAGACCCACGTTGAAGGTGAAGTCACGTGTCTTCACCACATCGGCGTTGACCGAAAGTTCTATGCCTCGGTTCGAGGTCTGTCCGAAGTTCTGGTACTGATACGAGTAACCGGTGGTGTTATCGACGGGTACAGCCATCAGCAGATCCTTCGTAGTATTCCAGTAAAGCTCCAGGCTACCATTGATACGACCATCCAGCAGACCATAATCGATACCGAAGTTGCGCGACACTGTGGTCTCCCACTTCAAGTCGTCGTTGGCCAACAGTCCATCGGGCTTATACATGGCCGAAGCGATACCATTGATGGTATATTGCGTAGAGGTTGGACTGTAGCTCGACCATGTCTCACGCCAGAGGTTCGAGTTGATGTTGTCTGAACCCGATGTACCATACGACAGACGAAGTTTCAGGTTCGAGAGCCAGCTTTCGGTCGAAGTCATGAACTCCTCGTCCGAAAGGCGCCATGCCATGGCAACAGCGGGGAAGTAGCCCCAACGATGATTCGGAGCGAACTTCGACGAACCATCGGCTCGGAACGTTGCGGTAATCATATATTTCTTCATCAGCGTGTAGCCTGCACGTCCGAAGAACGAATTGGAGTGGTTGGGCACACCCATCGTATTGCTCGACGAATAGCTGGTGCTTGCTGTGTGGATATTGGCGATGGCAGTCTCGCAGTCGAACGAATCAGGATATCCGCGACCCGAAAGGCTGCTCGATTCATTGTCGCTCGTGTTCAATTCGTAACCGACCACGGCATTGAGCGAATGGAGGTCACCCCAGTCCTTCAGATAGCTGGCTGTGGTCACCGAACGGAAGCTCTTGCTCGTACTGCGGCCCAAAGTGGCACGCTTGTCACCATTCGTGTAACCGTTCTCGTAATACACGCTCTTGCCCTGACCTGTGGCATAGCTCACCTCCTCCTTCAGGCTGAGACCATCAATCACAGTCCATGTGAGGCCTGCCGTTCCACGGAAATTCTTGCTGTTGCTCGTGCTGGTGACATCCTCCAGCAGGCGCTTGGGATCATGCTGGTCGTCGATGTTGGCAACACCGAAACTGAAACCCGAGGCCACATCCGAGAAGCTGACACCTCCAAGCGGATTGTCGATGGGGCGGTACTGATAGGCAGCCGAAACGGTCGAACCCTTACCATTGGTGATGCTGTTGCGTCCGTTCTTGTCCACCTCACCATAACGGATGTCGAGGTCAAGGCTCAGGTTACGGGCCAGCTTCTGGTTCACCTTGAGGTCGGCATTGAAACGTGTATAATCGGAATTGATCTGTACACCCTGCTCATCCACATAACCGACGTTCAGGCTCATACGGGTCTGTGCGTTGCCACCGCTGATGTTCACGTTGTGGCTCTGCATCCATGCTGTACGAAGGATGTCATCGGTATAGTCGTGCGTATCCATGTTGGCATACTGAGCATAATGGTTGCCATATTGAGAACCTAGGCCGAAATATTTGGCCACGGCATCGGCATTGGCAGTACCACGCGAAGCAGCATAGCTCCAGTTGTGGAGCACATACTCCTGGGCACTCAGCGTCGCTTGTGTATTCGGTACAGTCTTGGCCTGTGCAAAGCCATCGTAACTGATGCGTACCTTGCCCTCCTTGCTTCCCTTGGTGGTCACAAGGATAACACCATTGGCGCCCCGGCTACCGTAAATAGCGGTGGCAGAAGCATCCTTCAGCACATCGATGCTCTCAATCTCCGAAGCGGGAATGTCGTTGATATTGCCAACGGGAAGGCCATCGACTACGAAGAGAGGGTCGTTCGACTGAGTGATCGAACCGCCACCACGTACACGAATCGACTGCGTAGCGCCAGGGCGACCATCTTCCGAAATGACGTTCACACCGGGCAACCTGCCCTGCAGGGCTTCGGCCACATTGGCTACTGGAGTCTGCTTCACGTTGTCACCTTTGACCGATGCTACAGCGCCCGTCAAGTCACGACGTCTTACGGCACCATAACCGATCACTACGACCTCATCAAGCAGGTCACGGTCTTCGGTAAGCGAAATTCTTACCTGCGACTGTCCCGCGATATCGACACGCTGCGTAGCATAGCCGATGAACGACACCTGCAATGCGGCATTCTTCGACACATTGGGGATAGAGAAATTACCATCGAAATCGGTGGTTGCGCCCACTTGGGTCCCCACGATGATGACATTGGCACCCGGTATAGGCTCACCATTGGCATCAACCACAGTTCCCGTCACGGTTCTGTTTTGGGCAAATGCCAACATTCCACTGAGAGACAGAGTCACCAGAAGCATTGACAATTTCCTAAACAAAAAATTGCTTGTACGACTGTTCATGATGTTTTGTTTTTTAGCGTTAGATGATGATAGTTATGTGTTCGTTATTATTCTTTTATCAGAATCAAATCCCTCCAGTCCTCCACCTTTCAAACCAGCCAGTCCTCCCCCTAAGCAGGGGGAATGAGGGGGTCTTATCTCTTAAGCTCCGGTGCCCCCATTCCCACAGGCATCCAGCCATCGCGTCCTGCAAGGATCTGCAGCATGTCGTAGCCATCGAGGTTATCAAGCTGGCGGCTGAAGTAGGCACGTCCCAAAGGGTTGGCTCCCGGGCCTGTACTCTCGTATTCGGCATAGTCCACGGTCTCTTCAGGATTCTTCTTGTCCCATGGGTCCCAGCCCATTGGGGCGATATGGTCTCCCAGCTCGCAACGCACAAAGACGGCACGGGCATAGGGGCGCCAAGGATGAGAAAGATACACCTCATCGACGCCCTCCCCTGCTGTCATCTCGCAGTCGTAGAAGACGTAGCCAAACTTCTGTCCCTGCGGCGTGGATGGTGCGGTGAGGGATCCGTTCCCAACGCTGTGTATCTGGCAGTGGTCAAAAATGGTCGTGGCAGCGCCAAAGATGAAATCGACGGCACCCTCCACGTAGCAGTTGTCGAGATAGATGCGGCAACCTTCCGTAAAAGTATATAAGGTATCCTGGAAGCCAAGAAAGCGGCAACGACGGAAGCAGCAGCGGTCGGCACCCACAAGGCATGCCACAGCCTGGCCCACGGGTCCTGCCGTATTCTCGAAGGTAATGTTCTCTGCATAGAAATCGGGAGCATACAGATAGATGGTGGCTGATCCCGACGTAGTGGTCTCTTCGCCAAAGCAATTGGGCTTCTGCGCAAAGTCGTCGTAGCTGATCACGGCACCATCCTCGCCGATGAGAGAGATGTTGATCTTGCAGGGCGCCACAATCACCTTCTCATGATAAGTGCCCCGCTTCACAAGGATGGTCGTACGTTGAGTTTTACGGAAAGCGGGTACGGCATCTATGGCTGCCTGCACGGTGGTATAATCACCCGAACCATCGGCAGCAACCACGAAGTCGTACCCCTCGTATGCGTCCGTATCGCACGACGAAACAGCCGCCTCTATGGCGAGGGCTGTGCAAAATGTAGCTATCAGTGTGCTGAGGATCTTGAAGACTTTCATTGTGTGTGTTTCGATAAAACTGACACCGCAAAGGAAGCCATTTCCTGCTAATCATAGGGGCAAAATCAAATAAATTGAGGGCAAAAATATGTTTTTACCCCCAATTTGCACATAATTACCCCTCCTTAATTTGCTTTTATTTTCGAAATGCATTACATTTGCAGCGTTTCAAAAATAAAATGCCATGGCAACCATCAACGTTTACGAACAGTATTTCCGTGCCGACTGCATCGCCAATGGTGTGCAGCGTCATGCCGTCGCAGTGTTCCTCATCTCCGACTCCGAATGCGGCAACATCCGCTACGAGGTTGCAGTCAACTTCTTCCCGCACAATGCCCCCGATGACTTCGCCATCTCCTACGATGCCTACTACTCCCGCGTCGTCTATGAAGCCTCAGGTCGTCGCTCCAAGAAGCGCGAGAAAGAACTCCTCGAACTCCTCCCCTCCGTAGCCGACGAACTTGCTGCCGAAGTTCAGGCCACCATCTTCTGGGACCAGCCTCTCATCGAGGCCCGAAGGGGTTGACTTCATGGTCGAGGCGACAATTTCCGAAGCCGCTCCTCCCTATTGTCGCCTTTCTCCCCAACTGTCGCCATATCCCGACCAGATTTCCATCGAAATATTTGCTCACCTCGCGAAGTTGCCCTATCTTTGCAGTGCGAAAACCCAATAAGTCATCCGTTCGATAGCGGATACTCTAGTATTAACAACTAAAAAACCACTGCAATGATAATCACAATATTCATCATCATCGAGGTCCTCTTCTCCGCTGCCCTCTTCATTGGCACCCACCTCGTCGAAAAGCTCAGCGACGACGACGTCAAGCCAATCCGGCATCGATATATGACCAAGCTCTAACCAGCACTCGTCCCTATATAATAATATATAGGTATATACACCATGAGGGTGTGTCAAGTCAATCCCGACTTTGACACACCCTCTTCATATCCTCCCCCTTTGTGTCCCCCGTCTCAGCCATCTATGGCCACCCTTCCGTTTCGCATCCTCCCCTTCCCCATGCCCTCCGTCCCGTATGTGGCGTTGCCAACGCCACCCCTGTCCCCGTCCCGCCCATCTATGGCCACCACCCTTCCTCCCCCTTTAAGGGGGGTTG
>JAZQBS010000062.1:0-3255 GCA_045545875.1 Bacteroidales bacterium
ATCACATCTAGCATGTTACTGTCGTGCCATTTGCCGTGGGTAATGTGTATGTCCACCGGAATGCTGCCACGCAGACTCATCACCGTGTGCATCTAAGTCGGATCGTAGCCATGTCGTTCTGTGAGCCAAGGAGTTGTCATAGCCCTTTGTCTTCCTAAGACCGCTTGGCCTCCGACTTGAAATTCATCACATCTAGCATGTTACTGTCGTGCCATTTGCCGTGGGTAATGTGTATGTCCACCGGAATGCTGCCACGCAGACTCATCACCGTGTGCATCTTGACGGCTCCCTTTGAGTACTTGCCAAGGGCCCAGGCCAACAGCTTGATGCTGCATGAAATTGTCGTGGAGTCCACAGCAATAAGTTCATATTCTGGCAAATCAACACCGGGAACAGCCTCGGAGGAGTACATCGGCCTCACAAGTCCAATCAGGTGGCGTCCGAAATCCTCGTATATGCGGAAGTCCCGCTTTTCGTTGGCCCTGGTGAGCGACGTGCTGTCTACCGAGACCGCCATGCCGAGGTGATACAGGCTGTTCTTGTGCGCCTCGAGGCACAGGCATACATCCCGCATCGACTGGCAAGCCGTAAGTTGGCCGAAAAGCAGGTACAGGAACTGGTTGTAGCACGTGAAGTTCCTCGTATGGTAATCACCGAAGTATCGTGCAACGCACTTGTCGAACTCGTATCGTGGTATGAAGTCTGTCACTTGAGAGAAAATGTATCGTCCTGTGTTCATATCCTTACAGTGTTAGGCTGCAAAGATACTCATTCATTTCAAATCGTCAAAAGTTAAAATCACTATAAATATAATAATTTCAATAAATTATAAAAACAAATTTAAAATTAACGCATCACTAGTATTTTTCATTCAAGAAGTTGCAGAATTCCACAAGGCTGCGTTGCAAGACGCTGCCTGTGCCGATTCTATTGGCACGATTGCGGTGGATGCTGTTTGTGCCAATTGGATTGGCACAAACGAGCCGAAAGAGTCAGGGGTCATACCGAGCGACAAAAAGTCTGGTTTGACCTTTGTAATTAGGTCGGAGAATGCCTTGGTGGAGTATGTCTCGTAGAATTGAACCATCTTGTATATGGTCCGGTAGCTCCATCCCCTCACGGTAGGATCCTGCGTGTGTATGAATTCCGCCAGTTGGCGCACCACGCCGCTGCCCCATCTTGCTGTTTTCAGGCGATCGGAGACAAATCCACCCACTTCCCACACCATCATAACAGATTCGCCGTTCACACGCTGTACGGTGCGATTGCGATGAGCCGAGATAATGCCGAAAACGGTTTCGAAGTCTTTATATACAGTAACGATGGCCATAAGTTCAAAAACGCTTTATATTATGTCGTTATATTCTCTTTATTCTGTTCTGTTTCTTACTTTTACTGTTGTTTTTTATTATTGGGTTTTTATTTTTTTTATGCTGCAAAGATACGGATAATTATTCCATTCCGTCATCATTTCTTTTCTGCGCCAGAAGGCGGTCAAAGTCGCTCTGGAACAGACGGTCCTGCAGGATACGATATTTCTCGAATTCGCTCTCGGCAAAGCTCTTGGCTATTTCGGCCGACACTCGGCCTTTGTCGTGCAGGATTTCTTCTTCGTTGAACTGCAAGAAGACGTCGAGCCGCTTGGCCCAGTCCTGCATAGTCATCGGAATGTGACGTTTGGCTTGTCGTTCGGCATAGTCGAGATACATCGTCACAAACTGGTTCAAGTCCTGTAGTTCTTCTTTCGACAGATAGTTTTTTGCAACACTTACATCGCTTTTGACAATTTTGCCCTTGGGTGCATTGCACCACGAGGTAAGACCCATATGCTCTTTTTCGTGGTTGGCACGAAGCATAATGACTTCTGCGGCCGTGTGCCCGTGAATGGCATAATGAAGCTTGTTTTGTACGGTGGCGAAGAACTGCTGCGTGGTGGCTGCATCGGCCGAATAGTCGACCGAGGTGGCATATATGTCGGTAATTTTTTGATAGAAACGACGCTCGCTGCTCCTTATCTCACGTATTTCGTCGAGGAGATGGTCGAAGTAGCTCTCATCGAACACCTGCCCATTTTCGAGACGACGTTTGTCGAGCACATATCCCTGTATGGTGAAGCGTTTCAGCACTTGCGTGGCCCATTGGCGGAATTGGGTGGCACGTAGCGAATTGACGCGATAACCGACGGATATGATGGCATCAAGATTGTAGAACGTCACCTGCCTTGAGACATGGCGAACACCTTCCTGTTGAACTACCGAGATTTTCTCGGTAGTTGCCTCAGCATCCAATTCCCCAGCCTCGAAGATTTTCTTCAGGTGCAGCCCTATATTGTCACTCGAACAGCCAAATAGTTCGCCCATTGCCTTCTGGGTGAGCCATACGTCCTCGTTATGCACGCGAACGCTGATGCCACTCTCGCCTGCCTGCAACGAAAAGACGAGAAAATCTTCAATACTATTTCGGATCTGTATCTCTTTCATAACAAACGCCAAAAACGCCTTATATTATGTCGTTATATTCTCTTTATTCTATTCTGTTTCTTACTTTTACTGTTGTTTTTATTATTGTTTTTTTTATTTGTTTCGTGCTGCAAAGATACAAAACTATTTCGTTATTTTGCGATGTTATTTTAACAGTTTCCGATTGTCTACCTCCTCCAGGACACTCATCTGCTTGATGGCTATCTGGTTCAAGCGCTTCAACCGCTCGCGCTGCGCGATGCCGTCGCTGATAAAGACGGCGTTGATATTTTCAAGGTTGGAGAGGCAGATGAGCTGATTGATAGTCGCATAGTCGCGCATATTGCCTTTCTTGTCGGGATTGGCATCACGCCACTCTTTGGCCGTGATTCCAAACAAGGCAACATTCAACACATCGGCTTCCTCGGCATAGATGAGCGAACTGTGGTAGGCATCCACCTCGTCAGGCACAAGGTTGGCACGAACGGCATCGGTGTGGATATGATAGTTGATCTTTGAGAGCTCGCGTTTGGCGTTCCAGCCGATAGCTTTCTGTTCCTCTTCCTTCAGGCGTTGGAACTCCTTGACGATGAAAATTTTGAACTCAGGACTAATCCACATGGCAAACTCGAAGGCGATATCCTTGTGGGCATAGGTGCCACCATATCGTCCTGCTTTGGCCTGAAGACTAATGGCGTTGGTCCGGGCAACGAACTCTTTGACGCTAATCTTGAACCGATTGAGTCCGGCCTGACTTCTAATTGTGGCGAATTCGCCATAATTAAAATCGGGATTG
>JAZQBS010000063.1:0-16580 GCA_045545875.1 Bacteroidales bacterium
CTCGTCAAGACCTCACATTCGAGTTCAAGTTCTTCGGTCAATGAGACCTACGCCAACGTCTCGGCCAACCTTTCTGACCCCGTTGTAGGCAGTATCGTTGCCGCTGCTTCGAGCGGTGAGAGCCAGACGCGCAAGGTGCAGTTCACCGAATCTCTCGCCTATACCTACGACGGACGATATTCGCTCAATGCCAACTTTAACACCGAAGGCAACTCTGCAATGGGTAGGAACAAGCGTTTTGCAACATTCCCATCGATGGGTGTAGCTTGGAATATCTCTGAGGAGCATTGGTTCGACAACTACAAAAAGGTATTCACACAAGGTAAGATACGTTACTCACTTGGTTGGTCAGGTACGGCTCCTTCGAGTGGTTACACCTATATGGGCGCCTATTCGAGCCTTGGCAACTATATGGACATCAAAGCCATTTACCCCAACCGTATGCAGCTTGACAAACTTAAATGGGAGTCGAAGCGCGAATGGGACGTGGGTGTCGATCTTCGATTCTTCGATCGCTACTCGCTCACATTCGACTATTACGACAACTATGTCAGCGACTGTTTGACCAAGAAGTATAGCATTCCTTCAACCACAGGTTATGCCCAACTTGCATACTCCAACTCGGGTGAGGTATCGAACAAGGGTTGGGAGCTTCGCTTCGACCTCGACCTCGTAAAGACCGAGAATTGGAAGTTCACGCTCAACTTCAATTGCGCGCGTAATATAAATAAGGTGGAAGTGGTGCCTGACAACTACAACGAAAACGTCAAGGTGGGCAACGGTCCCAACAACTACAACACCTTTACGGTTGCAGGCGACCCCATCGGTTCGTTCTATGGCTTCCGTTACCTGGGTGTATATCAGAATGTCGAGGACACTTACGCACGTGATGCCGCGGGCAACGTCATGACAGACTTCAACGGCGACCGTGTGACGATGATCAACTACCGCGAACGCGTTTATCCAGGCGATGCCAAGTACGAGGATATCAACCACGACGGTGTCATCGATGCCAACGACATCGTTTACCTTGGCAACTCCTATCCAGCCATTACTGGCGGTGGAGGCTTCGCGCTCAAATACGGCAACACGAAGAACAACTTCGGCATGATCAGTCTCAATGTGCTCCTGCACGGACGCTATGGCCAGAAGGTCATCAATGCCGCACGTATGAACCTTGAGAATATGCACGGCACCAACAACCAATCGACAGCCGTCCTCAACCGTTGGCGCAAGGAAGGTGACGACACCGACATGCCTCGTGCTCTCTATGGTATGGGCTATAACTACCTGCCTTCTGATCGTTATGTCGAGGATGCATCCTATATGCGCGTCAAGAGCATCTCCCTCTCGTGGGCACTTCCCAAGAAGTGGCTCGCACACATTGGTTTCAACACCGCATCCATCTACGTGACCGGTTACGACCTCTTCACCTTCACCAGTTATTCGGGACAGAACCCCGAAGTCAGCTTGCCAAGCAAAGCTTCCGACCTCGTGAAGGATGGATCTACAACTCCAGTTTCAAAGCGTTTTGCATGTGGTATCAACTTGAATTTCTGATAATATGAGACAGCATAATTATTTTGGTTTGAAGAAACCCATAGTTGCTATATTATCTATAGTTACTATATTGACAGCCACCAGTTGCAACGACTGGCTTGACCTGCTGCCCAATAACGAGCAGGTGACCGACAACTACTGGCAAACCAAGGAGGATGTCGAGTCGGTAATTGCATCGGGTTACTACTATATGCGAAATTCCGTTCCGCAAATGCTCCTTTGGGGAGAACTTCGTGGAGGCACACTTTTCAATAATTCCACTACCGATGAGGCTGGTAAGATACAGGACTTCGATGCCGTGGAAGGCAACTCGCAGGTCAAGTACGCCACGTTCTACCAGATCATCAACATGGCCAATTCGGTGTTGATGTATGCGCCCACTGTGCAGGAGAAGGATAACACCTACTATACCTCGGTGCTCAACAGCCATCTCTGCGAAGCATACTTCCAACGTGCCTTTGCCTACTCCATCCTTGTCAAGAACTTTAAGGAAGTTCCACTTATCCTCGAAGCCTATGTCAACGATGATGCCGAGTTCAACCTCCCCAAGGCCAGCGAGACACAGATTATCGAGCAGATCAAGGCCGACTGCTTTGCTGCTCTTGCCACAGGTGCTGCCAAGTCGAACTACGAAAGCGAATGGGAAACCAAGGGACGTGCCACCAAGTGGGCGCTCTTTGCACTCCTCGCCGACATCACGCTCTGGAACCACGAGTACGACCTCTGCATTCAATATTGCAATGAACTCATCAATGCAAATGATGCCCTGCGTCCCGTTTTCATTAGCGAGATGAACAACTGGTATTCGATATTCAATCCTGGCAATTCGAACGAGAGCATACTGGAACTTAACTGGAACTATGCTACCGAAGGTTCGAACAACAATTTCAACAGTCGTTTTGCATGGGGCAACCTGATCAGTTCTTCATCGGGAGCATATAATATTTCGCCTACCGCAATTGAGAAGATGCGACAGGAAGCTATCGATGCATTGGCCAACCATCCGGAACTAACCTTCAACGACCATGTGGGACGTTCGATTTTCTGCACTTGGGTGCCAGGAACAAGCACCGATGCACCATCGCGCTACACCAGCAGCCAGAACTTCTTCGTATGGAAATACAGGGGTCAGGAACTTGCCAACATCGAGAGCATTCGCCTTTCCACGGGTAACGATGCCAACTTCATCCTCTACCGTATGGCTGACGTTTATCTGATGAAGGCCGAAGCTTTGATCATGAAAGGACAGTCATCTTGGCGTGCAGCCATCGAACTGATCAACAAGGTTCGTCAGCGTGCAGGACTCACTGACTACCTCGACCTTTCCTCTTCGACTGCCGATAATGAAATTGACGCCCTTGACGAACTGACGCTTCTCAACGAGGTCATCGACCAACGCGAAATGGAGTTTGTAGGCGAAGCCAAACGCTGGTACGACCTGCTGCGCATGGCCCGCTATGACAGCGAATTCGCTCCTACCCAAACCGTCGAGGATAACGAAGGCATCGCCTACGGTTCCTACAAGACGGTCAGTGGACAATCTGTCTTTGGCTATAAGCAACGCGTCATCTCGACCATCTGCGAGTACAACACCCAGATTTCGAGCATGCAGTTGCAATCTGTGCTCCAAAACAGTTGGGCTTGGTATCTGCCACTTCCAATTGGTGACATCGAAACCAACGAAAACCTCAAACAGAACCCCTATTACGCCACCACGAAATAAGGCCCATTATCCGTGTTAACGCGTCAGCCTAGCTTGGCTGACCCCAAACAAATACGACAATGAAAAAGCAAATAAAATACACCCTGCAAGCGGCAGCCCTTCTGACAATCTTCACCTCGTGCGACAAGGACCTTTGGGACTTCTCCGACAAGAACGAGGGAGCCTACGTCAGTGAGGAAAGCAGCCCCATATCGACAACCCTGTCGCAGGATGAGACGTTCACCGAATGGGTCAAGGTGCTGGAGTATAGCGAGCTCTATTCCACGCTCAACAGCCTCTATGACGCAAATGCCTCTTCGGTGAAGTTCACGGCTTTTGCACCAACCGATGCAGCAATGCACGAATTCTATTCGAAGAAAGGCGTTTCAAGCATCGATGAATTGGGCAAGACCTTTGCGCAAGCACTGGTACGCACAATGACTTGTGCTGACGACTCCATCGAGTTTTCCGAAAAGTTCACATCGAAGGTAAACCTCTATCAGATTCAATCGGTGGCAGGCGAGAAACTCGACGTGACTGTCGATGAAAACGAAACAGGTTATCGACTCAACGATGCCGTTCATATCTCCTACGACCATATTGCCTGCTCCAACGGCTTTATCTATACTGCCGATGGCGTAGTCAATCCCCTGGTCGAAACGGTATGGGACAAACTAAGTGCTGCTGCTCCAAGTACCATCATGCAGCAAGCCATCCAGGCAACCGGTTATGACAAGTTGCTCCGAACCATCGCCGACACTACTGTCGTCCTCGGTCGTCTCCATTACACCTATTATAACTATACATTGCTCAACGTACCCGATGCCGTCTTCCAACGTGCAGGTATCAGCAACCTGAACGACCTCAAGACAGCCATCGCACAACGTGACAAGTCATCAGGTATGAGTCAGGATCAATTGCTCAAACAGTATGTTGAATACCACATCCTTGATGCCAAGTATTCGATGGCCGAACTTTCGGAGATGAACGGTGACGACACAATTGCCATTTCGAGCAAGACACTTGCGCCCAATCAGATCTATATGGTCACCCGTCACTATACAGGCGATAGCATCCCAGGTCCAGAAGGCAATATAGCAGTTTATGTCTCCTATTTCAACCAGGACGACATTGCCGGTCAGACGTTTGACCCTTCATCAAGTGACGTGCTAGCCAAGAACGGTTATCTCCACAATCTCACCAGTTGGATGCCCGTTTACGAACCTGCACAAACCACTGTTGTATGGGATTTGGCCGACTATAGCCAGGTTCGTCAAGCTGCCGGAATCAACTATCGCCCTGAAAACGTGGAGTCGTCGGAAACGAAGATTGACCTTACCAAACTTGACTGCTATACCGTCGATGTTCCCAACGGACGAGGCAATACCAACTACTCCGAGTTATGCTACGTCACCTGCAAGTCAAACCTCAAGGATTGTCTCTATCATGACCGTGTAGTGCTTAATATGGGTTATCTCGGCAGCGTTTCGATGAAGACTCCGACACTCGTCAAGGGCAAGTATCGCGTCACCGTCAACATGGCCTATCTTACCGAACAGAGTATCATGCGTACTTCGTCGGGTTGTAAAGGTGGACTCATCAAGATTCTTGTCGATCTGCCGGAGGAATTTGATTCCGCCACGGATGACGAAACTCTCTGCAACAAGGCACTCGTAGCTCCTTATACCGAGATTACAAAGTCCCTGCCAGGTGTCTATGAGGGCACTCTCTACGAAGAAATTTCCTTCGACGAAACAGCATCCCACACCATGAAGTTCATCATCATGGACCCTGCTGCTTCCACCAGCTCGAAGGTTTATCTGCAATTCGACACGATTGTTTTCACGCCGATAGAATAATATAATATGAAAAAGATTCTTTATATCGCTCTCGCCGTCCTTGCATTCGCTTCCTGCAATACGCTGGAAGACGATAGTTACTTCAAGGACCTGAAGACCGACAACCAGAACGCCGATGTCTTCTCGACCGAAGAGACATGTGCCTTCTACTTGCAGAGCCATGGAGAGTTCAGCCGCATCTCGCAACTCTTTCAGGAGCAAGGCATCTATCAGGATATGCCGTCTTCGGGAGAACTCCACACCATACTTGTGGTCACCGATGCCAACTATAAGGCTCCTGTAGCTGACAGTGCCGCCTACGTTGCCAAGTCGCACATCACCAACATCTCGGTGGCTCCTTCGAAACTCAACGATGGCGACCGACTGCTGATGTGGCACAATAAGTACGTCACTATCTCGATGGACGAAAGTGCCTTGCGCGGCAACATCATCGGCCATATGCAATTCAACAACGCTACACTCATGGAGGTCATCAAAGCTAGCGACGGCTACATCTACGTCATCTCTGACATGATCTCCACACCCACTTCGCTACAGGATTACATCAATGGCTTGGGCGAAGAATACAGCATCTTCAAGCAGATGGTGCTGGCATCGGGTGGTCGCGAGTTTGACAAGGCCAACTCGAAGGTCGTAGGTATCGATTCGAACGGCAACACTATTTACGACACCGTATGGATCTACACCAACACGTTCTTCGATGCCAAGAACTTCGACCTTTCGAGCGAAGCCCTCAAGGCCACGATGCTGCTTTTCAGCGACAAGGTCATCGAGGAAGCCCTTGCCGAAGCAATGGCCAAATACGAGTCGTGGGGATATGCTGACAAGACCGTGCTGATGCGAAACGGCTCGATGGACGAGGTTTTCGTAGGATACAGTTCGTGGGAAGACATTCAGAAGTGGATTCTCGAAGTGGCCTTCTTCAACAAGACCTACACCGTAGAGGACCTTACTCCCAAGAAGGATGTAGAAGACCCAAGTGAGAATGACATCACGTCCATCTATTCGCGTAACTGGCGTACATCGGTGCAGCAGCTCGACCTGGCGCATCCCATGAATCTTTCGAATGGCATTGCCTACAATGTCGTCAAATTCAAGATTCCGAACAACCGACTCATCTATCGTCTGCACGAAGAATTCAACGTCTATGACAAATGTGACGCCGACCAGAAGGCTGCGTATTTCCGTTCGGACAATCTTACCAACTTCAAGGTGAGCACCAATGAGGTGGAACCTTGGACACCACGTTCGGGTTACTGGCCACTTCATGGTGACAGCCCACTTCATTGCAAGGTGGCCGACAATAGCAATTCGCATCTTGAACTCGACTTTACGCCGTTGCGTTCTCGACCCAATGCCGATGGTGGTTACGACGTGATGCCACTCCTTGTACCACCCGGAACCTACCGCATGGCCATGGGCTTCAAGCAGGGTGTCGGCATGAATCCGTTCAACATTGCCGTATATGCATTCGATGCAGCAGGTGACAGTGTGCTTTGCGCCGATCCTGTGGGACTCAATCTTAACGATGGTTCCACCACCTATCATTACGATCGTGGTGCTTCGCTTAGCAACCGTCTGCCCGAGTACTACAATGCCAACGACGAGAACAATACCGCCGGCAGCAAAAACGGCTACTATTGGACCGATGGCGGCCCAGTTTATACCGAGATAACTATACCCGACCTCAATGAGGACGGTTCGGCTTTGCGTCTGCTCTTCAAGATGACCTATGAAAGTGCAAACACGCAAACCGCTGACCTCGTCTTCAACCACTGGTGCCTTCGTCCAACCGTAAATAACTATTAAAATGAGTCATATAGCAAAGTTCAAACATCTGATGGGTGTACTTCTCCTGATGCTTTCGACCAGCATCAGTGCACAGGAGCCTACCTACAGCATCAAGGGTGTCGTGCTCGACGACCATAATCGTCCTGTCAGCGATGCCGTCATCACCGTGCCAGGTCATGGCTTGGTACGATGCGATGAGAATGGCAACTTCGAGGTCAAGGAGGCCGAGCAGTGGCTGCAATTGCGTGTCCAGGCTTCGGGCTTCTACACCAAAACGATAAGAGTTGTCAACGACAAGGAGGAACTCACCATCTACCTTGTGCCGCAATCGAAACTTCATTACAACCAAACACTCGTCGAAGGCATCTTCGGAACACAAGAAGGCCTCGATAACACTTCTGGCATTCAGAATGTTGCCAAGAAGGATTTCGGTGTAGGCGCAGTAACTGTCGATAAGGCATTGCAGGGCAAGTTCACCGGTCTTCAGCTGACACAAAAGTCAGGTATGACAGGCGAAGGTTCCATGCTCACGATGCGTGGAATTCGAAGCCTTGCCAGCGAAAACAACCCACTTATCGTCATCAACGGCGTACCCTATATGCCCGACCTGAATGAGTCAGCACTCGTACAAGGTTATTCGCGCTCGCTCTTCCAAGCAATGAATCCGCAGGATATTGCCAACGTCACGTTGCTCACCGGTGCTCAGGCTGCTACATGGGGTTCGCTGGGTTCGAACGGTGTACTTCTTATCGAAACCGATGGTGCCAAGTCGGATGACCTCGACACACGAATCACCTTTGCAGGAAGTTTTGGTATGAATTGGCAGAATCAGCGTCTGCCGCTGATGAACGCTTCGCAGTACAAGGGCTACATGAGCGACATCGCTATGGATTACTACAACCACGACATGGGAGCCTTCTTCTCCGACTTCGGATTCATGTCAAGCCCCACGGCCAACAATGCCAACCTCTATCAGTTCGACACCGATTGGCAGGATGCCATCTACCGCAATTCGATGACCCACGATTATCTGTTCCGTGTTGAGGGTGGTGATGCCATTGCCAAGTACGACATCTCACTCGGTTATACCGGAGACCAGGGCGTATTGGAGAACACTTCGAGCGACCGTTTCCAGGCACAGATCAATGCCAATATCCTCGTGGGCAAGAAATGGGAGATCAATGCAAACATCAATCTTGCCTACCTCTCGGGCACCTACCAGGAGCAAGGATACAGTTTGGAGACCAATCCTCTCTTTGCTGCCTATCGTCGTTCGCCGTTGCTCAGTCCCTACAAGTCAAACAGCGTTCCCTCGGAGGATGGCACATATCCCTTGTTGAGTACCTATAATAATTATTATCTTGGTGCTTGCTACAACACCGACTTCATTGTCTCGAATCCTCTTTCGCTCATCAACGATGCAGAGGGCGACATTCGTCAGTATGACATGAATGCACGCGCCCAACTTGTCTATAATGCGACCAAGGATCTTCGTCTGGCAGCTACCATTGGTGTATTCTCGAACTTCGACAAGGAGAAACTCTTCATCCCGGGCAACGACAACCAGGACATCGTGCCACGTTTCGATGCCTATGGCGAAATCACCAACAGCGTGCAAGTCGGACAATCGACAGTGCTCAATATGTTCTACGGACTTGATGCCAACTATCGTCACACGTGGCAGCGTCATCACACGCTCAATGTAAATGCCGCCATGCAGGTCATCACCAGCAGCCTCGAATACGATATGGCCACAGGTCGAAACACAGGTAATGACTTCTATCAGACGATGGGTTCCACACAGAGTATCGGTCGTTTCTTCAGTGGCTATAACAACGAGTGGAACTGGCTGAATGGCTACATTTCGGCCGATTATATGCTGGCTGACTACTTCAACCTCGGCGTTGTGGCTTCGATCGATGGCGCTTCGTCAATCGGCAAGGATGCATCACGCTTTGAAGTCTATCCCGGTGTGCATGGCAATCTGATGTTGAAGAACTTTGGTTTCCTCCGCAATGTCAATTTAGTTGATAAACTTGACGTCTTCGGAGACTTCTCCTACACAGGTAATTCGCGCTTCTCGTCGAAACTCGGTCAATATTACTACACTTCGCAGCCTTATCAGACCATTGCCGGTATCGTACGTGCGAATGTGCCCAATACAGAACTCAAGGCAGAACGCGACCAGACAATGCAGGTAGGTATTGATGCCGCATTGCTTCGTCATCGTCTTGCCGCACGTGCTGCATTCTATCGCACGAAAGCCACTGACGTCCTGATGCTTGGTAGAAGTTCTTCGGCTCTTGGCTCAAGTCCTTATTACTGCAATGATGCAGCCATCGACAGCCACGGCTTCGAAGTGACGCTCAACCTCGTGCCGGTTCAGACACGCCACTTCCGTTGGACCTTGGGTGGTACGCTCACAACTTTGAGCAACACCATCGACAAACTCGGCAACCTCCAGCATAACATCACTACGCTTAGCGATGGTGCCGAAATCATTACCAGTGTGGGTCACGACCCCTACGCATTCTTCGGCTATCAGACTAATGGTATCTACGCTACCACTGCCGAGGCCTCTGAGAGTGGACTTACAAATAAGAACAGTGTAAGTTATCAGGCTGGTGATGTACGTTACGTCGATCAGAATGGAGACCACATCATCAACGACCTCGACAAGGTTGATCTTGGTTCGCCTACTCCCACGTTCTATGGCTCCATCTTCTCGACGTTCGAATACCGTGGTTTCGCGCTCGACTTCAACTTCGTGTATAGCCAGGGCAACAAGGCTTACAATGCTGTTCGCCGTCTCACGGAAAGCACTTCCGACTTCTCCAATCAGAGTGTCTCGGTGGTACGTCGTTGGCAGAACGAAGGCGATATCACCGATATGCCGCGTGCAGCATGGGGCGATGCCATAGGCAACAATGACCTCTCCGACCGACATATCGAGGATGCTTCCTACATCAAACTGCGTGATGTGACCCTCTCCTATTCCTGGAACAAGAAATTGTGGGGCTTCATCCAGAGCGGCACCATCTTCGTCTCCGGTCAGAACCTCGTTTGTCTGACCTCCTACAAGGGTATGGATCCCGAATATGCCTTCTCGAACGCTGCTTATATGCAGGGTGTCGATTATGGCAAGGTCGCCCTCCCGAAGAGTGTTAAGATCGGTGTCAATCTCCACTTCTAACCCCCGTTCCCGCGTCTATTGTTAAAGCGGCAGCCAAGCTTGGCTGTCACCAAAACACAAACGAACGCCACTAAACGACATAGAAACGCTTTCAAAACGAAACAACCCACAATGAAAAAAGCAATATTTTCCCTTCTCCTAACCGCTCTCGCTCTTTCTGCCTGCTCGGACTTCTTCGAGCCGGAGACGAGCGATGCGCTCAGCGGTGACGACTATATGTCCGACCTCAACGAAATGGCGACGGGCTATCTCGGTGTGCTTACCAAGATGCAGGCAGCAGGCGACAAGGAGATTTACCTTACCGACACCCGTGCCGAGATGCTCGAACCCACTTCGCAATCGACGGCCGAACTCATCGCGCTCTACAACTACGAGGACAATCTCAGTGGCAATAGTTATGCAGATCCCGCGCTTTACTACGACGTGGTGATTGCCTGCAATGACTATATACAGAACATGATCGCGTTCAACACCGCCCATCCCGAACTCATTGCACAAACCGACTATTTCCCCGGTCTTTTGGCTTCGGCACTTCGTGTAAAGGTTTGGGCATATGTTACGCTCGGCGAAATCTACGGACAGGCTCTTTGGTTTGATGATCCTATCGTCAAGATGCAGGATGTCAGCAACTCCTCCGTGTTCACGCTTTTGCCCATGGAGCAGATTCTCGATCGTTGCATCACTATCCTCGAAAACGGCTATCAGGGCTTTTCTGCCAAAGAGAACTTCTCTTGGGTAGCTTGGATTGATCCCGAAAATGTCACCAACATCGCCAATTCAACCTATCGTTATTGGGATCAGATGACACCTCCTTACGAGGCACTTTTGGCAAAATGCAAGATTTGGAGTGCTGCCTACAAGGAACGCAACGGACAGAATGCCGAAGGCGACTATCAGGCCGTGCTCGATCAGTTGTTGCCCTTCCTCGACAACGAATGGCAGTCGTTCCATCATTATTGGAAACGTGCAGGACGTACGCCTACTGTATATAATAATATGTATAACTACGCCACGCCCAACCAGGAGGAATCCGTTTCGGCTATCATCTACGACTACACGAAGAACCAGACAAACCGTCTGCTATACCATTTCTCGAACGAATATCCCAATGCCTACCTCCTTACCACCAACGAGGCAGCACGTCTTCGCTTCGAGGACAATGAGTTCGACCCACTCGGCACACAAACCATCGACCAGCGTTTAGGACGTACTACCAAGCAGAATGGCTCCATCTGGTATGTTTCGAAATTCCGTCCCATTGGCAGCACCGTGCGCACCAATGCCTATCAGGATGATGTGCATGTCTATACCTTCCGTGCCGCAGAACTCTTCCTATGGCTTGCTGAGGCATGCAATCACTTGCAGCGTTTCGAGGCAATGGATCGTCTGATCAACCAGGGCTTCACCAGCGCTCAGTATGAGATGCTGCAAGCTATCCAGGAGGGTGTCGATTCGCTCTATACTGAAAAGCAGCTGTTCAACTATCGTGGTTTTACCACCGAATGGGCTTGCCCCTCCTCGACCGATCGCTACGGCATGTACACAGGCTTCCGCACTTGCCTGACTCTTGCCGATGTGGACCTTTGGGACGAAACGAAATTGCAGGAAGGCTACACCCTCCAGCAGATTATGCGTCACAACGACGAACTGATTCGCAACGAGTGGATTCTCGAATTCCCCGTCGAAGGCAAGACCTATCCTGCCATGAATCGCTTTGCAGAGCACTACAACGACCCGTCGTTTGTCTCCGACATCGTTCGTGTGAAGTACGAGGCACGTGGCATGGCTGATCAGATTGCTTCGAAGATACATGCACAAAGTCCAATAACTGGGCTTCCCGGCTATTGGGTGCCTTGGGATTTGCAGGTGAGGTAGCGCTGGCTATCTCCTGCGCCCAGCGCGGTTCCTTTCGTTTATGTCGGCAGCCAAGCTTGGCTGCCAGCACTGACACATAAAAACTCAACATTTTTCATTATTCACATCTTTATTATGAAAAAGACCCTACTCTTGGCAGCCGCAATGCTGCTTACCGTCTCGACAATGGATGCCCAAAGTCGAAAGACCTGGGACTTCCGCAATGGCATGAGTGATGCCACAAAACTCGACCTCAATACCGATACCCAGCTTTGGGGTGCTAACCGCACTACCGACGATGGTGAAGTCTATGGCTGGAAGAATGTTGCTACGCTCAGCAGCACATTTATGGCCAATGGCAATGTCATCAAGGAGTTCGAAGGACTATCCTTCGGCGGCACTCTTAGCGCTAACTCGATCCTCATCGATGCCACTACCTTCCGTTTGTCACGAAAGGACAACACCATCACGTTGCCCAAACTTGCCAATGGACAAACCGTGACGCTCATTGCACGTTCGGCAAATGCTACTGCCACCGATCGAGGCTTCGTTTCGGGCAATTCGAACATGACCTATATCTCTGGTCCTGATGGCGGCATCTGCTTAGGTCGTAATGCCGAAGGTGCCAGTGAAGACGGCAACTACACCCTCGTTTGGGAAGTGACTACTGCCGAAACAGATTCGGTGGAGTGCATCATCAAGGTTGTGACTGGTGGTCTCGACATCGGCTTGATTATGATAGACAACGGTGACGAACCTGAGATTGAAACTGATGCCAATGTGGGCTTCATCTATCAAGGCGATTTTGACAGCGAGCCACTCTATATCGGTACGGGTATTGCTGATCATGCCACCATCACGCCGCTGCCATTCGAAGAATGCTGGAAAGGAATGATTTCGAAAGATAGTCTCATGTCGTTCGATGTTATCGTTGTCGGAGGTTCTGCAGCTGTAGAAATGGTTGGACTTATCGGAATCGAGGATCCTACTGTAACGTTCTTCAATAACCTGATGAATTTTGTGCCTATGCTCGTCACTTGGCCGAGGATGCAGTTTGGCATGAGCAATGTGTTTGGTTCAAATAGTTATGGTTATGATATTGCCGAAGACCTTTTGGAAGCAGAACTCTTCAAGGACGTTCAATTCGAAGAGACAGAAACGGGTTTCATATTGCCGATGTTCGATTCTTCTGTCGCTGAAAAAGGAGCGATTTTAGGCGGTGATTTGACCGAAGATTTTGCCAATGATGAAGTCTTTGCTACCGTTGAAGGGCACCCAGCAATCTACGCGCACGGCAAGAAGAATGCCCTTCTGATGATTCCTTTCATCGAAGATTATATCCTTGAATACGGTCTGCACGATAGTGGCAATACCCTTCTCCAAAACGCCATCAAGTTCTTGAAGAACACCAAGGGCGATGTGCTCACTGCTACGAAGCCTACGGCAACCTTAACCTACGAGGATGGCGTAACCACCGTAACGTTGAAGTCTGCCATTGCCGGTGCGAAGATTTACTACACCGTCGATGGAACTGAGCCAAACACCAATAGCCCACGTTACTTCGAGCCTCTCACTTTCACCCAGCCTGCCATTCTCAAGGCATTCGTCAAGGCTCCTGCCTATTACGATTCGCCTATTCTTGAACAAGAGGTTGAGATCAAGACTGTGCTCCAGGCTCCCGTTGTTAGCCTCGAAGGTGCCGAAGGATTCACCACCATCACCCTAACCACCTCTGCACCCGAAGCACAGATCTATTACAGCTTCAATGGACAAAGTGCTGCCGATCGCGCTACGCTCTATGCCGAGCCTATCGTCATCACCGAGCCTGGCACTATCACCGCATTTGCTTACGCCGATGGCTTCCTTGCTTCGGATTTGACTGTCGAAGATATTCCTGTGGGTGGAATTCCTGCCGTGAAGGATACCCTCGCTCACTTCAATGCCGGTACCGTTGATTGGTTCGACAATGCCCTCATCGATGGTGTTCCTGCTGCTGAGGTATTGACCGAAAACTGGAAAGTCAACCAGGCCTATTACTTCGGAAAGAGCGCCTGGAACTTCTACAGCGATGAAGTTGACCATACTGAAATCGTTTATGACGAGGATGGCGTAACTCCTTTGAAGGACATCAATGGCAACGACTCCATCAAGACCATCTACAAGCCTGCTACCGACAATCTGCGTGTAGCTACTTCGGCTACCGACACCCAGTGGGCCATAAAGTCGAACGGACAAGTCTTCACTGGCGAAACCAACCTTAGCCCTGCCGGATATGCCTATACCGCAGGTGCTTCGGCAAATCGTTATTACGACACCGCACTCGATTGTATCGGCGGCAATGCCACACAGGGTGCTTTGACCTTCGGCGGCAAGGTTTCGGGTGAGCCTTATTCGGGACGTCTTGAGTCAACCGTTCCTTTTGATGCTCCATTCGACATTGTCATCTACGGTGGCAATGGTAGCACCGACCAGCCGAACATCCAAATCGAAGTATCTGCCGATGGCGAAACTTGGACAAGTATTGGTCTTGCCAAAGCAGCAACCACACAGCGTCATATCTGCAAGACACGCGTTCACTACGACGAGGCTGGCACTTACTACGTTCGTCTGAATCAAACGGGTGGCGCAAGCAAGTTCCAGGTCTATGACCTCCTCGTAGTTTCTACCGACGGAAAGACGGGAATCGAAACTGCAACGCTGCAACGCTGCAACGCAGGCATCATCTACGACCTCTTCGGACGTAAGGTTGAAAGTCCCGTCAAGGGTCAGATCTACTTCCAGGATGGCAAGAAGATGATTCTTCGCTAAACCCTTATCATAATGGAGCCTATATTCTTTATAGGCTCCATTGTTTCATATTACGGCTACGGCCAAAAACCATCTGCTACAGCCAAACAACCATCGGCAACAGCCAAACTACTATCGGCAACAGCCAAATCACTATGAATAACCCTATCTATTGCTTTCTCAGTTATCTAATACTCATTGCAGCAATAGCGCTAACGACCGCTTGCACAGAAGTGAAGACCTACAAGATTGGTGTTTCACAATGTGGATCTGGACAATGGCGTGAGAAAGTGAACGATGAGATGTTGGCAGCGCAACACCTTTATGAAAAGAATGTAAAGGTGATCATTGCCAATGCCCATGACAGCACTCAACTGCAAATCAATCAGATTGACAGTCTTGTCAACGAAGATATCGACCTTCTTGTGGTGGCTCCCAACGAGTCATCACAACTTAGTGCCACCATTTCAGAAGTTCGAAAGAAAGGACTCCCAGTCATCTTCTTCGACCGCAAAGCTGTCACTGACGACTATACGGCATTTATCGGAGGCAGCAATGAGGAAGCAGGACGTGCATCGGGAGAATATTCCATCCAAGTGGTCGAATCGATGTCCATCAGCGGAAGGAAACCTTTCATCATGGAGATAACCGGCAATATGAGTACTTCCCCGGCACAGGAACGTCACGATGGTTTTGCGCAAGTGATGGCTGCTCACGATGAAGTCAGTTATGTCTGTCGCGAAGGCGATTGGACATCCGACGAGGCATGTCGAATCACCGAAGAACAGATACTGTCGGGAAATCTTCCCGACCTGGTGTTCTGTCACAATGATGGTATGGCCACGGGAGTATATAAGGCTGTCGTCGAGAAAAAAGTAGAAGGAAAGATAAAGATCCTGGGTATCGACGGCCTTCCTGGCGAAGGCATCGAATACGTGCAATTCGGACATCAGGTAGGTTCGTACATCTACCCCACCCATGGCGAAAAGATTGTGCGATTGGCCTTGGATATCCTGACAGGCAAAGACTATGAGCGTGAAAACATCCTGCAAGGAATGATGGTAACCCCCGAGAATGTCAATCTCGTCGATCTCAACAGTCGTGAACTTATGAAGCAGAATCACGACCTGATCATTATCCAGGACAAATTGGAGGATACGATCAAACTTCACGATGCCGACCAGAAGATGCTTGTTGCCAGTCTTATTGTCATGATAGTGCTTGCATTGGCAGTCATCCTGGCATCCTATGCCTACTGGCAATCGCGCAAGAACCTTCGCATGCGCCAATCGATGAACGAGGAACAGACGCTCTTCTACACCGATGCCAGCAACCGCAAACTGCACGAACTTTTCATCATCCCCGAAGACCAGTTGCCAGCTCCACGTTCACACGATTTGATCTTTGCCGAAAAGCTGAACGAAACCATTCGCAAGAACATGTCGAACCCCAACCTGAAGATGGAGGATTTGGGTGAAGAGATGGGATTGAGTCGCGTTCAGTTGTATCGAAAAGTTAAGGCCATCACAGGACTCACACCCGTCGAGTTGTTGCGACAAATGAGACTCCAAAAAGCATATTCATTGCTAACTTCCACCACAAAGACCATTTCGGAGATAGCATACGAGGTTGGGTTTGGCACCCCAGGTTACTTCTCTAGTTGCTTCAAAAAACAATTCGGAAAATATCCTACAGATTTGAGGGAATAGAAAATTTGTGATTTTTTCAATAATGTTGCATGTAAACAATAATGATGTAATAGTCAAAT
Organism: Bacteroidales bacterium; assembly: GCA_045545875.1. Classification (GTDB taxonomy): domain Bacteria; phylum Bacteroidota; class Bacteroidia; order Bacteroidales; family UBA3663; genus Liminaster. The sequence goes on from JAZQBS010000063.1 coordinate 16,515, forward strand.
ATTGTTGCATGCAACATTTTTTTTACCCCTTGAACGATTTTTGCTATTCATAAAATATAATTGAAC
>JAZQBS010000064.1:0-17633 GCA_045545875.1 Bacteroidales bacterium
CAAGCGGTCTTAGGAAGACAAAGGGCTATGACAACTCCTGGCTCACAGAACGACATGGCTCGATCCGACTTTCTTCGTCGCCGGAGAAGCCGGGGAGGTTGATCTTGGGAGCATGGCCGGAGCCATCAAGACGGAGGAAGGCGCGGAACTGCTTGGCCAAGCGGTTGCCGTCGGCATCGTTCTCGGATTCGACTTCGGACTTGGTGCCCGAGAATTTGAAGAATGCGACGCGGCCATTCTGCTCCTGCAGGATGTAGTCGGTGCCCTTCTGGAGCGGGACGTTGTTGGTCACTGCGCCGACCAGGATGCCTTCCTGGAACGATGGCTTGTCGTCGTCGATGGCTTCGGGACCTGTAAAGGTGTAGTCGCCAGGGGTTGCCTCGACGATATAGGGCACATTGCGCTTGATGTAGCTTTCCTTGACCAGCGTGAGGACACCATTCTCATCGACCTCGGGGCAGCTATAGACATTCATGCCTTTGGGCAACGACGCGTAGAAGGGCAGGATGAGCGTGCCGTAGCCTACGGAACCTACCGTGTAGTCGACCGTCAGCTTGTTGCGGTAGGTGAAGGTGAGGGTAGGATATTCTTCCATCGGCTGGTCGTTGCCCATTAAAAGATTTACAGTGTATTGTTTGTTTGCCTTCGGTTGACTTCCCGAAAACTCCAAGAATTCAAGTACAGAACAATAGTCTATACTGCCACTATGTATTGAGCCAGGTTGAGCTTTACTAAATGTAGCAGAACGGAAAGATGCGGCATGTTCAATCTCTAGCCTTGTTTTTAGTTCGATATCACGAGTAACATGGCATTCGCTCTTTATCTTATAGAATAAAGACATGTCGTCTTCGTACACGTTGTTGTCGTTATTGAAATAGGGCTCTTCGACAAAAGAAATCTTCAGATAAAGCACTTCGACAGAGAATGTTGTTTCACAAGCATTATAATTGTCTGTTTCGGTAGCCTTGGCCGTTATTTCAACGGTGCCCTCGACCTTGCCTGTAATTTTTCCTTTTTCGTCGACAGTTGCAATTTCGGGGTTGGACGAAACGAATGACACTTCACCGTCGTATGCGGATGGCCATTTGATTGTGATTTGTCCGTCGGTATCTACAGTTGTTTTATTGAGCGTAAATGTTACATCGGACTTGACGAAAATGGAGACGTTGATTTCGAATGTCTTTTCGGTGGCGAGATAAAGCCGTTCGTTATCGGCTTCGCCCTTTACCGTAATCACCGCCTTACCTTCCGAAATGCCCTTGATGACGCCCTGATCGTCAACAGTCGCTACATTCACATTGCTTGAACTATAGGTAATCTTGCCCTGATAATTACTATCATGATTAATCTGAAGGGTTTCGCCGACGTATAGATCGGTGCTATTGACGCTAAAGTTCACCTCTGCAAAGTCACGGTTTTTGGCACCCGTGATGGTTACGGTCGGAATCGTCTCAGATACCGGAACATCTATTTCGAACCATTCGTCAGTGCCTGTAATGCGAAAAACGGGATGTAACTCGTAAACGCCATTGTATTCAAATTGGGAAAGATCGTAATCCAAACGCATATTTGACCAAGAGATACTACCGGATTCCCTATTCAACTCCTGTCGGGTTTTAACTGTCAAATAATCGATATTATCGTAACCACGTTCCACTACCTTAACTCCAAAGTCGAAATATGTTTTAGGTGCATCGGCAAAAAAAGATATATTACCAGCGATACAGCTCATATTTGTAACAGCGTAAAGCAACATGAGTTTTACGGCACCCATTTCCTTGTCATAAATATAGTTGTCCTCGTATGTCTTGTTCCCGACCATCATGTAAATAGGATCATCGGAAAAGAAATTCAGAGGGAGCCCTAAATGGCAACTCTCAGCCCCACCCTTGTCCTTCATGACATTCACAAGAATCATCTGACCAGTAGTGTAGTCTGCCCCATTTCCGGCGCCGCCGATACCGTTACCATTCGGTTTGAGTGCCCCTCTTCCTGTCAAGGGATAAATGCCGTCGCAGTAGCCGTTCCAACCCCAGTTGAAGCAGAACATTTCCTTCTCGCTATCGTAGCCGTCGCAGATGAACTGATGTCCTCCACCATATTTGGATGAAGAACCTGAATACAGGACGGGACGCTTGGCAGCGAGCTCGTTGTAAACCAAATCTTCCCAATCTTCATCGGAATAATAGATTCGATATTCGTTGCGAACCGATCGGTCAAAACCATAGAACTTTACAAACGCCGGCCCAATATCTTCAGACGCTGCTCCACTTGCGGATGTTCCATAATCCATAAAAACCGAGACACCCGCATGGTACATGAGAGTACCTACAGCTTTTGCCTCTTCGTCGGTATAATCGTCCGAATATGACGCAAGCATATGGTCCCAATCATAGGTTGTAGAGCCGAAATCAGCGCTAAATATATGTTTATTACTTTTATATTCATTACTTCCTGTACCAGTCGTTTCAGGGCATCGATGATAGTACATCACCTGTGCCATCGCAGTTGCCACACAGCCTGTGACATAGCGTTTGTCATCGCTGTCATAGATGGGAATCTCACTATTGTAGGGATAATCCTGGCCCCATTTGGTTTGAACAAGGGGGGCGATGTTTGCACGTGTTGCAGCTGCTTTAGCACGATGTGCTGCCGTGGCTGCGAGGGCTTCGTCGGATGGAGCCTCGGCATGGGCGATCTGCTCGGTGTACTGGTCGAGCCACCAACGGAAGTTGTCGGGCGCGGTGTCGTAGTCGAAGGAGCCATGGTCGCAATAGCCGAGGATCACGAGGGCTGCCTCGTCGCCACCTGCGATGACGAAACCTTCGTCATCACCGATGTTGAAGACATAGAAGCAGGTCTTGGCTTCGCTCTTCGAGGTGTAGGCGAGCTGGAGGTCGGTGGACGCGGGTTGACCTTTGGCATGCCTGGTGCCCGAGGTCTTGCTGGAAAGGAACTGGAGGACGTTGCTCTTGGCGGCATCGACGGCGATTTCCTGTGCCATCACAGCATTGCCTGCCAGCAGGAGGAATAGTGAGATTGCGATGGACAAATGTCTCATAATGAACAATTGAAGGTGTAATTAAGAGGATAGATTGCTAGTGTAATTGTTGACATATGTCCCAAATAGGAGAATATGCGCTGCAAAGGTATGGAACTTTTTCGAAACTTTCAAGTTTTCATGACAAAATTTTTCATCCAAATTATATCTATATGCTTTTCATTAAGACCTTTGTTCGAACAGGTCATCCCCCTTTAAGGGGGAATGAGGGGGTCTTATCTCCACTTCTTAATCGTCAGAACCACTACACCCCAAACCTCAAAGTTCTCGATGTCGTTGATACGGATGGCGCTGTAGCGGCGATTGGAGGGATGGAGCAGGATGTAGTGGTCCTCCAGATGGCTCAGATCGAGGAATCGGATGACGAACTCGTTGTTGACGAAAGTGACGATGAGATCTCCATGCTTCGGTTCCTCTGCCTTGTTGATGACGGCGATGTCGCCTGGATGGATGCCCTCTTCGATCATCTGGTCAGTATCCACACGACCGTAGAATGTGGCTAAGGGATCGCTGACCATACTGACGTTGAAGTCGAAGAACTCATCCTCGTGGTCTCCGGCACTTGATGGATACCCTGCCTTGATGGCCTGGGCGTAATGCAGCTTCAGTTCTTCCTTGAACTCTGCTGGAAGTATTTGTATTTCGGACATAGTCTATTAGATAAGGGTTATTTCATCCTGATGAATTCCTCTCGGAAGGCATAAAGGGGAATGCACTCAAGCCAATCCTGACTGATGCGGGGCTTCATCGACAAGCGGATGGCACGAAGTTCGGGATGTTTGCTGATGAATGTCTTCATTGATTTGGACTGCACATTCTCTTCTGCCTTCACTTCAATTGGATATACTTCGGTGGCTATCTGAGCAACAAAGTCTATCTCGATGCGCGATGCTTCGACAGTATGATAGTAGAGTGGAATATCGGTGCCTTGCATCTGCACACAAACGAATAACTCAATGTCTTATAAAGGTCTCTTTCCATTCTGATTACATTTTTATGTACGACTTTTGGGCGGATAGATACATTTTTATGTACGACTTTCGAGAGGAATCATACATTTTCATGTACGATGTTGTTGCTCGTTTTCGGCAAAGATAGTACTTTTTCAAAAAAACTCCAATTTTTCTTCATAAAAAGGTGCTGATTATGGCTTATTTTTCTCATTTTCCCCTCTTTCACCCACAAAAACAATAAAAGCAAGTTAGACATCGGTCATCTTCAGGAACCAGGGGATGAAACGGACAATCTCCTTGTCGATCTCCTGAATGCTATCCAACTGGTTGAAGGGGCGGATATCGCTGTGGATGAAATGATGCTTATTGTTGTTCTTCTTGAAGTCCTTGACGGTGCTGGCATCTGCCTTCAGGTTGTAGGAGTCCTCATTCGGCAAGGGCTTACGGAATCCCATCAGGAGTTTCTCGACCGTCCAGCGATTGTGTTCGACAATGCCCATACGCTCGACAAGGTCAGCATCGAGATGCATCAGGTCGTTGATGCCCATCGCTTCAAAGGTCCGTACCCTGAAAGGAATGTTATAGGCCCCATAAAGGCTTGACCATTGATCGGACTCCTTACACGTCTTCCACAACGCATGAGCTTCCTGAAGCACCTGTTGACGATCGTACTTCATCATCCCCTCCAGACCATCGTCAGAAACCTTTGTCGTGTTGAAATAGAGGTGATACAAATAGTTGATACATTCGCCCATCTGTCGAGTGCGTTTCTGAACATCGAAGACAATATCGGTCATACCGAAAGGATAGATATTGGCATAACGACTGACAGGTTGTGAAGAAACGACCTGACCATCGGGACCAATCGTCTTCTTCTCATATTGATGGGCTGCCGACGTGGCCTGAAGTTTTGAGAGGAACGTGCTGGACGTGTTCTGACGAACGAAGACCGGCACACATGACTCATAGACCTCGTCAGGAAGACTCATGGCTGCCGACATATTCAGACGAGCATCGGTCATGGCTAACACAATGGACAGCAACTGATCGCCGTCGGTAGCCCATTGGGTGATCAACTTCTGAATCTCGGGCGAATAGATATCACCTTTGACAAAACCGAACTCTACATCGAGGAAGTCGGCATCATCACCGCTGAACTTAGTGGCGGGTATCAACTCGCCTTCATAGCGATAGGACTCAACTTCGAAGAAATGACGGTAACGACTCAGGAATAGGAACCTCTCCTGATCGGCATTCAGGTCGATAAAGGTGATTTCGGTCTTATGGTTCTTACCGTCGAAATTGGGGAAGTGCAACATCTTGGCGGCTTCGACAGCCAACGTCATGCCAAAGGTGGAAGCTCCGACGACAACAAGATGCACATGACGATGATCGTCGGGCGTAATGCCGTCACGATCCAAATGAGGATAATTGTGGGTTACCCCATTATCGGTATAGTTACAATCGACGAACATCTGCTTGGCCCAATCGACATAGAAGTTGAACGGAACAAACTCTACACCGACTTGTCGCAAGTTGTCAAACAGGTCGGTCACCTGCATGGCTGCATAAGTTTCGGCATCCTCGAAGACGGCGGTGACGGTGTCGGGATGTTCACTGCCAGCCTGCTTCAACAATTCCGCTATCTTGTCAAGACACTCGATGTTCATGGCATCGTGATTCCCGGCTGTGCGGTCACCCACCACATAGATGCTGCAGGCTTGGGCCAGACGCAGTTCCTGCAAGTCCTGCAGAGAGGTACGGTGCCCATTACGGATGATGATACGCTCTTCGAATTCCTGGGCTATCGACACCCGCAACTTCTCCCGAAGTTCCTCGCTGGGCAATGAACTCTGGAGCAGCACATACATCTGCTGATTGCCTTCACAAACCTGCCTGATAATCGACGGGACGATCTCATCATAGCCAAGAACCACCGTATGACCAGAGACCAGATAGGTCTTCTTACCCGACCGGTAATTCTCGATACGACGCTCGAGCATATTGGTGAAGATGGAGATGAGCATGCCGCCAAAGAGGATGATGCCCAAGAGAGAACCGAGTGTGACAAACAGCATCACCCAACGTCGTCCGCCTTCGGGAAAGTCATCCATATAGAGGGTGTTGAGCGCATTGCCATCGATCAGGATATACAACGCCCACTCCCAGAACGTCAGTTTCTGTGCATCCTCGCCAAAAGTGAGTTGCGAGCACACAATCCATCCGATGACCAATGCCACCAAGAAGATAACGATCAGGACCAAAATCTGTTGCCAGACACTCTCAGAGAATATCCGGTCGAACTTCAGCCGCCAATTATGCAGCTTCGTCTTTCGCCTCGTTGTTGCCATGTCCTATACGATTTTTCATTCCTTAATGATAAACCCTATGATCTTTGGTCCACCTCCACCACCAAGCATAGCAAGGAGAAGAAGAATGAAAATAACGCTACCAATCCATCCCATCAGATAGATCATATGGCCAACGAACATCACCAAGAACAGGAAGGTGGCCAATGCACTCACCACATAGAGGGGGGCATAAATCGCAAAGCCGATCAGTCCCAACACACCCTTATCGCCATCGATAAACATCGCGATAAGATGTAATGCCAATCCGACGAAGAAAAGCAGAATTATCCACGGCTGGAGGAAAGAGAGGAACAAAAAGGTGAGCAGATAAAGGATTCCACAGCCAAATACGGTAACAGTACCGATATGCTTTGCCGCCGAGCGCGCTTCATCCTCTCCCGCTAATCCAAAAAAGATGGATTGGACAAAAAACAGGATGGACAGCATGACCAGCCAGAACGCGATTGAGAACAACTCATCGTGAACGAAGAATCCAGGACTGCCACTATAGCACAGCATACACTTCAGCTCGTAATAGCCCAAAATGGCCAATCCCATCAATGGGATATATTTCCCCAAAAAGAAGCTGCCCAGAATCTTGGATAATATCCAACAAACCAATAATACGATAAGCGGCAGGAGAAGCATATACTCGAAATAGCGGGTCGATTTGCTTTGCTCGATATGGATGCCCACGGAAGACAATGCTTCGAGGACCTGTTTCTGAATGACCACAGCGGGATCCTTCTCGTCGGTCGCGGGTTTTACACCTTCATCACCCGATGCCAGTGATTTCCCTTTCTCCAAATATCTTGAAGCCACATAGAATGTCTCGCCAGCCTCATTCGTGCAGGAGGCCCATCCGTTGATGATTGTATCCACCTGGATGACATCACCCTTCGTAAGCGAACCCATTTTTTCGGCCGTGCCATTAGGTGCTACCCTCATGTTCAGATTGGGTGAATTCACCACATAGGTTTCTGCTGCATAGCCCGCCATGCATAGCAGTAACAGTGCAAAAATTGTAAGCAGTTGTTTCATATATTTTTCCCTTAAATGTTTCAGAATCCAATCTTTCCCGAAGCCTGACGGCTCCACACGAAGTGGTCGACGTCTTCGGCAATGACCTCAGGGTCGGAACTGCCATCGGATGCGATTCTCAACTGGGCAATCATTGCTATCGACTGTGACAGATGCTGCATGGTTCGTGCAGAGACGGGCATATTCTTCGATTCGCCGTTCTTCAGATTACGCACAAATGCATGCAACCTTTTCCTGGCATCGGCAGAAATATCCAGTTTGAAGTCACGATGCAAAAGATATACCAGGACATCGGACAGTTCCTCGATGGAGAAATCGTCGAACACTATCGAATTGTGATAAGAGGCGACACCGCCGGCTGCCAGCGTCTTGGCGATGGATTCGTCGCTGTTGGTGACACGGGCCATCACGAATGCCGTCACCTGCTTGTACTCGGTAATCTTGTTCAGAATCCACATGCGCAGATTATCGTAGTTCTGGTTCTTGTATTCGGGGGCGTCCATATCGAGGAACAGCAGTCCGTCGCTGGCTTTCCTTACGGCCTGCTCCAACACCTTGAAGCTGTCGTTGCCCATCAGCTCCTCGGCACTGACACTGACCGTATGACCGAGCTTGAGAATGCCCAGTCCCTGGAGGATCCTGGAAAGGATCTCGGCTACGGTACTCTTGCCCGTTCCTGTACGGCCAATGAACTCCCACCACAGATTGGCAGGCTGAAGGCGCAGCGTACCTTGCTCGTGCTGCAGACACAAGACAGTGACATAATCGTGAAGAGCCTTCTTGGCGGTCTGCAAGCCCACGAGCTTGTCCAACTCCTGGAGTGACGCATTGAGCAACAGCCGGTCGATGGCTTCGGGCTTCAGATAGTGCAACCTCAGATCGGGAATGTCGCAAGCCTCAATCCGTGTCAGCTGCTCGTTGCTGATCTGATCGGCAGACAAGGCCGACAACCTGTTACCCATGGCAGGAATGACCTGTGAGGTGAGCAGACGGGTGATGAAACGACCGTTGCCGAAGTGTTCGTCCTTGTGATTGTAGGCATCGATCACATAATCGGAGAGCTTCTTCCCGGCCTCGGGTGTCAGCACATAATGTTCACGCTCCAGCACCTTATGACCGATCTCCATGAGCTGATCGGGTGTATAGTCGGGGAACTCGAAGACGTAGGAGAAGCGGCTCTTCAGCCCTGGGTTGCACTCCAACATATCGTGCATCTCGTTGGTATATCCAGCCAGGATGACCATCAGGTCGGGTTCCTCCTGTGCCAGGAAGGACAGCAGGGCCTCGATAACACGCAAGCCATAGTCCTTGGTGTCGTCGGCCTTGACAAAAAGCGAATAAGCCTCGTCGATGAACAAGATGCCGCCTGAAGCCCGCTGAAGGGCATCGAGCGTATTCTGCTCAGCATCACCGATGAAACGACCTACCAGCTTGGAGCGTTCGGTGACCACAACATGACCTTTCGAGAGGACACCAATGCCATGATATATCTCGCCAAGATACTTGGCAATTGTGGTCTTACCCGTTCCGGGATTACCCGTAAACACCATGTGCATGGGCGGCATCCTGTTGTAAAGCCCCCTATCGGCACGCAGCTTGTTCAGCCTCACGAGCGAGGTATGGGCGAGAATGCGCCTCTTCACATCGTCGAGGCCCACCAAGGCATTGAGCTTGGCAATGGCGTCGGTAGGGTCAGGAATCTCCACTTCGGGGATGTCGGCTGCCTCAATCACCATCTGACTGAAACTCTGCGGGCTGACCCCCTCTCCCACCACACGTCTGATCATGTGTGGCAGGATCTGGTTCTCGATGACCTTGTCGATGTAGCTTGTATTGGTGAAGCGGTTGCCGCGCATCGAATAGACATACCTCATATATTCATAGAGACTGTCGCTTGCCTCGGAGGTGAGCACACACTCGCGAATCCTCAAGCCCTGCAGGGCGTATTTGTAGAGCGCGTCCTCATGCAGGTCGTCGAAATGGAAGATATTGGTGAAGACCTCATGAGCCTTCGGGCTGCTGTTGACCACCTCGAGCAACTTATTGCGGGTACCTGAAAGTATGATGACACAATTGTCCAAACTTTCCGTATTATTGCAGATAGCTTCAATACCCGTGGTCGAGCCTACGGTGCCCTTTCTTCCAAAGGTGTCGGCATTCTGTATATAGATGAGGGTATTCCTGTTGCCATCGATCAGCTGGGCGATGTTACTGGCAAATCCATCGGTCGAATCGAAGAGCGTGACGGCATCCCGCTTCGCAAAGCTTCTGACCACACCCAGTTTCTTCAGTTCAGCATAGATGGCACGTGCAGCCTCCTCCTTTCCTACGCCCTCGTTACCGGTGATGATATAATGCCGTCCCCGAAGGATTCCACTGATGGCGGACAATTCCTGTTGTCGCCGTCCTTCGTTATAGGCGACCACATCGCGCAGATACTGGAGATAGTCCTTGAAGTTCTCGGGCGCATAGTCCAACAGGTTGACCTTATCCGTTAATTCTGTTTCATTTACACACATAAGCGTTCGTTATTGCCATTAATTCTTCAGTTCATCAATCTGCTGGAGCAATTGCATTGTAGAAGCCATGTCAACCCGTTCGAGATCGACAATACGTTCCTGCAAAGCCCTCTGTTTCAAAAGATATTCCAATCCCACACAGATTTCTGCCATCTCAAGATGACCATAGTCAACGGCCGTCTGACAAAGCATGCGCAAGAAATCGATCAGGAGTTGGAAATCCTCGACACGACCTTTCACGAAAACGGATTCGTTGAGTATCGAGACTATCTTCTCGCGATAGTCGGCAGCAGCATCCATATCATTGTTCACCATATCCACCTGCGCATGAGCAGCATAATAGTGGAGGGCTACGTTGCGCACCTTGAGCGAGTCGGGCATCATGGTTGTCATCTTCCCGACCACCTCACCCGCGTATTGCAGGAAAAGAAGCGCATTCGCGCCATCACCTGCGCTCAAAGCTGACACACGAGCCTGATGAACCTTATTGATCACAAAACTGCGCATCTTGTCGTCGTTGTCAGGATCAGCCTCAAGCTCCATTGACAGGATGACCGATGCCGTCTGCAGGCTTGCCAGTGCATCGCCGGTGTTTCCCTGCTTGTCGAACATCTCGCCCAACTCGTCGAAGATCAATGCCTTATTCATCAGATTGGGCTCAGATTCGGGCTTCTGACCGACCTTTTCCAAAATCTGCTGTCCAAGTGCTACAGCCTCGTCGATCCTGCCGCTCACCTTCAGCCGCATCATTTGATAATAGGCTGCCACCAACAAATCGTCGGCATGCAGGGAGGTGGGGTTGTCGTCAAATAGCTCTTCGAAGAGCATGATAGCCTGCGTGGCACTTTGCTGGGCCTGGTCGTATTCGTGGAAGAACTGGAACAACAGCCGGCCCGTACCATCGAGTGCCGCTGCATAACGACGGACAACCTCGGGATTGCCTTCACGGAAACGCTGGAAGTTGTTGAAGACGGCATACTCCTGCTGCTTCTGATAGTAGAACGCGCTATTGTAGTCGCCATACTGCTCATAGTACTTGCTGATAACCGAATAGGCCAACGAATAGGCCGTAGTGGTGATAGCCGTATTGTTATGAGCATGCTTCATATCATTGATGGCATCGCGCAACATCGATATCAGGTTCTCGGCCGCCTTGTGATCGCCATGATAGAGGTACGACTCGTTGCACAATTCGCTGGCACTGCACAGGTTGTAGAAACTGAGCTGGAGGTACAATTCGGATGCAACATTACCATTCCGATTAATATCCAGTATTCTACGGAAAGTATGGAGAGCCTCAGCCACCTGCCTTGGCATATCGGCACGACCTAAGTTGTTACGGCAAACGACGTTCCACAACATCGAGAACATGGAAGCCGCAAATACAGCCTCTTCGTCAGGAAGATGCTGCATCTGAGGTGCCAGAAGCATATAATAATCGGCAAGAGGATTATAATTGCCACGTCGCATCACAAGGATACAATGCAACATGTTGGCCTGAATTTCCTGGTAACTGAACGGCACCACCTCTCCTTTCCTACGATTATATGCTTCCAAGGCCTGTTCGGCCTTTTCGGGTGAACGACGCAGATAAAGGAGATATACAGCCAACGAGATCAAGTCGTCGGCACCATATTCATCGTAATCGAAATCATCAATTTCGACAGCATTCCCTTCATGATAAGACCTTGCATCATCGACAAACAGCTGCAATTGCTGATAGTCATCATGGTCGGGAATGGCCGCATTCAGGACTGCCGAACCCTCATCGGCCATACTGAGCATCAGACGTCCCATGAAGTCATCACCAGCCTCAAACATAAGGCCAGAGCCCTGGAGCAACAGCAAGGACATATTGTATTTGCTGTTCACCCAGCTATGGGGTTGGTAAACATAGGCCTCACCTTTCCTGATCTGCTCGGCAGTTTCCGTATTGAAGATGCCCACTATCTCGGCAGCTGTCTTCTTATCGCCTGTATAGCTGAGGAATATTGCAATATCCCTGGCAAGCACAACCGCATTGTCATTCCCAATATCCAGGACTTTCCTAAACCACTGGACGAAGTCGTTGCCGTGATCGGAAAGAGCGATGGCGGCATTCACCAGATGGGGCCAAACGAGAGAGGATGTGCTGGAAAGAACTGCCTTCAGCACCTCCTGGGCAGGATTGTTGATGGCAATGGCTCCCATCTCACGGGCAGCGAACTCATCATTGGGATTCTCATAAAGCAGATTGCCCATTCTGGCCGTGACATTCTCGTAGAAGTTAGCGAACGGCTCGTCATCCTCATGGCGAACATACTTCACAATCTGTCGATAGCTCTGATAGGAAAAGTCGATGACGCCTGTCCTTGAATCAATCGTCAACAGGTCGCCCAACCATCGTTTAAATGAAGAGAACTCCAACTGGTTCCAATAATCTCCGGCAAATGCCTGGAAATCCTGTTCACGCAAACCGAAAGTTGACGCAGCCAACAGACGAATGGAAGTCCATAGGAAACCGAAATTCATGAAACGGGCAGCGTCGTGGAGAAATACGACGAAAAGCTGTTCAGGACAAGGTGCAAGCTTACCCATCTCGTCGGTGATCTCCGTCAGGTAATTCTCGATGGCAGCATCTCCGTCGCCACGCATTCGGATCTGCTCATAATCATAGGCAGTCAAACTCGTCAGTTTGCGTACCATCAGCACATCCCATAAAGGGCAGCCGCAACATAGTTCGTCATGCTCGGAGCGGGCATCCATCAGATGATTGAGGACACTCTGCGGAAGGCTCTTGCCTTTCGCCTTCATCAATTCCTGCACAATCTGCCCACCCTCATTGGCATTGACAGGAGGCAAGAGAACCTTCTCGACATCCCATTCGGAGAAAAGCTTCATCTTCTCGCTTTCCGTAGTGGCAATCAGCATACAGAAGTTCTGCAGTCCTCCAAACATGAACTCATAGACATCCTGCATCAGATGAAGATCGTCGATAAGAAGGAGTGGAGGCATATCGAGGTCCTTGGTAGCATGATAGAACTCCTCGGCCAGTTCGCCGAAGTCCACATCCTCGTCAAGGCTGTAGCGGCGCCGTGGATGGATTCGGGGATCGGCAAGCCATTTCTTCAGCGCCATGCCGGGGGTGTCGCCATAACGGGTAAAGTGGATGAATACCAACAGACCATCGACCTCCTCAAAGCGTCGGTATGTTTCACAGAGGAAAGCTGTTTTTCCATAGCCATAGTGGGCATAGACCAGTCGGGGTTTCAGGTCGTCATCATATCCTTTCGCGATCTCGTTCAAAAGACGCTTGCGCGAATTACAATAGACATAGTGCTCACCTTCCTTTGCAATCTTCATGAGGTCGGCATCGGCCATCTGCTGGAACTCATTGACAGGATTCTCCACCGCATTACTACTCTCATGCAACATAATCTGAGCATGCAGGGTCTTGCAGAGGAACGTGCCCAGGTCATCGAGACTGGTCAGCGACTGACCATCCCAACTGCAATTGTACTCATAGATATTGTTGCTGCAACGGGCATTTTGACAACCATCGACAATCTTCTGCTTCAATGATGCAAGCTTGCGGTCGGCCTCATCATTCAGGTTGCAGAACCTAAGGCGAGCGACATCGTCCATCTGCTCATAGACAGCCGGATTACGGAAACAGAACAGACTGCGGCGCAAAGAGCTGGTATCCATCAGGGCACCGAAGAGCATCTCAAGCTCTGTAACACTCTTCTGCTCCCTGGATTCCTTACGGATGTACATTCTCTCCTCGTCGGTCATCTCATCGAGCATCACCTGCCAACTTTCGACGGATGGTATCCAGCCATAACGGTCACCCAGCAGACCGATGAAGAAAGGACGAGACAGGCGAATTTCGGAGATACACTCACGAAGCACGATATTCTCCCGTTCGTTCTCATCAGCGTCCTGGGTATTTACCCCCCAGCGTAGGTCGATGAACTGCAGAGTGATGCCCTGTGGCGCCAGCAACTGCTGAAGCGTTGGCGCTACACGGTTCATGATCAGATCGCGCTCTGCGTCCATGTCCTTGAAGGTACTGCTCAGGAACACCTTGATGTTCTTCCCGTTCTGCATAGGAATATTGTTTCCGCTTAAGCTTATTTATAAGGATGTCATATAGGGGCGTATGCGGGAGAATATGCCCTCCTGCAATTGATCGACATTGATCATCAGATAGAGCAGCCCCATGTCGTAGAAACGAAGGTCGAAATAGTCGTTGGCATCAGTATCCAACTGCAACAGCTGTACCCACCCCGTTCCGAACTCGTTGTCCACATCTTCCTCGTAGGGCTTGCCTAAAAGTCGGAAACCATCGCCACGCACCGGACCTTCGGAGAAGGTGATGACATGAGGCGGTATCATGTCGTCCTCCTGGAAAGGATTTATGCGTTTCAATTCGTCGGTGGGCACATCGGCATAGATGACCTTGACAGCATATTCGGGCCATTTTCCCAGTCCATAGGGCTGCTTCACGTCATAGCCGAGAAAGTAGTCTATCTCGCCGAAGAACCAGAGCATCCCCCGCTTGGGCAACCAGTCATTATCGGGAAGATTCGCGCAGTTGATCTGACAAATGAACTGCATGGGATACCTATTGCCGTCTTCATCGGTTGTGAAGGGATACATATCCTCTGACGGCAACTGTGGGGCATCCCAGAAATAGCTGCTGCCCGGATGCGGTGGAACGTCGGATGGAGTCAGTTTCATATCAATACCATGGTGCCTTGCCAACTTGACACAATGCTGAATCTCGGATTGAATCCCCCACATGGCAGATTCCGGATCTGATCGTATTCCCTCACTCAGTAGCACCTCCTCTCCCGTCTTGACAGTGAACTCCAGGCCTCTGAACTTCAAGCCGAGTTGTCGCCCGTCGTAGAATGTCACGACAGGATTATCCCCTTTACGATGATTCCAATGAGGCAGTTCCTGTCCAACGACAAGTTCCTCTTCAGGAATTTCGTACTGCTGCATGAGACTCCTGCCCATATTGACACCACGGTCGTGGGGAATCTCATAGATGTTGATGTAGCATACTGAAGACATCGTCGTATCGTTTAGTCAAATATTACTCTTGGGTTCATAATACCTGGCGAACGCCATTCTATGCCATATTCTGCCAACAGATCACGTTTGGCAGACCAATAGCGGAAACAGAAGCCCATGTAGCGTGGCTCACCCTTCAGTTGTTCATAGAGTCTACGCTCCACTTCGTCGATCACCGACAGATAAGCATCGCTGTCCTCGACAGGGTCGTATTTGAGTGAGGGATTCTCCAGCCGGTTAAGATTGTACTCACAGTTTTCCTTGTCATCCTCAGTCGTGGCATGCTGGAGCGCCTTCTGAAAGGCTTTCTTCGCCATCAGGCGACGCGTATTCATCGAGTAGCATTCGCCTATGTCGTAATAAGAGTGACACTTCCACTGGGCATTCTCTTCCGTATCCGGCTGGTCGTCGAGGAGCTCTTCAGCCTTCGCCAGCAGAGGCATCGCCAACCAACTCCGCTCATCACGGATATAGTTCTCAGCCAGTTTAATCAAAGCTGTCACATAGTCGGAAATAGTCTCCTGAACAGGATTCTGTTCATAAATCCGCCTGGTGATATCCACCAAGGGAGAAAGCAACCGGATCAAATCCATTGCCTCCAGACTGTCCAAATTTTCTCCAATGAAATCGCCCAATAGCATCAACTTCTCCTCGTCAGACGCCAGGTTTTCTGCCTGGCGAAGAATTGTCGTAGTATTCATGAATTATAGTTTTATGTGGTTATATTGTGCGGCAAATATATGAGAAAAAAATGTAAGAACATAATAAAAAGTAGGGCGCTTATGGGCGGACGGGGCGCACAGTGAGAGCATTGTTGCGGATGCCGTCGCCCAATTCCCACCGGTCGGGATAGAAGTCGATGGCGCAAGCACGACCTTCGCCATAGACACGGAGCGTCGATGTCCAATAGCAACCGAACTCCCGGACGCCCATGAGGTTGACATCCCAACGATAGCCGGCGAAGGGAAGGAAGATCGAATTGCCGTTAGGACCTGTGAGCAGGGTGCCTTTGACTCCCTTGTGGGTCGTCGATGTCATTGTGCAGAAATTCAACAATTCGATGAATTGTGAATAAGCCGGCATCTGCCAAGGGCTGCCCCAGCGATAGCGGGCAACATCGTACTCGGAACCTGCAATGTCTTCACCAAGCTGACGATAACCGTTATTTCGTGAAGGGTCACCATACAGTCCCCATGAGAAGATGGCATGTGGATGCTTGTCGTCGGGACAAAGATTTACATTGTCCTGTGCCATTACTGTCATGCTGAAAAGAAGCATGAATAGAAGGGGAAATAGTTTTCTCATAGCTTTGATTTTTGTTGCAAAGATAGGATATTATTTGTTACTATCCAAATTTTTTGACAAATTATCGGGAATAATGACTTGGTGCAATCGGTTGTTTTGGAGTTTGGAGAGAAAATGATGGGGAATAATGATGAAAAACGGGTAAAAACTTGAACATGTGGGGGAAAATAGGGATATTTGGCGCAGATTTCATCATCGATACTTGAGGATAATGAATCGCGAAACAATTAATACCATCCATTTATGAAAATCAATCATCTCCTTTTCGTAGCTGCGGCGATGCTTGTTGCTGCATGCGCTCCCAAGCAGGCTGATGACCAGGCTCCGTCGATGAGCCGTATCAGCGTCAGCGGCAACCACTTTGTGAATGCGGAGGGCGACTCGATCGTCTTTCGAGGATTGTGCTGCTCGGACCCCATCAAACTCTACAACGACAGCATGTGGAACGAGCGCTACTTCGACGAGATGGCCCATTGGGGCGCCAACATCGTCCGCTTTGCCATCCATCCTTCATGGCTCAACGAGATGGGCTGGGAACGTGCCTTCGAACTCTATGACCAGGGCGTCGAATGGGCAAGGGAGCGCGAATTGTACGTCATCATCGACTGGCATTCGATCGGCAACCTCCGTGAAGAGAAGTTCCAGAACGAGATGTACAACACGACCTTTGACGAGACCATCCGCTTCTGGCAGACGGTGGCACGCCGCTACAAGGACGAGCCGACAGTGGCCCTCTACGAGATCTTCAACGAGCCTACCTGCCAGCAGCCCGGCCTGGGAGAGACCACGTGGAGCCAATGGCGTGAGCTGCAGGAGCAGATCATCGACTCGATACGTGTGATCCAGCCCAATGCAGTGTGCCTCTGCGCGGGCTTCAACTGGGCCTACGACCTCACCCCTGTTGCTGCCGAGCCGATACGACGTCCGAACGTTGCCTACGTGGCACACCCCTACCCGATGAAGCGTGAGAGCAACTGGGAGGAGAACTGGCATCGCGACTACGGCTACGTGGCCGAGACGTATCCGGTGGTCTGCACCGAGCTCGGATACTGCCATGCCGATGATCACGGAGCGCACATCCCCGTGATCTCGACCGACGAGTATGGCCCGGCCATCACTTCGTTCCTTGATGCACGTGGCATCTCGTTCACGGTATGGTGCTTCGATCCACACTGGGCACCGACGCTCATCGACGACTGGGACTTCACGCTTTCGACACAGGGCAAGTTCTTCAAGCCGTATCTGATGGGGAAAAACAACAAATAAAAAATTACGACAATGCTTAGACCTGCTTTATCTTTCATTCTGATGTGCCTTTGTGCTTCGCTCGGGGCAATGGCTG
>JAZQBS010000065.1:0-4146 GCA_045545875.1 Bacteroidales bacterium
AGCAAATACTCTGTCGCGCGACAGAGTACTCTATCCAAATGCGCAAGCACTCTGTCGGCCGTCAGAGTACTTCCGCAAATCGCGCAAGCATCGTGTCGGCCGTCGGAGTACTTCCGCAAATCGCGCAAGCATCGTGTCGGCCGACAGAGTGCTGTATGCGATAAATGCAAACTCGATGTGATAATCAAATGAATAATAGATTAAAATACCTTAAAAACTATGCATATTTTGGTTAATCTTGACGATGGTTTTTGCGAAATTCGTTAACTTTGCACCGAGCAATCAAGATTGCTCACGACAATAAACGAAAACATCATGGACATTCAGATCTTCTCGCAGCGATTGAAGAAGGCGCGGGTCATGCAGCGACTCACGCTCGACGGCCTGTGCGCACTGATGGGCAACATCGTCTCGAAGCCCGCCATCTCGAAATACGAGAGCGGCAAGATGATGCCTACCGAAAAGGTCCTCGAAGCCCTGGCAAAGGCCCTCAATGTCGATGTCACCTATTTCTCCCGTTCCATGAACGACGACATCGAGAAGTGCCAGATCAACTTCCGCAAGAAGAGTTCCATGACTAAGAGCGAGAGCAAGGCGCTCGAAGCCAAGGTGCTCGACAAGGTGGAGCGCTGTCTCCACGTCCGTCACATCATGCAGGAGGCAGGCGCCATGGGTCTGCCATGCCCACTCGCGAAGATGCCGGTCCGCACGCGTCAGGAGGCGCGCCAGAGGGCAACCATGCTGCGCAGGGAGTGGGGACTGGATGCATACGATCCCATCTACGACGTGAAGTCCGAACTCGAAGAGCATGGCATCATGGTGCTGCTCGTCGATGCCGACAGGAATTTCGATGGCCTGAGCGGCACTGTGGCCAACTCGAACGACGTCTTCATCGCCGTCAACAACAACACCCAGTACGTCGAGCGCCGCCGTCTCACCACTTTCCACGAGCTCGGTCACCAGGTCATGTCGCTCGACGGTGTCGCACCCAAGGAGCAGGAGAGCCTCTGCAACGAATTCGCCAACGAGATGCTCATGCCCGAAAAGCCCTTCCGCGACTATGTCAGGAAGCACTTCTCGGAATCGATCATCATGCTCTACCGTCCCCTGCAGATGAAGTATGGCATCAGCATCGATGCGCTCATGAAGAAGAGCGAGTCGCTCGGCATCATCTCAACCTCGAAATACACCTCTTATAATATAATGAAGAACCAGTCGCCCTCGTTCAAGAACGCAGTCGAGATGAGCCTCTACATCGAATCCCCGCTCTACGACACGTTCAGCTGGTCGGTTCTCAACGCCCTTGCTCTCCACCTCATCGACTCCGAAAAGGCCAGGCAGTTGCTCTACGATGCCAGCGACAAGGTCAAGGCCGACCTCAATGTCATGTCGTAATTTCTTAATCAAAAATAGGGTTATTGTGCCCAAAAAATAGGAATAGGTTAACAAATAGGAGTAATAATCTATACAAATTAACCGAAAAACACAAATTTTCTCCGAAAAAATTTGGAGATATCATTATTTCTTTGTATCTTTGCGGCAACATTAAATCTAGCTTGCAATGGATACGTCAAAAGCAGATGTCAGTCGACTTTATAAACCGCAGTTCTCCTTCTTTGGCTGCGGTTACATCAACAAGCAGGGGATGGCAGTACCTCAGGTCAAACCCTTCTATGACGCTCGTGCTCCGTACGAGATCTACCGTTATATCAAGGGAGGAACAGCCAAGGAAGCCACACTCGAACTCCGTCAGATCACCGATGAGAAAGAAGCCAGGAGGTTCAAGGTATTGAACTTCCGGGCCTTCACCCCCGCAGGAGTCTTCAAGTATCGCAATGTCCACTCGCTCTTCCTCTACAACCAACTGATCGTCATCGACATCGACAACATTTCCAGTCAGAAGCGGTTGCACGACATCCGTCAACTGCTGCTGAACGATCCCTATTTCGAGACCGAACTGCTTTTCGTCAGTCCCAGCGGGAACGGACTCAAGTGGATTGTGTACCTGGGCGACGTCAGGCCCGAGGAGCATGGTCATTATTTCCGCATCATCGCCGACTATCTGCACATCAATTACGGCATCATAGCCGACGAGAGCGGCAAGGACATCTGCCGCCTGTGTTTCCTCCCTTACGACCCCGATTGCTACATCAATCCAGATTTAAATCTAAGGGATTTTAAGGGATGCTAAGGGATTCTAAGGGATTCTAAGGGACAAATGTGTTTTGGGTCCCAATCTCTACAGGCAAAGGTATCGTCCCTTAATATCCCTAAATCTCCCCAATATCCCTTAATATCTCGATAAAACGAAGGTATCGTCCCTTTTACTCCCCTTTTACTCCCTTTTTACTCCCCTTTTACTCCCTAAACAATAACATGCAATCTCCAAATTACCAAGCCTTGTGCGAAAAGATTAATTACGCAGTACCCATGACAGTCCGCGAACATATAGAGCTCGTCGTCTCCCGCATCGAAGCCGACGAAACCGATATCACGGTCCACGAACAGGATTGGGTCAACATCATCCTGTCGCTCGCCACAGCGTTGGGAGAAGAAGGACGCCCCTTTGCCCATCGTGTCAGCAGGTTCTATCCGCGATACAATCCCTCCGAAGTCAACGAAAAGTTCGACTGGTGCCTTAACCACACCCAGCGGAAGATGGGCATCGGCACCTTCATGCAGATAGCCAAGGACTACGACATCGACGTCTCGATGCCTCCGGGACGTTATCCCGAGGACATCAACTCCAAGCAGCTGTCTGCCATCAAGAAACAGGAGAAGCGGAAACGCGGACGTCCACGAAAAATCAAGGACAACGACGAGGAGACGCCCTTCATCCAGGCCATGCAGAAACTCGAAGAGATAGCCGACTATCGCTACAATGTCATCAACGAACAGGTCGAATACCTTCCCAAGGACGGCGATGGCACACAATGGTTCGAGCTCGACGATCGCGAGTTCAACACCCTCTACACGCGCATCAAGAGCGCATCCATCCGAGTCAACAAGACAGACTTCGAGTCGATGATCAGGTCGAAGGACATCTCGGCGCCCTACAACCCCATCATGGACTATCTCAACAGCCTGCCCGCCTACGACCCGGCAAGCCATCAGGGCGACAGTGCCATCGATGACCTGTTCAATCATCTGGTGCCCGAAGACAAGGACAAGCAGCCTTTCCTTCTGAAATATGGCCGCAAGTTCTTCCTCAACATGGTGGCACTCATGGCAGGCCGAAACGAGGACAATCAGCTCATGCTCGTATTGGTAGGCAAGCAGAATGCCGGCAAGTCACACTTCTGCAAGCATCTCTTGCCACCGCAGCTGAAGGAGTTCTTTCGCACCGTGCTGCCCAACGACGACCTCAAGGACAAGGACCTCAACCTCGCCCTGTCGAGCAATGTGCTGATACTCTTCGACGAATTCGTGCATCATGGACGGGCCAACCAGATGAAGGCCTTCGTCAGCGCAGGCAGCACGCAGATACGCCGAGCCTACGACCGCAGCGCCAAGAATCGCGTCCGTCGAGCATCCATCGTAGCTACAGGCAATGAGAAGGAATATCTCTCCGACCTCTCGGGCGACCGCCGATACATCTCCATCGAAGTCAAATCGACCATCAACTTCGACGAGCATCCCATCCGCTATGACGAAGCATACGCCGAAGCCCTCTACCTCATCCAGCAGCCCGACTATCGTCCCTCGCTGACCAAGGAAGAGGTCGAGGAGATCTCCGACAACAACAAGGACTTCGCCGAACCCAACCAGTGCGAAGAGAGCATCCTACGCTTCTTCCGCAAGCCCCTCGATGGCGAAACCGGCAGTTGGTACTCTGCATCGGATATACGTGATACAATTCTCCATAAGTCACAGATCTCGTCGAGTGAATTGCTATTACGCGATGTAGGTCAGTCATTGAAGGCATTGGGGTTCTATTGGACAAGGCCTCAAAACAAGACAAGGTATTTGGCTGTGGAAATCACGGAACAAGAGTACATCGTCAATATGCAAAAGCCAGCGTAATCATCAAAGGCTTTCTTAGTGTCTTTTTTATTTCAAAAATACAAAAGGTTAGGGGTGGTTACCCTAACCTTTTAAATTTTCTACAAAAAAATAAAAAATACAAAATCGAATTTTTATTTTTTT
>JAZQBS010000066.1:0-19141 GCA_045545875.1 Bacteroidales bacterium
TGAAACGTCTGCTGACGTTGCCTGAGGCAGTGCGTCCACACCTCGTGATGGTTTATTTCAGCGAACCTGATGCCACGGGGCATGACAAGGGGCCTTACGCTCCACAGACTCGCAAGGCAGTGAAGACGATGGACAAGATGATGCGTGAACTTTATGGCGTGCTTCAGGTATTGCCGATTTTCGAAAAGATTGACTTCATCGTCACCAGCGACCATGGTATGACACGCACTTCGCCCGAACGTGTGATTCGCTTGTCGGACTACGTGAAGTCAGAGTGGATTCATCATGTCGATTATTCAGTTCCCAGCTGGCTCGATGCCAACAAGGTCGAGGCCAATGGTGTTGTGCTGGATTATACCGATAGCATCATCGATGCACTCAAGGACGTGCCTCATCTACACGCGTGGCGTCGTTCGGACGTGCCTGCCTATCTGCAGTTCGGTACAAACGAGAACATCGGTGACGTCATCCTCAATACCGATCTGGGCTGGGTAGTCGGTGAGAAATATGACGAGACGACGGGTACGCATGGCTTCGATCCCTTCTTCCCCGATATGCACGTCAACTTCCGTGCCATCGGTCCGGATTTCAAGACAGGATATGTGAAGGAGGACATTTTCCAGAACATCAACGTCTATTCCCTGATGTGCCATCTGCTTGGGCTTACGCCTGCACCGAATGATGGCTGTCTGGAGGCGGTTAGCGATATGCTCAAATAGGAACTTGTATTTCGATTATTCATAGGCATGGAACAATAAGCCTGCTGACTTTATAAATTATGAAACGTGTACTCTTTTTATTATTTGTAGTCCTGTTTGCTGCATCATTAGGCATCGAGGCTCAAAGTTCGCCAGAGCGAGATTTTCCTCATAGCGATGAGTATCTTAAGGAGCATTATACAAAGCGTGAGGTGGACATCAAGATGCGTGACGGAGTGAAGCTCCATACAATCATCTATGAGCCGGTCAACAACACTGAGAAGCATCCTATCTTGATGACACGCACCTGCTATAATGCAGGTCCTACGGGCGAAACCTTCAATTGGGGGCTTCGCAGCCTTGGTTGCGCACCTTATATTGATGCAGAGTATATCTTGGTCTATCAGGACGTGAGAGGCAAATGGCATTCGGAGGGAGACTTTGAGGATATCCGTCCCTTCAAGGAGGGGAAGAAGCTCTATAAAAAGGAGAAGAAGAACATCGGTCAGACTGATGAAGCCAGTGATACCTACGATACCGTGGAATGGCTGATCAAGAATACCAACAACAATGGTAATGTCGGTGTTCAGGGACTCTCTTATCCTGGATTCTATGCCACGATGGCTGCTCTTTCGGGTCATCCAGCGCTCAAGGCGGTGTCTCCGCAGGCACCAGCGACAGACTGGTATCATGGAGATGACGTACACCATAACGGTGCCTTCATGCAGGGAGAAATGCTGAGTTTCCTGCCATTTTTCGAATATGTCTGCGACAACAAACGTGTGAGGCAGAATCTGGATCCTGCAACCCTGAAGTTCCCGGAACTCTTCCACAAAGATCTTTACGGCGACTACTTGGACATTGCAACCTATCGCAACATGTGCGAAGCATATGGCGACAGTCTGACGTATCTGCGCATCGTACGCGAACATCCCGATTGGGATCAGTATTGGATAGACCATACTGTTACCGAAGGCCATCTGCATGACGTAAAGCCTGCTGTGATGATTGTCGGCGGACTCTTTGACAAGGAGGATTGCTTTGGCGCATTCGCTACCTACAAGGGCATCAAGGAGCAGAGTCCGGAGACGGAGTTATATCTCGTCGAAGGTCCCTGGCAGCATGGCGGATGGAGCAATGCAAAGGAATTCTGGAATGCCTATTATGTCGGACCTGAGGCTACAGGAGAGTATTATGTCTATAACATTGAGTATCCGTTCTTCCGCTATTATCTTGAAGGCAAAGGTGAGAAACCGGCTCCAGGAGCACGTATCTACGACAGTGGAACCCACACATGGACACAGTATGAGAGCGGTTGGCCTTGCAAGGAGGGCGTCAAGGCTACACCATTCTATCTTACAGCAGAGGGTGGCATTTCGATGTCTATTCCTTCTGCTACGTCTGCCAAGGCAACTTATGTGAGTGATCCGAAGCATCCTGTTCCATATCGTAGCGTTCCGGAATTCATTATCTCTCCGGATTATATGATCGATGACCAGCGCTTTGCTTCACAGCGTCCTGATGTACTCACTTTCCAGACCGAGGTTTTGACCGATACGCTGCAGTTGGCAGGCGAAGTGAGTGTGGATCTTGCTGTCGATATCAGTACCACAGATGCGGACTTCATCGTCAAGATTATTGATGTATATCCTGATGATTTCTCCTATGCTGAGATTTTGGGCGATAGCGTCGTGCAGATGTTGCCACGCTATGTGATGGCAGGCTATCAGCTGCTTGTCCGTGGCGAGGTGATGCGCGGCAAGTTCCGTGAGAGTTTTGCCGATCCCAAGCCCTTCGAGCCGGGCAAGGTGACACGCGTTGCCTATACGATGCCAGATGTGGCCCATAGCTTCCTGCCAGGTCATCGCCTGATGGTTCAGGTTCAGTCAAGTTGGTTCCCGCTTGTCGACCGCAATCCGCAGAAGTTCTGCGACATCTATTCGTGTGATGAGAGCGTTTTTCAAAAGTCCACAATCAATATTCATTGCGAACGAGATGCGGCTTCGTATGTCACTCTGCCTGTTGTAAAATGACGTGATGCTAATAACTAGGGAAGGTTAATTGGCCCAAAGTCCGTTTTCCCAAGGCCAGGCCATGACGAAGACGGCGGCCCAATGACAAAGGGTGCCCAAGATGACAAAGATGTGCCAAATGCCGTGATAATAGCGGTGTGTGCGGTCGTTGATAAAAAAGTAGATGCCGAAGGTGTAGATTATGCCTTCGGCTATTATTAATAATAAGGAGAGCGTGGTGAGAGAATGTCGGACCGGTTCGATGAAGAAGAGAATGGACCAGCCGAGAATGAGATAAAGGATGATGGAGAGACGTGGGTACTGCAACCACCAGAAGATCTTGTAGAATATGCCAAGGATGGCCAGGAACCAGATGATGCCGAAGCTAACCCATCCTTCGACCAGCAAATTGTCTTCGACGAGCTGCATGCAGATGGGCGTATAACTCGATGCAATCAGAATGTAGATCGAGATATGGTCGAGTTTGCGCAGGATGAGTTTGCCTTTGGTTCCCGGTTTCCAGAAATGATAGGTGACCGATGCCAGGTACATCAGCAGCATACCAACGGTGAAGAAGGTTACGCCGAAGGCATTCTCCCAGTTCTTGGTATAGCCGAACCATATCAACACCCACGAAATGGCGAGCATCATGAGGAGACCCACCAGATGTGTGCAGGCATTGAAAAGTTCGGCAGTTGCTGACGATTTTCTGGCACCGTTCATTATAAGTTCTTCAAAAGGAAGGCCTTGAAGTCGTCGAACTTGCCCGACATCGGAAGGGATTTCTTTGTGCCTGCCATGAACTTCTGCAAGGTGGCAGGAATCTTCACCTCCTGACCGATGATGGCTTCGACGGTGTCCTTGAACTTGGCAGGATGCGCTGTCTCAAGGAAGATGCCCACTTCGCCTGGCTTGAGGCCGTCGACCAACGCCTGATAGCCGCATGCACCATGGGGATCGCAGATGTAGCCATCGTCGTGGAGCGCCTTGAGCATAGCAGCCTTGATCTGCTCGTCGTTGTAGGTGGCTCCGCTGATTTCGCGAGTGATGGCATCGTAAGCCTCTTCGGGAGTGATCTTCACTGCCTTATTCTGACCACCGCCATAGAGGTTAATGATGCGTGCGAAGTTCGAGGGATCGCCCACATCCATCGCATTGGCGAGTGTGGCTTGTGTGGCACGTGGGTTGTAGTGACCCGTCTGGAGATACTGGAAGAAGATGTCGTTGGCGTTGTTCGAAGCAATGAAGCGCTTGACGGGCAGCCCCATCTTTGCACCGAAGATGCCAGCGCAGATGTTGCCGAAGTTACCCGAAGGAACGCAGATGACCATATTCCTGGCTGCTTCGGGATTGAGCTTCTTGAGTTGGGCGTAGGCATGGAAATAATAGAATGCCTGCGGCAGGAAACGTGCCACATTGATGGAGTTGGCCGATGTCAGGAAGAACTTGTCGTTGAGTTCCTGGTCCATGAATGCTTCCTTGACGAGACGCTGACAATCGTCGAACACGCCTTCCACCTCAAGAGCCGTTATGTTCTGACCGAGTGTGGTGAACTGTTTCTCCTGGATGAGGCTTACCTTGTCCTTTGGATAGAGAACGGTTACATCGATGCCGGGCACACCCAGGAATCCGTTGGCTACAGCAGAGCCCGTATCGCCCGAAGTGGCTACAAGCACGTGTACGTTGCCCTTGTTCGAAGGATGACGTTTCACGAAATAGGAGAGGAGGCGCGCCATGAATCGTGCACCCACATCCTTGAAGGCACAGGTCGGACCATGATAAAGTTCCAGGCTATAGATGCTGTCATTCACTTTGACGAGCGGAATCTCAAACTGCAACGTGTCGTAAACGATGGCCTTGAGGTCATCTGCAGGGATGTCTTCACCAAAGAAGGCTTGTGCCACCTGGAAGGCTATCTCCTGCAAAGAGAGGTCCTCGATATGGTCGAAGAACGATGGTGGCAGGGGAGAGATGCGCTCGGGCATATAGAGGCCCTTGTCGGGAGCCAGGCCTTTGATGACAGCCTCGCTGAGGGTTGCCTCGGGGGCTTGACGGTTCGTGCTGTAGTATTTCATATTGTTACTTTTCTATATTTATGATAGTTCCTTTAGTGGCAATAGTAACTATAGGGGCTATAATATCATTTTACCATCCTTTTAGAAGAGGGGACAGGGAGGGTTTCACCCAGGAAGAAACGGATGAATTCATCGTCCTTCATAAGGCCGAGGGCGCCCTTGGCGGCAGCATCCTCGTCGTAGCTTTGCACATCGTCGGCGAAGATGGCAACGGGGTCGCCGGGCTGGCTTGGCTTTGACTGCCAGATGACGAAAGGAACGGGGGACGTGGTGTGTGTCCTGTATTTGATGGGAGTGGGATGATCGGGGAGCACGGCAATGCGAACGGGTTCGTCCCACTTTTCTACCTCCTTCAGGATACGAGCAACGACGCGGTTGTCGATATCTTCCACACAGGTCTTCTTTAGAACTGCATCACCATCGTGACCAGCTTCGTCGGTGGCTTCGATGTGGAGGAAGACGAAGTCCTTCTGCTTAAGCTGCTCGATGGCAGCATCGGCCTTGCCTTCGTAGTTGGTGTTCCACAGTCCTGTCGTACCGGGTACGGTCACCTTGTCGAGGCCGCAATAGACACCAATGCCGAAAATGAGATCGACGGCAGAAATGACTGCTCCAGTACGGACACGTTCGGGGAAGAGGCTCATAAGCGTCTGCATCTGCGGGCGATATCCAAGGCTCCATGGCCAGATGCTGTTGGCGGGATCCTTGCCTTCGGCCACACGCTTCATGTTGACGGGGTGATTGGCCAGAATACCTTGGCTCCATAATATGAGTTTGCGGAGCAGGTCGGCAGTCTCTTTGGGTGAGAGTCTGGTGATGGGTTCGTTGAGACGGAAGACGTCGTATTCGTTCTTAGGTAGTTCAGGTTTCCAGGGTTTGCCAATACGGTCGTGCGGAGGTGTGCAGCTCACGTGCTTGTTGCCACCCTTGATCTTCAAGAGATGACGGTAGGAAACACCTGTGAAGAAACGGATGTCGCTGGGTTCCACCACACGTCCACTGTCGAGCGTGAACGATGGGAGCTGCTCGTTGAGCGTCTTGATCAGTTCGTCAGCTTCCTGGGTAGAGATATTTCCGGCTGAGTGGTTTTTGATGATGTCGCCATCGAGGCAGATGACATTGCAACGCATGGCCACCTCATCCCTTTCGATGGGCACCTGCATAGAGGCAGCTTCGAGTGAACCGCGACCTTCGAAGACTTTCGAGATGTCGTAGCCTAACAGTCCCAGGTGAGCGATTTCCGAACCGGGATGATAGCCCTCGGGGACGGTGATGAGCCGTCCATTTACCCCTTCGCGAGCCAATCGATCGATATAGGGTTTGCGAGCCGCCTGCAGTGGCGTCTTGCCGCCAAGCAGTTCGACGGGCTCGTCAGCAGCTCCGTCAGCCAAAATAATGAGATACTTCATAACAATATACCTTAAATAATGTTTTGAGAAATTAGATCGGACTATTTCGGACTATCTCGGAGTGCTCGGAATACTCGGAGTACTCGGTTTTCTCCGAGTGTTCGGAGTACTCAAAGTATTCAGATTAATCCGATTTATCGGATATTGGCAATGCTGATGATGTCGGCAAAGACACCTGCGGCGGTGACAGCTGCGCCAGCGCCATAGCCCTTGATCTCCATCGGCTGCTCATGATAGCGGGCAGTGGTGAGGAGGATGACATTGTTGGAGCCTTCGAGACGATAGAAGGGGCTGTTGGTGCCCACCTTGCAAAGAGCTACCGAACACTTGCCACGGTCGAGGGTTGCCACGAAACGGAATACCTGGCCATGGCTGGCAGCTTCCTTGCGCATCTCCTCGAAATAGTCGTCCAACTCAGGAATGCGCTGCCAGAACTCTTCGAGCGAACCCTTGAAGTAGTCGTCGGGGATGAAGAGATGCTTCTCGACATCTTCCTGCGACACGCGGTAGCCCGACTCACGGGCAAGGATGGTAATCTTGCGGATGACGTCGCTCGCATTGAGGTCCTGACGAGGATCGGGCTCGGCAAAACCTGCCTCACGTGCCATCTTGATGGCCTGCGACATGGGCACTTCTTCGCTCAGCACGTTGAAGATGTAGTTGAGCGTACCACTTACCACAGCCTCGATACGGAGCACTTCGTCGCCCGAGTTGATCAGGTTGTTGATGGTGTTGATGATAGGAAGACCGGCACCCACGTTGGTCTCGAAGAGGTATTTGACGCCACGCACACGGGCAGTACGCTTGAGCTGTGCGTAGTTGTTGTAATCGCCCGAAGCGGCAACCTTGTTGGCACAAACAACGCTAACGTTGTGGGCAAGTAAATCCTGATAAAGGCCTGAGATGGCTGGTGATGCCGTGCAATCGACAAAGACGGCGTTGAAGATGTTCATGCCCAGGATGGCTTCGCGCAGGATGGCAGGAGAACTCTTGTTGGTCGAAGCCTTGAGCTCCGCTTCCCAGTTGTCGAGATCGATGCCCTCGCGATTGAAGATACATTGACGCGAATTGGCCAGACCTACGATGCGGAGCTGCAAGTTCTTATGCTGCTGCAAATAGGCCTGCTGGTTGCGAATCTGGTAGATCAGATTGCGACCTACGACACCTACGCCCGTGAGGAAGATGTTGAGGATTGAAACCTCAGAGAGGAAGAAGGAGTCGTGGATAACATTGAGGGCCTTACGCAGCGAGCTCTTCTTGATGACAAACGAAATGTTGGTCTCCGATGCACCTTGGGCGCAGGCGATGATATTGATGCCGTTGAGGCCCATGATGCGGAAGAGCTTGCCGGCGATACCGGTGGTCGATTTCATCTTTTCGCCCACTACGGCTACCGTAGCAAGGTCGTGTTCGGCAGTGATGTCGCTGATTTCACCAGCCTGTATCTCGTATTTGAACTCCTCCTTGAGCACGGCAATCGTCTTGTCGGCCTCGTCGTTCTTCACACCGATGGTCGTGGTGCTCTCCGACGATGCCTGCGAAACGATGAAGACCGAAATGCCGTGGTCGGCCAGAGCTGAGAAGATGCGCTTGTTCACACCAATCACACCTACCATGCCGAGACCGGAGATGGTGACCAGACAAGTGTCGTTGATTGACGAGATACCCTTGATGATCTTCAGGTCGTCGTGACTTGGGTTCTTGTGGATGAGCGTACCCTTTGCTGTGGGGTTGAAGGTATTCTTGATGACAATAGGGATGTTCTTGTGGAACACCGGGAAGATTGTCGGAGGATAGATGACCTTCGCACCGAAGTTGCAAAGCTCCATGGCCTCGATGAACGAGAGTTCGTTGATGACGTAAGCAGAATTGATGACACGTGGATCGGCAGTCATGAAGCCATCGACATCGGTCCATATTTCAAGCATGTCGGCATCCAGAGCAGCAGCAATAATCGCAGCAGTATAGTCCGAACCGCCACGTCCCAGGTTAGTCACTTCGCCAGTTTCGGCATCGCGACTGATGAATCCGCCGAGCACAATGACAGGGTTGGGACGCGAGAGACGCTCACGAACGAGTGGATTGGTGAGGTTGAAGTCGCAGACGTTTTTGGCGAAGACCTTCTTTGTCTTGACGATTTCACGACTATCGACATGCTCAGCATCCTTGATGACGGTGGCAATGATGCGGCTCGATATACGCTCGCCGTAGCTGACAACCGTACAAAGGGTGCGGGGCGAAAGTTCGCGGATCAGGAAGACACCTTCGTAGATGTCCTTCAGTTCGCTGAGCGTCTTGTTGAGAAACAGCTTGATGCTTTCGAGTTGCTCACCTTCAAGCAAGCCGGAAACAACGTCGAAATGACGTTCGAGTATGAACTGGAATTCATCGCGGAAGGACTCGTCGCCAACCGACGCTTTCTGAGCAGTAGCAATGAGACGGTCGGTAATTCCACCAAGGGCACTGACAACGACAATGACAGGTTCGGTGCGACTTTCGACGATTTGTTTTACATTCTTGATGCTTGCAATGGAGCCCACAGAGGAGCCGCCAAATTTGAGTACGTGCATATATAGGATTATTTACGAATATACGATGGAAAAAATACTTACCTTAAAGACGGGTGCGAAGATACACATTTTTTACGAATAATGAAACATTTTCCTCGAAAATCGTGTTTTTTCTTCTCAAAATTCACGTTTTCCGAAGGAAAATGCTATTTTCGTGTAATAACTATCGACCCTCAATCAGGTTGACTTCCGGCTCGATGCGTATTCCAAACTTCTTCTCCACATCGTCGATGATAGTCTGGCATAGACGGACAATCTCTTCTGGCTTGGCTCCGCCGCGATTGACGAGCACGAGGCTCTGCTTCTCGTAAACGCCTGCTCGACCCAGGTCCTTTCCTTTCCAACCACATTGTTCTATCATCCAGCCGGCTGGGATTTTGGTATGGTCCGCATCGATAACATAATGTGGCATATCGGGATATTGCGCAAGAATAGGGGAGAAGACCGAATTGTCAACTACAGGATTCTTGAAGAAAGACCCGGCGTTGCCGATTACTTTCGGGTCTGGTAGTTTGCCTTCACGGATTCTAATAACGGCATCGCGCACCTCCTGAAGGGTAGGGTAATTGGAGGTTGCAAGGTCGGCTTCGCTGACATTTTCGATGCCTAAGGCACGCTTGATGCCTGCATATTCAAGATGCAGTTTTCGGGCTCTTTGCACCCTCAGGATTACGCTCGTTACGATGAAACGAGCCTTGTCGGCAGCATGCTTAAGTCGTGATTCACGATAGCCGTATCCCATTTCGTCGCAGCGGAATCGATGCTCCTTGTCGGCCTCTACATTCCAGCAGATAACTTCTTCTATCAATTTGCTGATTTCCACGCCATAGGCACCAATATTCTGTACGGCTGCAGCACCCATTTCGCCAGGTATCAGCGAGAGGTTTTCGGGCCCGTATAAACCATTTTCGGAACAGTAGGCACACACGTCATCCCAAAGGGTTCCTGCTTCAACTTTGAGTAGGCAAACTCCATCGGTGTTGTCTGCGGATACATCGTCGTTTGTAATCCTGCTGATGCCCTTTGCCAGGCTATGAAGCACGACTCCCGGGTAGTCGCCCGTAAACAACAGGTTCGATCCGCTGCCGATGTGCCAGAAGGGGAGATGTCCCTTGTCCTTTTCGGCCTGCATGAGCTCGGCGATTATCGGATCAGCCAGTATCTCTCGGAGTTCGCTCACAGTGTCATATTCGGCAAGTACTGCTGCCTTGACATCCATACCAAAGGTATTGTGTGATAAGAGCGGTGCGTCAAAAGTAATTTTTTTCATTCCAAAAGGTGTTGTTTTGGCTGCAAAGTTATTTAAACTTTCCGACAAATGCAAATTTCTCCGACTTTTTTTGCATTTTATTACAAAAAGCAGTATATTTGCAGCCTCAATCGAGTGTGAACTCGTAATTAAGACACCTCTGCATGCAGCGTTTCTACATAATTCTCTTCGTCCTTTTTTTGAGCATGACGGTTACGAGCTGTCGTGTGGCCAAACATGTGGCCGATGGAGATGCTGTGGTCAGCCGAGTCGTGATACGTGTCGATGGAGAGCCGTCACAGGACAGCCAACTGCGAATGGCAATCTTGCAGCGTCCTTATCGGCGCACCTTTGGTTTCCTGCCTATTTCTGCCTGGGTATGGCATCCCGACACGCTTACCTCCTGGCATCGCATGCGACAGCGTCTTGGCACTGCACCAGCCATCTTTGATGAAGAGACAACCGACCGCACTGATCGAGCCTTGCAGCGTGTCATGCAGCAACAGGGCTATCTTGATGCAGTAGCAAGCCATCGTGTCAGGATTCGTAATGGAAAGGCATTGGTGACGTATGACATCAAGTCGGGACGTCCACGTCGACTGGCTTCCCTCGCGTATGTTTCGGCCGATACGACGCTCCAGCGACTCATCGATGAGACGCCATCAGCTCGTTTGCTGCAAACTGGACAGTTGCTTGACCGTTCGCGTCTTGAGAGCGAACGCGAACGCATTACAGCTTTGTTGCGCGAACGAGGTTATTGGGATTTCGACAAGGAAGATGTTTCGTTCCTGGCCGACACTCTTGCTGGCAGTGAGGATGTCGATCTGACCTGTGTGCTGCAGGATGGTCACAAGCCTTGGCGAATCCGTCAGGTGCATTTCATTACCAACTACAATGTGCTGTCGACACAGAGCGATAGTGCGGCATTGCAGTCGCAAACACGGCCTTTGGAGCAACCAGGCTACGACGTGACTTGGTCGGGAGAGCATTGCTATTTGCGCGATCGCGTTTTGATTCGAAATAGCCACGTCCTTCCTGGTATGCTTTATTCCGAACGAGCTGTTCGAAATACCTACGCTTCGCTCAGTCGTCTGCACATCCTGAGATATGTCAATGTCCGTGTGGAGCCAGTGCCGGGTGATGGTCAGGAACTCGATTGCTTCATCCAGTTGACGCCTTTGTCGAACCATGCGGTTCAGTTCGAAATCGATGGTACCAATACGGCAGGTGACTTGGGCTTTGCCTTGGGTGCGACCTATCAGCATCGCAACATCTTCCATGGTTCCGAAGCGTTCACGACCCATTTGAAAGGCAGTTACGAGGCATTGAGCGGAAATGTTGAGAAACTCGTCAATGACAATTACCAGGAATATGCTGCCGAGTTCAGTGTCGATTTCCCCCAGTTCCTCTTCCCTTTCATCAAGGACGAAACACGTCGCAAGAGCCTTGCTACAACCCTCGTCAAGGCCAGTCTTTCGCGTCAGAGCCGTCCTGAATACAACCGTAATGTGGCTTCGGCTGTCATCGGGTACAAGTGGAGCACGGCCAACTCTTCAATCCGCCACGTGTGGGACGTACTCAACATCAGCTACGTCTATCTGCCAGAACAGAGCGAGACGTTCAAGTCGCTAGTGCAGAATCTTGGCCCTATCATCTACAGTTCCTATACCGACCACTTCATCTTCGGTATGGACTATACGATCTACATGGGCAACAATATCCTCACAACGGGGCGTACACAGCAGACTACGCGCGATCTGTGGTACCTTCGCCTCAATCCTGAGATATCGGGTAACCTCCTCTCTGCCGTTTGCAATTCGGTTAGGGCAGGACAGACTTCCGAAGGCAGATACGAGATATTCGGCCAACCATTCGAGCAATATGCGCGATTCGATGCCGACTGGAGTTACAGTCACTATATGACGGACCGTTCGCGCCTTGCCCTCCACCTGGCAGGAGGCGTGGCTGTGCCTTATGGCAACAGCGACGTTATGCCGTTTGAGAAACGCTATTATTCGGGTGGCGCCAACTCGGTTCGTGGCTGGTCGGTACGAGAACTGGGGCCAGGTAAATACGCCTCGGCTGGTTCGGCCTACAACTATTTCAATCAGTGCGGTGACGTTCGTTTGGATGCTTCACTTGAATTGCGTACCCGACTGTTCTGGAAGTTCGAATCGGCATTCTTCGTTGATGCTGGCAACGTCTGGACCATCAAGGAGTACGAAAATCAGGAAGGCGGACAATTCACGTCGAACTTCTATAAGGAGATAGCGGCATCGTGGGGCCTTGGCCTGCGTGTTGTCACCGATTTTGTGATTCTTCGTCTTGATTGGGGTTTCAAGGCGTACGACCCTTCGTCTGATGCCGATGAGTCGTGGGCGCTTCCTCATCCGTTCCGTGGCAGTCACAATACACTGCACTTTGCCGTTGGTTATCCTTTCTAAGCAATTGTTATTTAATTTCGATAATATGAAAAAGACACTTAACGAAGTCCTTCAGGACTCCATTTCTAATCATTGGGATCTTTTGTCCCTCTCCAATTACGAGGGCGAAAACTACTATTACCGTGATGTTGCCGACCGCATTGCACGTTATCATCTTGCCTGGAAATCAGCAGGCTTGGAACCAGGCTTCCGCGTAGCTCTTTGTGGCCGAAACTGCGCCGAATGGTGCATCGGACTGCTTGCAGCCTTTTCTTATGGCGCAGTAGCCGTTCCTTTGCTCAACGATTTCACTCCCGAGATGGTGCTTCGACTCATCGAACATAGCGAAGCACAGGTGCTCCTTGTAGGTCCTTATGTGGCTAAGAGCCTTGAGCCCTTGCATTTCGAAGAGAAACTTCCTGGCGTGAAGATTTGTCTCCTCGACCATCAGGATATGGTCGAAGACCTTTTCAAATCGGCCTATCCCGATGGTCTGAAGCCCTCTGACATCCACTATCATCGCCAGACGGCTGACGAACTGCTCATGATTAACTATACCTCGGGCACGACCAGTGAGCCCAAGGGTGTGATGATTCCACAACGCGCCATGTGGAGTAATATGGCATTTGCCGAAGAGGTGCTTCCCAACCTGCGACCCCGTATGGAAGTCCTTTCGCTGCTTCCTACGGCTCACCTTTACGGTATGGCTTTCGAATTGATGTACGAGTTCATCGTGGGCATCCATGTTACCCTCCTTAATCGTGCACTAAGTCCAGCTCTTATCCTCAAGGCATTCAGTGACATCCGACCACACCTCATTGTTGTTGTTCCAATGCTTATCGAGAAGATTGTTCGCAAGGGCATTATGCCTGAATACAATTCGACCAAGATACGTGCCGTGCGTCGCATTCCAGGTATGCGCAAGGCCGTCAATGCCAAGTTCCGCGAAGGTCTGATGAAAGCTCTTGGCGGACGTCTCTATGAAGTTATCATCGGTGGCGCAGGTCTCAATAGCGAGGTCGAGCAGCTGCTCAAGGAGATCGACTTCCCGTTCACCGTTGGTTATGGAATGACGGAGTGTTCGCCCATCATCGGCTACTCCGACTGGAAGGAATTTATCCCCAACTCTTGTGGCAAACCAGCTCCTCGTATGGAGGTGCGCATCGATAGCCGTCATCCCCGTGTGCCAGGCGAGATTCT
This sequence comes from Bacteroidales bacterium, assembly GCA_045545875.1. Lineage (GTDB taxonomy): Bacteria > Bacteroidota > Bacteroidia > Bacteroidales > UBA3663 > Liminaster. The sequence continues at coordinate 13,637 of JAZQBS010000066.1, forward strand.
TACACGTGGCATGAATGTGATGCTTGGTTATTACAAGAACGAAGAGGCAACACGTAAGGCAATTGATGCCGATGGTTGGCTCCATACCGGCGATATGGGCATCATGGACTCAGTGGGCAACATCTTCATCCGTGGACGCATCAAGAATATGCTGCTCTCGCCATCGGGACAGAATGTCTACCCCGAGGAAATCGAGGCTGTGGTCAACTCGATGCCCTATGTGGCCGAGTGCGTCGTCGTGCAGCGTGAGCATCGCCTTGTAGCGCTCGTCTATCCTGATCGTCAGGTGGCAGACTCGGCAGGCCTGCACAATGATGCGGACATTCTCAAGTTCTTCAATTCACGTCGCAACCAGGTCAACGCCGTCTTCCCGCCTTACGCCCAGGTGAATGCTTTCGAGCTTGTAGAGCACGAATTTGAGAAGACTCCAAAAAAGAGCATCAAGCGTTTCCTTTATACTTGATTCCATGTTATATTTCACTTCCGACTATACTACAGGTGCACATCCTGAAGTGATGGAGCGCCTTGTCCAGACCAATCTTGAACACACCGTGGGCTATGGTGCCGACCACTATTGTGCCGAGGCTAGGAAACTCATCCGTGAGGCTTGCCAGGCACCAGACGCCCTGGTGCAGTTTCTTGTGGGCGGGACGCAGACCAATGCTACGGTCATCGATGCCCTCTTGCGACGTCATGAGGGAGTGATGGCTGCCCAGACGGCACACATCAACGTGCACGAAAGTGGAGCCATCGAGCACAGCGGCCATAAGGTCCTCGTCCTTCCCAGCCATGACGGCAAGGTCCGAGCCGAGGAAGTGGAAAAGTATATCAGCGACTTCTATCGAGACGATACCTACGAGCACATGGTTGCTCCCGGCCTGCTCTATATCACACAGGCAACCGAATACGGTACCATCTATTCGCTTGCCGAACTTGAAGAGATTAGTGCCGTCTGCCATCGTCACAATATTCCGCTTTTTCTTGACGGTGCACGTTTGGGATATGCCCTGTCTTCCGAAGCTGCTGACTTCACTCTGGCCGACATAGCCCGACTGTGCGACGTTTTCTATATTGGTGGTACCAAGCAGGGACTGCTCTTTGGTGAAGCTGTGGTGGCTACCAATCCATCACGCCTGCCTCATTTCTTCCCCTTGGTCAAGCAGCATGGAGCCTTGCTTGCCAAGGGACGCCTGTTGGGGGTGCAGTTCGGTGCATTGTTCACAGATGATCTTTATGGTCGTATCGCTCGTCATGCTGACGCAATGGCGATGCGCATTCGCAAGATTTTCGAGCAAGAAGGCTACAAGGCGGCTATCGATTCACCCACCAATCAGCAGTTCTTTGTTCTTCCCAACAACGTGATGGACCGATTGCTTCAGCACGTTTCGTTCGAGTTGTGGGGACCGCGAGGTGAGCACGAGACAACTGTCCGTTTCGTCACCAGCTGGGCAACTTCTCAGGCGGATGTCGATACCCTAGGCGAACTTCTTCGGGGATTATAAACCTCAGATTTATCAATCTATGATCTACAAGAAACGTATCTTGCTCATTGACGACACCGACAAGATGATCTCTCTTTTGAGCAAAGCTTTTGCCAATGACCAGAGAATTGAATTGGTGTGTTCGACGTCGGCACGTAACGACCTTCGAAACAAATTGAGCTATGACTATTACATCATCTATATACACCATGATGGATTGATGGCCGATTTGCGTAACTTGGTTGGCTATTTGTATTCGTTCCTCAATTATATGAAGCCGGTGATACTGGCTTTCACGTCCGACCGAGAAACGATTAAGTCTATCGTCGTTCCTGGAGTGGGATTCATTCCATTGCCCATCAACATCGATGTGATTCATCAGCAGGCACTCAACGCCATCGATATTCTGTCGGCAAACCGAAGCATCAACGACGTGTCACACCTTTCGGGCAATTACGCAATTGACGCCACTCTACGTGACAAGATTGAGAAAGGAGATAGGTTTGTACTTGTTTATATCGACATTGACAAGTTCAAACCATATACCGATTATTACGGACTTTTCATGGCTGGCCAGCTAATTGGCTTTCTGACCGAGCTGCTAAGCAAAGCTGTGGCTCAATATGGATTGAAGGACGATTTCATCGGGCATATTGGAGGTGATGATTTCGTGCTTATTCTCAATGACTATGCTTATGCTAAGGATGTCGGCAACGAGATTATCAGTCAATTCGATGCCAATGTCTCAAAATACTATGAGCCCGAAGATCTTGAAAGAGGATATATCGAGGTGCTCAACAGAAAGGGGGAAAAGGATCGTTTTGGTCTGATCAGTCTTTCGATAGCTATGGTGAGCAATGAATTCCGGACTTACAATTCCACCGATGAAGTGTACAAGCGGATGATGTTGGCAAAGGACGAAGCCAAACAGATCAGTGGTTCGGTCATGCTGTGTGACACGTCAAAACAATAGTAGTCTATGCCGAATCGAAGTGATCGGAATGTCGCACTGCTGAATGCAGATCCGCGCAAATCTATACCCCGACTAGCTTTGCCTGTGATGGTGACGATGATCATCACCTCACTCTACAACGTGGTCGATGGTATCTGGATCGCGGGTTTGGGCGAATCTGCCATTTCGGGTATCGGCTTGATTATACCTTTGTGGATGATTATCACGGCAGTCTCCAATGGCCTTGCCCATGGAGCTACCAGCGCGGTGAGCCGTCACGGTAACCAGGACAAGCCCTTGGCTGAGCGAACTGCCGAGCATGCACTTGTCATCTTTTTGGTGGGAGCCATCATTCTTACTGTCGTCCTGCTTCTCGTTCTGTATCCCTACTTGAATTATTTCAAGGTTACAGGGGATACTCGTCAGGCTGCTGTTGATTATGCAGTTCCTCTCTTCATCGGCTTGATGGGTGTTACCCTGATGAATGGATGTGCTGGCTTGATGCGTGCGGAAGGAGACACACGACGACCCATGTATGCTTGTTCGCTGGGTTTGATTCTCAACGCCTGTCTTGACCCCGTTTTCATCTATTGGATGGGGATGGGTGCAGCAGGTGCCTCCATCTCCACGATTGTCACTTCGTGGCTGAGTGCTGCCATTATGCTCTATTGGATGTTTGTCAAGAAGGACACTTACTATCGTGTCAAGTTTAGTGGAATCGTGCATCCCGAATGGGATAGGACCATATTTCTCGACATCCTCAATACCGGTATTCTGGCTTCAATAGAGCTGATTATGATGTCGGTGGCCAGTTTCCTTTTCTATTCTTTCATCCGTACACTGGGTGGCGACTATGGCGTGAGTGTCTATTCGTCGGGCTATCGTCTCTATTTGCTCAACTTGATGCCGGTCTCTGCCCTTAGTATGGCATCAGTAGCTATCGTTGGCACTTGGTATGGTAAGGGAGACTTTGCCAATCTGCGGCGAACGCATAATTATTGTTGCATCTATGCTACGGCAATAGGTCTTACAGTCACGCTGCTGGTCTTCCTTTTCTCCGACCATCTTGCCCGGCTTTTCGCCCTCACCTCCGACGATGCCAACCTTATCAGTGGCATCAACGAATATATACGCATTACGGCATTCTGCATTCCATTCCTTGGTGTGGGGCTTCCTTCCACATTCATGTATCTTGGAATGGGCAAAGCCAAATACAGCCTCCTTTGGACCATTATTAACGAATTGATATGCGCCGTTGCTGCGACGTATTTGCTGGGCTTTATTCTCAATTGGGGCCTTATTGGCATTTGGTGGGGCTTTGTCCTTGGGCGTGGTTTTGCCTCGATATGCAATTTCATTTTCTCGCGATTCACAATCAATAGGTTATTATGGATAAGAAAAAGAACGTCGTAGTGATTGACGATTTGGACGATCTGCTGCATCTTCTGACCCTTTCGTTCATTGATAATCCAACGGTACAGTTAATTCAGACGAGCTCTGACATCGAGGATGTGAATAAAACATTGGGTCTTGAAAATTATTTCATCATCGTCAACGAAGAGGGTCTGAAGAACGACATCACCCATCTGGTGAAGAACCTCCATGCTCGCAACAAGTTCACCGTTGCTCCCATCATTGTTGCTACTGGCAAGCGATACGAGCTGAGCGATGATGTGCAGAAGCTGGTACCTGTCATCAGCGTCATTCCTAAGGATGTCGAGCCCGCTCGTCTTGGTCATCATCTGGGCAACATCATCGATTCCATTGAGTCAAACCGCAATCTGAATGCGTTGTCGGGCCTGCCGGGCAACAATGTCATCGGCCAGAAGATACGCGACTGCAAGGCCGATGAAAAAGATTTCGCAGTGATGTATATCGACCTCGACAACTTCAAGGAGTACAACGAATACTATGGTTTCTACAAGGGAGACCAGGTTCTTCTGTTTCTTGCCAGAATGCTGCCAACTGTAATGCGTGAATGTGGCGCCGAAACCGACTTTGTGGGCCATGTGGGTGGCGACGATTTCATCATGATTCTTCAGCACCTTAATGTTGTGAAGGAGATAGGCAACCGCATTATCGCCCATTTTGATGCCGGTATTTCCAAATTCTACGAGGCAAAGGACCTGGAGAACGGATACATCGAGACCCGCAACCGTGCAGGACAACTCGAGCGTATCAATATCATGAGCATTTCCATCATCGTGATGTATTCCGATGAGATTCGTTCCACCCCCGTCAATGAGGTCTATAAACGTATGATGCTTTATAAGAAGCGCGCCAAGATGGTACGTGGCAGTGTGCTTTTGAAGGATTTCAATTAGAGCTTATTGCGAAATGTGAACCCGTTTCCCAAAATAGCACTATAACCTTTTTTGGCCAAGATTGGTTATTCCTCTGCAGGAGTATGACCTTTCTTGACCAAAAATGGTTATGCAGCGGTAGGAGCATAACCAAAGTTGGCCAAGAAAGGGTATGCGGCGACTGGAGCATAACCGATCTTGGACGAAAACGGGTATGCCTCGATGGGAAATAACACTCTGTCGGCCGTCAGAATGCTTTCGCCGATTGGAGCATAACCAATCTTGGCCAAGAAAGGGTATGCTGCAATCGAGGAATAACCAATCTTCGCCAAAAAAGGGTATTCCTCGGTTGGAAATAACACTCTGTCGGCCCTCAGAGTGCTTTCGCCGATTGGAGCATAACCAATCTTGGCCAAGAAAGGGTATGCCGCGATTGAAGTATAACCAATCTTGGACAAGATTGGTCATGCCGAAGTTGGACATGGTTCATTCCTGTATTGGAACAAGTTTTCGCTGCGAGTATAGGATATTTTTGCAGAGGACGAGAGCCTAATGTGGAAACGTGGGGAAAATGTGGGGATAAAAAAGATAATAGGAATTGCCTGACATATAATATGCAGATGTCAGGCAATTCCTATTTAATTGAAAAGGTACCCCAAGCGGGGGTCGAACCCGCACGGCCTTTTGGGCCAAGGGATTTTAAGTCCCTCGTGTCTACCGATTCCACCATCAGGGCAGACCTGTCGATCACGAAGCGTTGCCGCATTTC
>JAZQBS010000067.1:0-3193 GCA_045545875.1 Bacteroidales bacterium
TGCTTAGCGGGCACAAAGCTAATCACTTTTCCCCAAATACGCAAGGCTAACGATCTTTTTTTTGCGACCAAATGCCTGGCACCTTCCTGTTATTATCCGCTTTTGTTTTCGATTTCTCGAAATGGACGCTGCAAATATAATCTTTTTTTACTTATTAAAAAAGGTTTTTAGGGTCAAAAATGAAAAAATACAATAAAATATAAAAGTATTGTCAGAAAATGTGTATATTTGCACCATTGTTTCGTACTATCGAACAAAAGCTTTTCAAGAAATTCTTTATTTCGATAATTCGTGATAAAATAGTAAAATATGAGCATCGTAAAAAAGTACACCGAAACGAGCCTGGTGCTGCGCATCGTGATTGGACTCGTGCTGGGCACCATCCTGGGCCTGTTTCTTCCTGAGTGGACTGGTATTTCCATTCTCGGTCAATTGTTTGTTGGAGCGTTGAAAGCTATTGCTCCAGTTCTTGTAGCCATCCTGGTGGCCAGTTCAGTAGCTCAGGCAAATGGTGGTCTTGGACCTCGTTTCCGCACGGTCATCACCCTCTATCTGGTGACGACTATGATTGCGGCCATCGTGGCTGTGGTGGGCAGTTTCCTTTTCCCCGTCTCGATGGTGCTGAAGGAAGGTGCTGCCTCAGATTCTGCACCAGGAGCCCTTGTCGATGTGTTCTCGAACCTGCTGACGAATATGGTTGCCAATCCAGTGATGGCTGTAGCGAATGCAAACTATCTGGGAGTGCTCTTCTGGGCGATCATCATCGGTCTGGCGCTCAAACAACTTGCTTCACCAGCCACATTGGATGCTGTAGCAGATTTTGCCGAAGCCACCTCGGCTGTTGTACGTTGGATCATCCAGTTCGCGCCTTTCGGAATCTTCGGTCTGGTGTTCACGTCGGTTTCGGAAAGCGGCATGGAGATTTTCACCGTTTATGGAAAGTTGCTGCTGCTCTTGGTGGGCTGTATGCTTTTCTCTTCGCTTGTCATCAATCCATTCATCGTTTCTCTGTTCATTCGTCGAAATCCGTATCCACTGGTTTGGACATGCTTGAAGGAAAGTGGCATCCATGCGTTCTTCACCCGTTCGTCGGCTGCCAACATTCCCATCAATATGCAGCTTTGCAAGAAATTCGGTATCGATGAGAAATTCTACTCTGTAAGTATTCCGCTCGGCTCGACAATCAATATGGATGGTGCTGCCGTCACCATCACAGTGATGACATTGGCAACTTGTTACACACTCGGCATCGAAGTAAGCTTCATGTCGGCCATCCTGCTCAGTATCCTGGCTGCACTTGCTGCCTGTGGCACATCAGGCGTGGCTGGCGGTTCGCTGCTTCTCATCCCTATGACCTGCTCACTCTTTGGCATCTCCAATGACATCGCGATGGAGGCCGTTGCCGTAGGCTTCATCATTGGTGTCGTGCAGGATTCTGTCGAAACCGCTCTAAACTCGAGTGGTGATGCCATCTTCACAATCACCTCCGAATGGCATGACAAGATGAAGAGAGGATAAAAACAAGCCACCGTCCAATTAAAAGGCGGTGGTTATTTTTTTATCACTTATTGAGCGAGTTTGAATTGTTCCAAAATCAGCCGTGTGAACTCGTCTGGCTTCTCCATGTTCGACATATGTCCGCAGTCTGGAATGATGACCTGGCGACTGTTGGGCAGGTACTGCAGCATAGGATTCTTGCCTTTCCCTTCCTTTTCCCCCGAGAGGATCAGGACGGGAATCTCGGGTTGGCGAGCCTTGAGCGTGTCCCATGCCTCATAACCATAATAGTTGCGCATCTCGCGGTTGATCAATTGCCACCCGTCCCAATCATTCACCTGTTGGGTAACGGATTCGCGGATGGCTTCACGATTCGAACCACCTCCGCTGACTAGTTTCTCAATCCATTCCTCTTTCCATTTGTCGATGCCCTGTGCCAGGTTTTGGGCAATGACCGAATCCTTGCGTGCCAGTTCGAGGCTATCGAATGGTGTCGAGGGGCCAGGCATATTGCGGATATTACCCGAGGCAAGGGTAGCCGTCAGCAACCTGTCGGAGTGCATGGCCACCATTTCACTAGCCACAAACGATCCCATGGAGAGCCCAACCACGTGTGCCTTTGCGATATGAAGCGAATCCATCACAGTCATCATGTCGTCGAGATGTGTGAACTGCTGGTCAGGCTGCTGCTTCGAAGAGTGTCCATAGCCTCGCATCTCAGGACGAATCACGCGATAACCCGCTTCAAGCAAAGGTTTCACCTGTGGGTCCCACATACGAAGATCGAGCGTGTGACCATGAAGGAGAATCACGGGGGTCCCCTCTCCTACTGCTTCGTAATAAATCTGGGCACCATCACTTACTGGTATATACCCACTTTCAACTTTTGGTTGTGTTGAGCATGATGCCAGCAACATTGTTGCTGCTGCAAGGAAAAGTGTGCTCTGTTTCATTTTAATCAAATTCAATTATAAAGGAGGATTATCGTTTTCATCTGCAACCAAACTGTAAGGCTGTTCTTCTTCGAAATCATATTTCTTTACAGCTGGACGTTTGATCTTAGCAATATCAAGTTCGATTTGGCTGAGCGTTCGGACCAGGCTTTGAAGGGTTTGTTCCCTAATCTCCGCCTGATTAACTTGGCATTCCCAAATGACGATGACATTCCAACCAAGAAGTTTCAATGCATTTCGATCCTCAAGGTCACGCGCCTTGTTGCGTTCGATTTTCTTTTGCCAGAAATCGACACGAGTGTGCGGAGTCACATAATATTTGCAACGCACACCTCCCTTTCCGTCCTCAACGGGCGATGGTAGAGGTGGCTCGGTGTGACCATGCCAGAAGCATCCGTTCACGAGGATGACAGTGCGGAGACGACGTATCACGATGTCGGGCTTTCCAGGCAGACGTTTCTCATGCAGACGATACCTGAAGCCATGGGCATATAGATACTTCCTAACCCATAGTTCGGGTTTGGTATCCTTGCCACGAATGCGGCTCATACACTTGTGGCGCTGTTCCGGAGTAAGTTTATCTGGCATATATTTTTGCAAACACGCTTCTATATAACAGGATGTAGGTGCCAGGCTTTTGTCTAGCTCTACATTCGTGATAATCAGTTGCAAGCTGCCTTCTCATTTTCAAGGCGATTCAACCTGTTACGGAGATTGGCTATCTTGCGGTCGAGTTGTGCCTT
>JAZQBS010000068.1:0-16422 GCA_045545875.1 Bacteroidales bacterium
AGATGATCTAGAGATTCTAGATCATCTAGAGCCTCTAGATTCTTTCTTTACATTAACTCTCTATGATCCAAACCCCATTAGATTATCAGATTGTAACCGAGACGATCGAGTCGATGCGTCTTGGTGATTTCAGCGGTGCCACCATTCGCGACATCGCTAGCCTTGCTGGTACGCTCGAAAAGAAGACGGGCCAGCCGTTCATTCACTTGGAGATGGGTGTGCCTGGTTTGAAGCCTTCACAAATCGGTATGGATGCCGAGAAAAAGGCACTCGACGAGGGTTGTGCAGCCATCTATCCGCCCAATGCCGGTATCGCTCCACTCAAGAATGCAGCCTCCCGATTCATCAAGGCTTTCATCGGCGTCGATTTGAAGCCGGAAGGATGTATCGCTACCGTAGGTTCGATGCAGGGCACATTTGCCGTCTTTACGACGCTGCATCTGGCTATGCCCGAACGGGATACCATTCTTTTCATTCATCCCGGCTTCCCTGTTCAGACCGACCAGTGCAAGGTGATTGGCCTGAAACCGATCGGACTTGATATCCACGATTATCGTGGTCAGAAGTTGATTGAGAAACTCGACGAGATGCTCTCGAAGGGCAACATTGCCGGTATCGTCTATAGCAATCCGAATAATCCCACATGGGTTTGCTTCACCGAAGAAGAATTGAAGGGCATTGGCGAACTTGCCACCCGTCACGACGTCATCGTGCTGGAAGATTTGGCTTACTTCGCCATGGATTTCCGTCGCGACCTCTCACATCCTTTCGTGGCTCCCTATCAGGCTACCGTGGCTCGATATACGCAGAATTATGTGATGACCATCTCTGCTTCGAAGGCTTTCTCGTATGCTGGTCAGCGTATCGGTGTCTGCTGCATTTCCGATGGACTCTATCATCGCAAATATCAGGCATTGCAGGATCTGATGGGTGTGGCCGAATTCGGTCGCTTCCTCGATGCACGTGTCATCTACACGCTTTCGTCAGGTTGCTGCCACAGTGTTCAGTATGGTATGGCGGCTATGATGGATGCTGCATGCGACGGACGTTTCGATTTCGTCAATCAGGTGAAGGAATACGGTCGTCGTGCTGCCTTCCTCAAGAAGGTGCTCCTTTCGAATGGTTTCTATCTGGTCTACGACAACGATATGGGTGAACCATTGGCCGATGGTTTCTATTTCACGGTGCAGTATCCTGGCATGACCGACCTGCAACTCACCCGCGAACTGATGTACTACGGCATTGCCGTCTATCCGCTCGACACGATGGGTTCACACGAACAGGGCGTTCGCGTTTGTACTTCGTTCTTCAAACCCGAACAGGAACCGCTCTTTGCCGAGCGTATTGCGGCATTCCGCGCCAATCATTAAGATCCGGCACAATAAGGGATTCTTAGGGATCCTTAGGGATTTTAAGGGACGAATGTTTCTTGGGCCTCATTCTCATCAAGGCGAAAGTAACGTCCCTTAAAATCCCTAAATATCCCTTAATATCCCCAAATATCCCTAAATAATTTCAAGTTGAGCAAATGCGAAACTTGAGTTATTCATTTATGCACATCCACCACGTCATACACGCCGTCGAGGAGGTTCTTCATGCCTTGGGCGTATTGTTGTGCAAAGGTTTCGGCGGGTGTGTCGTCGATGATGCCGTATTCGCGGAGTAGGCTTTCGACTTGCTGTTCTGCTCCGAGAGAAAGGCTTTTGGCTTGTGAGGCAGCCCGTGCCATCCTTGCCATGGCAAACAACTTGAGAAACAGTTCTTCGGGAACAGGTTCATAACCTGTATTTGCAAAGATTGTCAAAGGGAGGGTCTGGTGCTCGATGAGTTCCAGACCCTCTGATGTCTTGATGATGGTGACATCGAAACGTTCGAAGTCGAGCACACTGCTCTGGACCTGGCGATTGACTCTCACCACGTCACGTCCCCACAACGGATTGCGGCGGCAATAGCATTGCCCGACTTCGATTTCCATTATTTCGCAGAAAGTTTGTTGTAATGTTCGTCGTCGACGGGTTCGAGCCATTCGTTGGGCACCGAGCCTGGCTGCGTATTCTCGACCTCTATATGGACGGCGAGATGCTGGAACCAGCTGTCGGCTTGTGCGCCATGCCAATGCTTTACGCCTTCGGGAATGTCCACGATGTCGCCAGCCTTCAGTGGAATAGCGGGTTTGCCCCATTCCTGGTACCATCCACGACCCGATACGCAGATCAGAATCTGACGTGCACCATGATGGATGTGCCAGTTGTTGCGGCAACCTGGTTCGAAGGTGACATTGGCAAAGTTCAGAACGCCCTGTTCGTCAGCGCTTAGGTTGACGGGATGCAATCCTGCCAGATGGCTGTTGCCAATGAAATACTGTGCATAGCCCGTGTTCGGATTTCCCTTGGGCCAATCACCAGCCACGGCATCGGCTGCATTGTCGACTTGCGAAAGACCATTTTCCCGCAAGTATTTGCAGAGTTCATCCACCTGCTCCTGGGTATTGCCCATATTCACCGCACCGGCCTTGTGGGCAGCAAGCTGGGGAGCCACTCCCTTGATGGACGAGAGGGCTGCTACGGTCACGATCTCTCGATCGGCAGGCGTGAGCTGGTCACCGGCAAAGATGTCTCCGAAAAGATGTGCCTTGAGATAATAGTCGTCCTGCGGACAGAAATCATAGTTGAAAGGACGGCCCGAAAGTTGGGTCTGTACCTGCGTTCCCACTTCGAGCGAAGCCTTTGCATCGTCCCAGACGGCAGGACGTGTCCATGCCTTTCCTTCATTGTCGGTAATGCCGTTGGCCTTACGGTCTTCGAGCACCTTGCTCAAAACACCCAGTGCATTGAGTGAACTTGGGAAGCCTGTGTAGGCATAGAGGTGCGAGAAGGCTTCCTTGAGTTCGTTGATGGTTACACCGCCGTCGAGGGCAGCTCGAATAGCAGGATCAAGTCTGGCGAGGTCGCCTTGTGCTTCGAGGCTTGCTACCGTTGCCAGATGAAGTTGTCGCTCAGTAAGGCGCTGAGCATTTGTAGATGTTGCCATAGTCAGAAGAATGAATAATGTTGTAAGTATCTTTTTCATATTTTTCTTTGTTGGTTTTTGACGGTGCAAAGATACTAACAATTTTGTAGATTCTCCATATACATATTTCGGATAAATATACCAAAATCACGGAAAGAATTATTTTCTCAACTTTCGCACGTGCGAAAGTTGTAGATTCTAAGGGATTTTAAGGGATTCTAAGGGAATCTAAGGGATTTTTAGGGACGTATGTTTCGTGGGTCCCGAACTCTACAGGCAAAGGTATTGTCCCTTAATATCCCTTAACATCCCTTCATATCCCTTCATATCCCTTCATATCCCCAAATATCTCTTAATATCCCTTCATATCCCTTATACCTACTTATGTTCCCCGATCATTTTTTCCATCCAGATCATATCGAACCACAGCCCGAACTTGTACCCGCACTGGTGGAAATGAGCCACTCGTCGGTATCCCAGATGCTCGTGGAACTCCGGACTTTGGTGCGTGAGGTACTGATTCGGAGTGTCAAGCCAGGTGATGCAGGCATTCAGGTTAAGGATGTCCATCTTCTTCAGTTCTTCTTCGAGCCTTTCGTAAAGTTTCTTGCCGATGCCCTTGCCGTGCTGATCCATCTTGACGTAGATCGAAGTCTCGACGCAATGACTGTAGGCAGCTCGTGCCTTGAAGACCCCGGCATAGGCATAGCCCACAATCTCGCCCTCCTCTTCGCAGACGAGATAGGGATAGTGTTTCAAGGTGTTTTCGATGCGCCCTCGAAACTCCTCGACCGATGGCACGTCATATTCGAAGGTGATGGCGGTCTGTTCGATATAGGGCGCGTAGATGGCAAGGATGGCTGCTGCATCTTGCGGTGTGGCTGTCCGAATATTCATTTATAAAAAAACTGGAATAATATTAAAAAAATTGTTCGAAAAATTTGTTTTTGTGATTGAATAACTGTATCTTTGCACCGGAATTCATATTTCGCAAATGGCAAAATATGACCAAATATTTTTCTAACTCTAATTTTATATCATTATGGCTAAAACAAAGTATTCCGGAACACAGACGGAGAAGAATCTTGAGGCTGCATTTGCAGGAGAATCACAAGCACGAAACAAATACACCTATTTTGCTTCTGTAGCCAAGAAGGAGGGTTATGAGCAGATTGCCGAAATTTTCCTCAAGACTGCCGACAACGAGAAGGAGCACGCCAAGTTGTGGTTCAAGGAACTCAGCGGCATCGGCGATACCGCCCAGAACCTCGAGCATGCTGCCGATGGTGAGAACTACGAATGGACCGACATGTACGAAGGTTTCGCTAAGACTGCCGAAGAGGAAGGCTTCAAGGCATTGGCTGCCAAGTTCCGTATGGTGGCTGCCATCGAGAAACGCCATGAGGAGCGCTATCGTGCGTTGTTGAAGAACATCGAGACCGCTGCCGTTTTCGAGAAGAGCGAAGTGAAGGTGTGGGAGTGCCGCAATTGCGGACACATCGTAGTGGGTACCAAGGCTCCGCAGCTCTGCCCCGTTTGTGCACATCCTCAGTCCTTCTTTGAGGTGCATGTGGACAATTTCTAACATTTAGTCCACACGCTTCGCACCAACTGTCTGGTAGTTCAATGACTGCGGACAAAGTGTCCTTCAGGCATCATTTCCTGCCTTTCGAAATCATCGTCATAGTCGTCTTCATCCTCTTCGGCAATCTCTTGCTTCAAGAGGGTGAAGACGTATTCTATGGGTTGATATCGCAGGTTGCTGTCTCTCTCATCCAAGGTCTCGCTGATTCTGGTATCCTTGAATCGGCGCTCTGCCTCTTCGGTGGAGATCCGAAGATAAGATGCCAGCATCCTGATTAGTTCTTCTTTCATCTTGTCCGTCATCAGTGCTTGCTATAGGTTATTCGACCGCTATCTTGTTTTCCTCACACCATTTCACGAACTCCTTCTCGGCAACTGCATCAAACTGTGCGATGTAGGCAGTGAGCGCAGAAACCTTATCGGCACTGGTGGCTTTCTCGATGAGGCCCTTGAGCGTGTTCTGGACGCAGACGGTTCCTACCACGCCGCAGACATCCAGATGGTCAGCCTGACGCAGTTCGTAGGCCATGTGTGCGGCAACCGCTTCGTTGTCGAGTGCAGAGTATTCGTCGCGGTCCACCTGTTCACCCTTGCGTATAAACTCCACCTTGCCAGCCTGCATCCAGCGTTTCAGCTCGTCGAGCACGCTGTCGGTCACGAGTGCATCGGCCGTATAACCCACACAGTGGGGTGGCCATGGACCACCTTGTTCGGCAAACGAGCAATGGTTGATGGGATGCCAGTCGAGGCTGACGTAGATCTTGTCGTAATAAGCCAGGTCGGTATCGTGCAGATATTGCGCCAAGGCTGCCATTTTGGCGAGTGAACCCTGTACGGGCAGTGTGCCATCGTCCATGAATCCGTTTTGTGGATCGACGATGAAGAGTCTTCTTTTCATTTTGTTGAAGTTTATCCGATGAGTGAAAGGATGTAGTTGCACTTCTCCTGGTTGCCGAGGGTCTTGCCCTTGTCGCAGGAGAGTTTGATGCAGTCGTGCCATTCGCGTGCCTCGGTAATGCGACATTTGGTCAGTTTGATCACGATGTTCGAAGGCTTGGCGTTGTCGATGTCGCAGGTGATTTGTGTGCCGACGCCGTAGCTGTCGAGCACACGTCCGTTGCAGAACTTGTGGATGGCAATGCACTTGTCGACATCGAGACCATTGCTATAGACCACCTGTTTGGTCTTTGGGTCGATGCCCAGGCTCTTGTATTTGGCAATAATCTTCTCGGTCTGTTCCTCTTCGTCGCCGCTATCTACGCGCAAGCCACTGTACATCATGGCCATTCGCTTCGAAAGGTTGTTGAAGAAGACGTCGTCGCCAAAGCAGTCGTAAAGGTAGATGCCGTTGTTGCCATCATATACATCGCTGAACTTGCGCATCACGTTGTAGTTGCATTCGAAGACACCGCTCACGTTCTCTTCGAACGAGATGAGCTGATGCGACATGGTGCCAAGCGGAGTGAGGCCAAGTTCCAAGGCAAACCATACGTTGCTCGTGCCAGTGAATCGTCCGGGCCACTCCTTGCTGTCATAGACGTGCTTCATTGCCTTGAGCACCATCTTCTGGTGATCGTAACTGAAGCGACGGCGTGTGCCCATGTCGCCAAAGACGAGTCCGGCACCGAAGATCTTCTCGCTCTTTGCCACGGCCTTGGCATATTCTTTCTCAAGGTTGTAGTTGTCGACGTCTCCGTTCAGGGTGTGAAGCAGTTCGGAGATGCTCGAAAGGATAGGCATCTCCCACATGATGGTGCTGAACCATTTGCCGCGAATGAGGATGCTGAGGTGTCCTTCTTCATCCTGATTGATTTTGACCTCGTTGGGATTGAAGCGATAGCCACGCAGGAAAGTGAAGTACCAAAGTGGTAGCCAAACGAGTTTCTCGGTCATGAATTCTATTTCTTGGTCGGTGATGGTGACGCCAGCCATATAGTCAATCTGTTCCTGCAGGAGTTTGTCGAAACCTTTGGGATAGCAGGTCTTGTTGCGGTCGATGAAGGTGTATTCGACCTCTGCTCTTGGGTACTTCTGCATAATGTAGTACTGGCAACTGAAGGTGTAGAGGTCATTGTCGGTAAAGTGGGTGATGATTTGGCGCATGATTCAATTAACAATTAATAATTAACAATTAACAATTTCGGGGTTCTGCGAAAATCTTTTCATAGATTTGTCGAAGCAGGGCTTCGTCATGGATGATGTCACGCAGTTTGGCAAGTCGTTCGGCATTGGGCGACTCGGGGATCCAAAGTTTCAGGTATCCGCCTTCGGCATATTTTTCGTGCAGATGTTCGAGGGTTCGCTCGTAATGGCCTTCCTTGTCGAGTTGGGGATAATGGGCGAAACCGAATTGCATCGTGCGACGAATGATCTTGATTGGGTCAATGTCGCGATCGGCTTCTGCCACGATCCGTCCGTAGATGGTACGAGGTGGTCGTTTCGACGAGGCACGATGGTCTTCGGCAGCGTCAGCCATGATCTCGATCTGTTCGGGAGTAAACCATTTCAGCAAAGTCTTGTCTTCGCGAATGATGCGTGCCGAAACGATGTGGTGGGTGTCGCGACCTTCAACGAGCCCCATGTCGTGATAGGCTGCGATAGCGTAAGCCATATCGATGTCGACGATGGTCTTCGTGCCGTCCTCGTTCACGTATCGAGGCGAATCGTTGATGATTTTGGCAAGGCTCAGACTTTGCGCGATGACGGTGCGTGCATGGTCTTCACGATGGGCTGCATCGAACGTAGCATAGTGGGGCAGGATGGCCTGCTCCACGTATGCTACAAGCTCGGCGTTGGGTGTTTTACGCATGCTGTTGAGGTCGAGAAGGACAAGAATGCCTTCTGTGGACTATTGCTTGATATAGTCGAGAATCTGCTCGGCGTGAATCTTGGTCTTGATTTCCTTGGGGGTGAAAATCTTCTCGATCACGCCCTCTTCGTTCACGAGGTAAGTGGTGCGCAATGTGCCAACGGTGCGACGACCGCAAGATACCTTCTCGCCCCATGCGCCCAGTTGCTGCAGCAGTTCGGTACTGGTGTCGGCAATGAGGGGGAACTCGAGGTTATAGTTGTTGGCAAACTTCTGCTGCGATTCTTGCTTATCCTTGCTCACACCGATGATGGCATATCCCGCAGCCTCAAGTTCTGCCTTGTGTTGCTGCAGGGAGCATGCTTCGGCGGTACACCCGGGAGTGTTGGCACGTGGATAACTGTAGAGCACGATCTTGCGACCGCGATAATCACTCGCCTTGATCTCATTGCCGTTCTGGTCAATGCCAAGGACTTCAGGAATCTTATCTCCGATGTTCATAATATAGGGGTGTTAATAGTGACTATTTTTTTTATCTTCTTGGAGCAACTGTCGGCATCGCCTTGATGGGTTGGGGGATAGGCCCCATGCCAGGGTGCCCACCATATCCTTTGCTTTTCCAGAGGGCTTCCTTGATGAGTGGACCGAAGTCGATACCCATCTTGGCACCACCCACTTTGACGAAAGGCTGCACAATGGGCAGGACCTCATGCCCTGTGAAGGAGTCGTAGGTCTGACGTGCGCCTACATCGATGCCAAAGGGTATATCCGTGTCGCTTTGGAAGGTAGCAAATCCTCCCCATTGGAAGGCTTGTCCAATCTTGAGGTTTGAGTTCGACAAGAACGTACCGGGCATATAATAGCCGAAGGCTGTCAGTGCGAAGTATTTCGATGGCTGCCACGTCACCGAGCCATTGAACGATGCTGTATTGTAATAGACCGAATACTTGTTGAGCGAAATGCCCGCATTGGCACTCCAATAATTTCCGAATTGCTGGTGCACGCCTGCATTGGCCGAAGCAAAATATCCGAGCATCAGATCGCCTGTATAAAGATGCGAGCCATATATATGCCCCGTGCTCCAACTTGGCAGAACCGAACCTTTTGGGAACAAGGGTGCTCCATACCAACGCACCTCTAGCGGTTTGTAGTCTTCAGGCTTGATGAGCGCACCCGTCTCAAGAAGGTCCTTTTTCAGGGTATTGCCGAGATCTGTGCCCATATAGCCCGTATTCTCCACGCGAATGGGTGCCGTCAGTTCCTTGATGTCCTGTTCAGTCAGCGTCGACGGCAGGTTGATCGAAAGTGTATCCTTCGACTCTTGTGCCATCAGCGTCAACGGCAGCATCCACAGCAATAGAAACATCCTCGCTCTCATCGACATTTATTTTTTAAAAAGGATTCTAAGGGATTTTAAGGGATTCTAAGGGACTTTAAGGGACGTATGTTTCTTGGGTCCCATTCTCTTAGGGATTCTAAGGGACTTTAAGGGACATATGTTTCTTGGGTCCCGAACTCTACAAGCAAAGGTATTGTCCCTTAATATCCCCAAATATCCCTTAATATCCCTTCATATCCCTTAAAATCTCCAAATATCCCTTAATTTCCCTAAATATCTTCTCTGATAGGCATCAGCTCTCCCGTATGTGTCTCGATGATATATCCTTTCACCACAACATCCTTCGGCATAAGGGGATGATTGCGCACCAGATCGACAGTCTCGAGCACAGCAGCCTCGGTGTAGTCAAATCCATGGAGCCACGCATCGAGGTCGATGCCGCAATGACGCATCAGGGAGATATGTTCCTCGTCGATGCCGCGCTCCTTCATCAGATGAAGCATCTCCTCGGCATTCATGCCCTGCACGCCGCAACCCGTATGCCCGATGATCATCACCTCGTTCACACCCAGTTCGTAGATAGCGATGAGCAGCGAACGCATGGCCGAGTCGAAAGGATTGGTGATGGTGCCGCTCGCCACCTTGATCATCTTCACGTCACCGTTCTTGATGCCGAGGGCAGCAGGAAGGAGTTCGACCAGACGGGTGTCCATACAGGTCACGATGGCCAGTTTCTTGTCGGGATACTTCGAAGTGGCATACTTCTCATAGGCTTTCGATTCGACGAAGGCCTTGTTGTATTTGAGCATTTCTTCAATCATGGCAGTTATAATTTAAGAAGTTGACATTTAAATGAAAAATATATAGATTGCGCATGCAGCCAGCAGAATGGCCATCACCAGATCGACCTGCTTGCGGTATCGGTGGAGGAACCTGCGCAGATAGGCTCCCGCATACAGCCAGGCAAAGTTGGCACCCGGACCGGCAATCAGCAGAAGTGGAGCCACAAGGAAAAGGTCCAGAAGCCTTTCGCTGTAGGGCAGCACATAGGTCGAGAACACCGTCAGTTCGAACAGCATCATCTTGGCATTGGTCATCTGCATGAGCATGCCCGAGGTGAAGGTGCAGTCCTTGGCTTCCGCATTGTCCACTCCCTGGTAGCGCAGCATCTTCCAGGCAAGCCAAAGGATGTAGGCGACGCCGATGTACTTCAGGTAAATCACGTAATGTCCCATCATTTCGCCCAAGAGGTGGGTGAGGAGCACCATCACGATTAGATTGATGCAGAAGCCGGTGAACAATCCCCGCCACATCTTGAGCGCTTTCCTGCGGCCATATTTCAGGCAGCAGGCCAACGCATAGAGGTTGGCGGGTCCTGGCGTGTAACCTACCACAATAATCGCCAGGAGCAGCGACGGCAAAAGGTATAAGGGCATTGTATGTTTGGTTCGGCAGCAAGGCCGTAAAAAGTGGATTTACCAAAGTTGGTGGACAAGGGGACGGATCTCCTCGTCGTAGATGCTGCGGACTGTCTGCATCTCCTTTTCGCTGAGTGCAGGCAGTTCCGAAGCCTTCACGTTGCTGACAATCTGTTCGGGGCGGCTTGCTCCCGGAATGATGACGCTCACTTCGGGATGCATCAGAATCCAGCGCAGGGCAATGGCGGCCAGATTGTCGGTGCCAAGTTCCTTCTTCAAACGGTTGGCTGCCCTTACGCCGGTGTTGTAGTCGACACCCGAGAAAGTCTCACCTTTGTCAAAGGCTTCGCCATTGCGGTTGAAGGTGCGGTGGTCGTTGGGACCGAAAGTGGTGCGTTGGTCATATTTGCCCGTCAGCAGTCCGCTGGCCAAAGGCACGCGTACGATAATGCCCACGTTCTTTTCGGCAGCCTTCTTGAAGAGTTCTTCGGCGGGTTTCATGCGGAACATGTTGAAGATGACTTCGATGGCTGAGATGTCATACTCCAAAGCAGCCAGGCCTTCCTCAACCTTCTCGATGCTCACGCCGTAGTGGCGGATCAGTCCTTCAGCCTTCATCTTGTCGAGCACGTCGAAGACGCGCTTGTCGGCATATACGCTGGTGGGTGGACAATGGAGCAACGTCAGGTCGAGCGCATCGACCCCCTGTTGCTTACGCGAACGGTTCACGAAGTATCGGAGGTTCTTCTCGTTGTATCCTTCGGCCACGTGCGGATTCAGGTCGCGTCCCATCTTGGTCACTACATAGATTCGTTTGTCGGGATGGGTGAGGAGGAACTTGCCGATGGCTCGTTCGCTCAGGGCATCCTGGTAGATGTCGGCAGTGTCGAAAAGGTTGATGCCGTTCTCGACAGCGGCCTCAAGAGTCTCGAGGGCCACTTTCTCGTCGAATGGATCTCCCCAACGCGAGCCAAGTTGCCATGTTCCCAGTGAAATCTCGCTCACCTTAAATCCAGTTTTTCCTAAAGTGCGGTAGTTCATAGTAGTGGAATTTAGAAATAATGTTTTCTTGTATTATATTTTCAACTGCAAAAATAACAATTCTTGTTTTCATTTCCAAATGCAGTGAGCAAAAAATAACCTCCCGAACCTTCCTTTTGTCACTTTTAGCGGCTTTTGCTATCTTTCAGTGTAAAATGTTGGCAAAAACACACACACAAACCTGCCAATTTGCAGCCTTCCCATTAAAAAAATCCAATTATTTCACAATTTTTCCTCTGCTTTTTTTTATTGCACGTTTTTTTTCCATATCTTTGCCTTTAGTATTTATCTCAATACCTTATTCAATATATGATCAAAGTAATAACCTACGGTACCTACGACCTCCTGCATCAGGGCCACATCAACCTCCTTCGCCGTGCCAAGGAACTTGGCGATTACCTCATTGTCGGAGTCACCAGCGACAGCTTCGACCGAGGTCGCGGCAAGCTCAACGTGCGCAACAATGTCCTCGAGCGCGTTGCTGCCGTGAAAGCCACAGGCTATGCCGACGAAGTCATCATCGAGGACTACCTCGGCCAGAAGATCGACGACATCCAGAAGTACGATGTCGATATCTTCGCCATCGGCAGCGACTGGGTTGGCAAGTTCGACTACCTCAACGAATACTGCAAGGTCGTCTATCTGCCTCGCACCGAAGGCATCAGCAGCACCATGCTTCGCGCCAAAAGCCAGGACATCTTTCGCATCGGTGTCATCGGCAGCGGTCGCATTGCCCATCGTTTTGTGCCCGAAACCAAAGTGGTGAATGGGGCAGAGGTGGTAGCCGTCTTGAACCCCGACAAAGTAGAGGCCGAGGCCTTTGCCACTGCCTACGGCATCACTCCGTTTACCGACTTCGACGAGTTCATCTCCAATGTCGATGCTGTCTATATTGCCTCCCCGCATCTCACGCACTACGACTACGCCAAGCGCAGTCTTCTGGCAGGTAAGCATGTGCTGTGCGAGATTCCTTTCACGCTCAGCAAGGCCGAGACCGAGGAACTCTACCGCATTGCCGAAGAGCGCAACCTCGTCCTCTTGGAAGCCAGCAAGACCGCCTATTGCCCCGCTTTCGGCCATATCGTCACGATGGTGAAGAGTGGTATCATCGGCGATGTCGTCGATGTGAAGGCTTCTTTGAGTAAGATGGTCGATCCCCCCATCCGCGAACTGGATGCTGCGCAGGCAGGTGGCGCCCTCACCGAGCATGCTCCGCTCACCGTCATGGCCATCGTCAAGATCCTCGGCACCGATTGGCACGACGTCAATTTCCACAGCCGCATGGACAACGGCGTCGACATCTACACCAAGGGTGTCATCAACTATCCCCATGCCACTGCCTCATTCACCCTCGGCATTGGCGTCAAGACCGAAGGCAACCTCGTCATCAGTGGCACCAAGGGCTACATCTACGTCCCCGCCCCATGGTGGCTCACCAGCTTCTTCGAGGTCCGTTACGAGGACCAGACCAAGAACAAGAAATATTTCTACAGCTACGATGGTGAAGGTCTCCGCTACGAGATCCAGGAATTTATGTCGATGATTGTCAACCATCGTAAGAGCTGCTACAAGCTCCGCAGCCAGGAAAGCATCGCCATCGCCGAAATCATCGAGATCTACCGCAACCACGAATACGTCACCGAGATCTGATCTTCGTCCCCGTCGCGCCCATCCCCGTCCGCCCTCAGTGTCCCCGTCAGCAGCCATCTTTGGCTGCTTTCTTTGTCCCCTTTGCGCCCATCCCTGTCCGCCCTTTCCTCGTGTCCCCGTCGCAGCCGTCTTTGGCTGCATCACTCCCTTTTCCGCACGCAGCGGTTCTGCCGCTGCCTCAGTCTTCGTCCCCGTCGCGGCCGTATATGGCCGCCCATTTTTTTCTTATTATTCTCTCATTTCCCTTTGCCAAAACGTCCAAAAACCGAAATCCTATGTGTCAAAATCAACTAATTTTGACATATTCAATAAAAAAACTACCGAAAATTTGCATCAATCCAAATAATTCATTATCTTTGCCCCATTATTCTAATTCCATTAAAGCCTGCTTTAAATATTAATTCACTATGAAAATGAAACAGATTACATGCTTCCTGTTTGCTGTCTTGGTTTCCTTCACAGCGCAAACGGTAACCTTCGCTGCACCAGATGTAGAGTATTTAAAAGGAAATCTTTACATCCAGGATGACGCCATCGTTCCTGGTGAATCCACGAATCTGTCCATCCAACTGGAAAACACTATCGAAATCTGCGGATTCCAGTTCTTCATTTCATTCCCGAAGGGAATAACCATCAGTGCTTTGACCGTCAGTGACAGCAGAAACTCTATCAATAATAATCAGTACGCCTCGATTGTAAGAAAAGTTTCCGAGGTCGATAATCGAGTGAGTTATTTATGCATCTTCGCTAATACCTCTTATGCTGCATTTACGGGTAATTCGGGCGAGATAGCTACATTGACCATTAATGCCGATCCTGGTTTTGTAGAAGGCCAATATGAAGCTCAATTGTCTGGTGTGCGCGTAGTGAAGGCTAAAGATACAACAGCTCCCCATGTGCAGAATTCGACCTTCCAGCTCACAGTCAAGTCTTTCGATGAGGACTATGGCTTGAAAGTGCAACCCTTAGCATTGAAGGAAGATATTACAGTGCCCATAATGATTGACCTCGCTTCAAGCGTAGCAGATGTCGAATTTGATGTCGTATTCCCTACAGAGCTTGAGGATGATTATGATGTGGTTCGAACATTGTCCGCCAAACAATTCTCTACCAAAATTAAATTTAATGGCGAAACCGCTCATGTGAAGATCACCCATATCGGCGATAATTCGATTCTGGCAGAAAACAAGACAAAGGTAGCGACCTTGGAGCTTTACTATCCAGAGTCTAATCCTAACGGACTCTATCCCCTCACCATCAAGAATATCCAAATGAAGGGTGTCGATGGCAACAAATACCTGCCGGCACCCTATACCACCGAAATCTTCGTGGGCGAAGAAGTTCCTACGGCTACAGTCACCGATGGCGTGGCAACCTTCCATGGCGACTATAGCAATCCCGACATGTTCGAATTGCTCAAGGCCTCCCTTCCCACAGGTGCAACCGTCGACTTGAGGGATGTAAGTGGATTCGCCGAAGACCCCACCACATTACGCACCGACAACGTGATTGTGACCAACGATAAGCTCGGCTACGGTCGCTTGATGTCCAACACCTGGGGCTCGCTCTGCCTCCCATTCCCCATCGAGTCCAACGAAAGCATCCAGCTCTACGAACTTTCGTCGGTCAGCAGTTCTGCCTTGACGTTCGACCCCGTTCAATCCGTAGAAGCCAATACCCCTGTCATCTTCAAGAAGCGTGACGACGATGGCTTCTCAGTAGCCACCGACAACGATGACAATTTCGAGATTCAATTCGCCACCACAACACCAACCCCAATCGAACCAGCCCTTGAAAATGAAAATGATTATTGGGTGCTGAACGGTTCTTATGCCACCGAGACGATTGACGTGAGAGAGATACAGGCTTATGGTTTGATGAATAATGAGTTCCACCGGTTCACCAAGACGCTCACTGCAGGTGCCTTCCGCGCATGGCTCCAGCACATCGGTACAGCGCAGAATGCAACTATCCGTATCGACGACTCTACCGAAGGCATCCACTTCATTGAGCAGGACGATAGTTCCGTCAAGATGGTCTTCGACATCCAGGGTCGCCCTCTGCCCGATGGCTCAAGTCAGCAGTTCATCATCGAGAATGGTCAAAAGAAGTTCAACAAATAATAAAATCAATACAACTATGAAAAAGATATATACCGCCCCCGTTCTCGATGTCGTTGAATTCAATGTTTCCAACATCATTGTCACCTCCTCAGGTGGTCCTGAAACAATCGGTAATGGAGAGGATCTTGAAGAAGGAAAAATCGACGCCCCTCGTCGTAACATCATCTGGACCGACTAACCTCCCCCCATCCATCGAATCCCGCATTCGATAACCCCACCGTCCCGCATCTCTTCCCCCCGATGCATCCCCTTAGTGCCAGTCCTCTACGAGAACCATGTTCTCCTAGCCGACTGGCACTAATCCTATTCGCACATCAGCGATCTGCCTTTTTTATCCCTGTCGCGCCCATCCTTAGCCGCCTCTATCCTTCGTGTCCCCCGTCGCGCCATCCCCGTCCGCCCTTTCCTTCGTGTCCCCGTCGCGGCCGTATATGGCCGCCCAAAATCATCCCTCCCCAATTCGTGATACCCAAATCGGGATCCGGATGGTTTTATTCTGCGTAAGCTTTTTTATAGCTCCTAAGAAGGAGCTCTTTTTCTCTTTCGATGAAGACAGCCCATTCGTGAATGGGCGCTATTGGGAAGAGCCATGCAGATGGGAAAGCTAGGACCCCCTCACTCCCCCTGCTTAGGGGGATGAACTACTGGCCCAAATTATTACATCATTGTGTTGTGTTTTTAGTCGAGACTAGATTCCTCCCCCTATGCAGGGGGATTAGAGAGGGTCTTCTAGGGAACCTTGTCCCTGTCTTCATCGAAAGTTTTTTTTTCTTATATGATTATAATAGGGTATAGCCAATATTTTTAAGATTTTTCAAGAATATTTTCGATCCATGAAGATGTCAGCCACAAAGTGGTGATGGATGGGAGAGGAGCGACAACAGAAAGCTCGCTTTCAGATGGCGCTTCACTCCAGTCCATTAGTGCTGCTATCGAGCAGCATCATCTTCATGGATCCATTTTCTATCTTCATAAAAATATCATTAACGAATAATTAACGGTCCGTTACACGGTCATTAACGTTAAAGAACCTCGGTCAAGGCGTATTTTCTCCTCATTTTTCTGTGGAACGATTTTAAGGTGATTGAATGAATGCCACATAGTGGTGCTGATAGCTAAGAGTCAGCAGCGGAAAGCTCGCTTTCAGGTGATGAATCTGAGCGATCAGCAGAGGCGCTATCAAGCGACTCCATTCAATCACCTCTATTTTTCATCTTTTTTGATAATCTTCGGGATCTGGACAGCTTTTCTGGCGTCAGCCTTTTGTCTACTCCAAGGAATGGAGTCTTTTTCTCTTTGAAAGATGTAGCACGGCAGCAAAGCCGTGCGCTTAGAATTAGGGTAGGGCAGATGGGAGAGCTCGCTCTCGCAGATGGCATGCACTAAGTCTAAGCACCTGGTGCTCTGCACCTACACCTTGCAAAGTTTTTTTTTCTTAATTAATATTTT
>JAZQBS010000069.1:0-5319 GCA_045545875.1 Bacteroidales bacterium
AGTAAAAGGTAAATTCGTTTCAGTAGAGGGTATTCGCAACTATGACTCTACAGACAGCAATGGTCAGCCAGTCACCAAGTGGGTGGTGAAGTATCTTACAGAGTTCGACTATCCGAAGAAGGATGGCACGATAGGCAAGCAGCAGATTCTTGCCGAGGTCACATACAACGAGAAACCCAACCTGCAGTTGGGTGCCATCGACGACCCGAATGTCTATGAGATGCAGTTCTACTTCAAGGTGCGCCGCTGGAAGTCGAAGGATGGTGTGCCTTACATATCGCAGGACATCATTCTTCAGAAGGCGAGTCAGAGTGTCATTTAAGAGGTTTGAGAGGTTAAGAAAGGTTCGAAAGGTTAAAGGAGGTTGTCTGCCCATAACCCTCTTAACCCCTCTTAACCCCTCTTAACCTAAAAAATTTAAGTATGTTATTCAATAATCCCATCGACCTTGTAGATGATCATGGGCTGGTGGAGTTCGACACGCTGCGCGACTTCTATCTGAAGGTGTTGCAGCTGCTCTATCAGGACTTTCCGAAAGGACATATCGACTATATGGTCTTCCTACATGACTACACTTCGCTGAGGGGTTCGCCCCTCGGCGAGTGTTGCAGGGACATCGAAAGAGGGTGGGACGAGTCTGAGGATTTCTGCATCAAGGTACATTGGACGTATGGTGTGCAGACGCGCGACAAACTCACCGACCTCCTTCGCAAGATGACAAGATTCACCACAGGCACATATTTCGACCTTCGTCAGTTCGATGCCGCATGGAGCACATTCTTCCAATCCATTAATAAAGAGTGACATCCCGAGGGGTGCCACTCTTTTCGTATCAAAAATTGTAAAATTGTTTTTTTGTAAAATTGTTTTTTCATTTTTCATTTTCATCATATAAAGAATATGCAGGCCAATCCCCCTTAGGGACCAGCCTGCATAGAGTATGGGGGAACTCGATCACTTCCGTCTTTTACTCATTTCCTCTGAAGTAAAGAAAGTGGCAGTATTGTTTTCATGATTGTAAACGATATAGCCTTTGAGGAAGGTACTAAAAACTGATAGTTCCTTCACTGTCCCACGATAGAGCAGGAAGTTGCAAATATCAGTCGGTGTAATGTATGGATTATTCCTCAAATGCGAATGAGTTATTGTCTCAGCGTCATTGGGTTGTGGCAAAAACGAACGATGGTATCTCCGAAACGCAGTTATATTGCAATCGTTGTCAAAGTCAAAACTGAAATCATTGCCGAAAGGAATAATGCCTGCACGATTCAAACCTTGCAACATATACATGCGGGTGGTATTGGCATCGATGCGGATGAAGTCAAAGTTGGGGTTGCCATAGTCAGGGTTGTAACGTAGGCTGTCGCCATATTGTTGAAAGGCATTATTGAGCATAAGTCCTTTCTTTTCAATCAATGCTATTTCATTCTCCGAAATGGGACGCTTTTCGTAGGAGATGGTCTGCCTTTTGCTATTCTTTTCATATCGGAATTCGAAAATACAATTATTCACTTCCTTGTCGGTGAAAACGACACTCCACGAATCGGCCGTGGGTTGCCAAACTATATTGCGCCCAATTTGATCAATACTGTAATGAGCCAAAATGGAGTCGGTCGCTACCCAATTGACATACTCAGCCAGGAACAGGTTATATCCTTCGGCACAGATGCTGTCGAGAACGTCGGCAATCGACCCAGATTCCTTAGCCGACTCATTTGTCGAAGTCTGATTGTCATTCGAGAATGATGACATACCGAGAATTATGACCATGGACAAAACCAGTGACTTGATGGTAGTATAAGATTTCATAATATTATTTTTGTATGGTTTAACGAGGCAAAGATATAAAAATATGCTGAACAAACAAAATTTTGGATAGTATTTTTCAAAACAAAGATATATTTTTTGTTGAAACCGAATGTGAACTATCGTTTCCGCTTTCTATTTTCACATAAAAAACAACAGTCGACAAGCACGTTGGTCGAAGCGACTATCTTCTGGATGTCCTGCGGATCATCGTTGAAGTCGATATTTTCATCCTTTATTTTTCGAATAATGTAAGTATTTATAGAATATTGAATTATTTTACGCAAAAAATTTGGAATTATTAAAGAATACTATTATCTTTGCAGTCATAATGACAGACACCTTAATCAATATTATTTACTATTAAAAATTTTACCTATGAAAAAAATTTTCACTTTAATCGTTACCCTGGTGCTTGCCATCTCATTGCAGGCACGGGACAATGGACAGTTCTTCAAGCAACTGAGTAGACAAAACGTTTCGGTCAAGAACGTTGAACAGCGTTTTGACCAATGGTTCTCGCTTCCCGAAGGCACGGAATGGCGCGAAGTGAGCCGCACCACCGACTTTGCGGGCATGGAGCGCATCGAGTACCGCCAGTACGTGGCAGGTGTTGAGGTCGAGCATTCGCAGGTGCTCATCCACGCCAGGGACGGCCGCGTGATTTCGGCCAACGGCATGGTGATGGAGAACCGTCGCGCCCCGGCTCGCATCCGCCAGCACCGACCCATGACGAAGCAGAGCGCCCCGGCCAAGGATCGTGAGCTCTACCTGGTGAACACCGCCGACGGCTTCCGCTATGCCTACAAGCAGCTTTCGGCCAAAAGGAACGCCTACGAATACTACGATGCCGAGACGCAGGAGCTGCTGAAGCGCGTGCCCCTGACGCACCGGCTGAGCGCCGATGACGACGAGGAGGGCACCCCCGTGGAAGTGGCCGCCACCTCGCTCTACAGCGGCGACGTCACCCTCGACGCCTGCCAGCTGTCCGACGGCTCGACCTACCTCTACGACTCGAAGCGCAACATCCACACCCTGAGCGGCGCCTACATCCCCACCATCCAGCAGCTGGCCGCCATGGGCAAGCTCTACGACTACTTCCCGCAGCTCGACCTGCCCGCCGACTTCTCGACCGCATCCGAAGCGGAGATCGAGGCATGGGCAGAATCGCTCGGCGAAATGGCGAAAGCCAACGAGCTGGACGGCATCACCAAGCTGATCAGCGAATACACGGGATATGTTGGCAACAAGGCAGGCCAAGCCTACACCGCCTACAGGATCAGGAAGGTGACGTTCGACAAGTTCATGATCGAGGACAAAGACGGCAACCTCAAGCCCTTCACCCCCGTTGACATGGGCGACATCGACTGGTCGAATTTGCCCGACGACATCAACCTGGACGATCTGCTGGGCAATATGGCCCCCCTGCTCCGGATGAACTTCAACTATGGCACCGACCCCGAGTCGCCAAGCCTGGCCACCGTCACCTCGTTCAATTACAGCCTTAACGACGCCAAGGCCATGCCCTATACCTACGAAATGAACAACTTCATCAGCACCCTGCCGCGCGATGGCGTCACCCTCTACGTGCTGACTCCGCAGAGGGATACCGATGAGGATCTGGACGGCGACGACGACGATGACGACGACCTCGACCTGCCGGATGACGATGACGAGGACGATGACGACTTCGACGACAGTGATCTGGATGACGAAGAGGAGGTGAAATACGACACCCTGGCAGTGACCACCTTCGTGCCCGACGGAAGCGGCAAGTTCGAGTTCTCGAACGAGCGCATGACCTTCACCATCGAATACGAGAAGGCCGGCGACCCCGTGGCCGACATCCACTGGGGCATGGCCCGGACGCTCGACTTCTACAAGGAGATCTTCAGCCGCGAGAGCTACGACGGGCAGGGTTCGCCCGTGTATAACCTCGTCTATAACCTTTCGGACGACTACGACACCATGCTCGGCATGTCGTCGCAGAATGCTGCTGCCCTCTCCTCGCAGTCGCCCTATCCGATGATGTATGGCCTGGGCAGCATGGAGGCATTGCGAACCTTGAGCCCCGTGGTGGAGCTTTCGGTGATGGCACACGAATATACCCACATCATCACCGACATGACGGCCAAGCTGGAGTACCAGGGCGAGTCGGGCGCACTAAACGAGTCGTTCTCCGACATCATGGGCATCTCGGTGAAGAAGCATGTGAAGGAGGGCGCCAACTGGCTCATCGCCGAGGGCGTGGTGCTCAACTACATGCAGGAGCCCTACAGCAACATGCGCGACATGGCTAACCCGAAGAACTCGCTCGACGGCAAGGACCCCAGCCCCGACACCTACGAGGGCGAGCACTGGGTGGTGCCCGAAACCGACGAGGATGACAACGGCGGCGTGCACACCAACAGCGGCGTGCAGAACAAGTGGTACTACCTGCTCACCGACGGCGGCAGCGGCACCAACGACAAGGGCACGGCTTACGACGTCACGGGCATCGGCATCGAGAAGTCGCAGCAGATTGCCTACCTGACGCTCACCAGCTACGCCACCATGGAGTCGGATTATGAAGCCATCCGCCTGGCTTCGCAGGAGGCTGCCATTGCCCTCTTCGGAGCAAGCAGCAAGGAGCTCAAGAGCGTAGAGGCAGCCTGGGATGCCGTGGGCGTGGATGGCTCTTCGCTCGTCTCCATCGAGCAGATGACTGTCAACCAGGCACAGGCTGGGCGCATCTATGACCTGCAGGGCCGCGCGCTCAACAAAGTGCCCGCCGAGGGCGGCATCTACATCGTCGATGGCAGGAAGGTTATTGTAAAATAAACCTTTGAATGATACCATTTCTTCAGCCGGTGAGGTTCGCTTCATCGGCTGATATTTATATTTGGAGCATTTCAAAATCATAGATTTTTGAACAAAAACCACCTAAAACGGATTATTTCTGTTTAAATAATGTAAATTTTTCGACGTTGATTTTGCCATGTCGGAAATTATCCGTATTTTTGTCCCCAAATGAACACACTTTTTTAACTTATTCTTATAAAATCATGAAGAAAACTTTACTTCTTACGATTGCTGCAGTAGCCTTGATGAGCGCTACTGAAGCTAATGCTGAGTTCAGGAAGTGGGACTTCACCAAGTGGAGCTCCGCTACCATCGACAATCTTCAGAAGGGCGCCTTCGCCAATGCCGGCACCATCAACCCCGAAACGGGATGGTCGGACGTGGAAAAGACTTCAGGCACCGCTCCTACCGATCTCAGTGCAGGCAACTGCTTCTGGGAGGTTACCGCACAGGGTTCTGCCGCTGGTTCTACTCTGACAGCTGCCGGTGAGACCATCGTCGAACTTGAAGGTCTGCTCTACACCAACACTTCTGCTCGTTCGCTCGCCATCGCCCTCAACTACCAGGGTCCATTGAGCGACGGATTCGGCCCTTACAACGGCCCCAGCTACCTCTGGTTGGGCAGCAAGACGAAGAACTACTTCGTAATCCAGAATGTGGCCGTCGGCGAGA
>JAZQBS010000070.1:0-3656 GCA_045545875.1 Bacteroidales bacterium
ATTGTATCTTTCTGTCACTTGTTAGTTAGGTTTCAAGGACTAATAAATACATCATTTCAGCTGCAAAAATAATCACAATATTTAATATTTGCAAATAATTCTTTTGAATTATGAAAAAGATTCTATTTTTTTAACAAGTGATTTAGAAAAATAGCAATAAAATGGTGCTGTTTTGTCATACAGATACAACAAAACGAGGGGCGAATTATACCCCCCGTTGTGCTATATCCTTATTGTATTCCGCTAAATAGGCCGAAGAGGTGGGCATCGATGTCGTCGGTGACCTTGAGGAAGTCGGTGGGATTCTGCTCGAAGTCGCACGTGTCGCCGTCGATGATGACGAGGTTTCCCTTGTAGTCCTTGATCCAGTCTTCGTATCGACGATTGAGCCCGGCGAGATAGTCGAGCGACATGGTCTGCTCGTAGTCGCGTCCACGTTTATGGATGTGGTCAACGAGGTTGGCCAGGGAACTGCGGATGTAGATCATCAGGTCGGGAAGGCGTGTGAGGGCGATCATGGTGTCGAAAAGGTCGCTGTAGTTGTTGAAGTCGCGGTCGGACATCATGCCCATATCGTGGAGGTTTGGCGCGAAGATACGCGCGTCCTCGAAGATGGTACGGTCCTGGACGATGGTTTCCTTGGACTTCGAAATCTCAACCACTTCCTTGAAGCGCTTGGCAAGGAAGTAGATCTGGATATTGAATGACCAACGCGGCATGTCGGCGTAGTAGTCGGCAAGATAGGGATTGTTGTCAACGGGCTCGAAGCGTGGCGTCCAGCCGTAGCGCTTGGCGAGCATCTTGGTGAGTGTGGTTTTGCCGCAACCTATGTTGCCTGCTATTGCTATATGCATGGGAGTTATTGGGAGTTAACGGGAGTTACTGGAAGTTATTGGGAGTTAACGGGAGGGGGCTACCCACAATCAAAGGGGGAGGGTGGAGGGAGAGCCAAGGGCAGCGTCGATCTTGTCGTAGATCTTGAGCATGTCGGTGGGGTTGGTGAAGTCGTACTGGGCCTTGTCGAGAATCAAGACGGGACCTGGATACTTGTTCTGGATGAAGTCCTCATACTTGTCGTTGAGGCGAGCCAGGTAGTCGAGAGGCATCTGACGTTCGTAGTCGCGTCCACGCTGTTGGATGTTGCGTATGAGGTAGGGGATGTCGGCCCTCAGGTAGATCATCAGATCGGGGAGTTTGGCCACGGACATCATCTGTTCGAAGAGGTCGAGGTAGGTCTGATAGTCGCGTGACGAAAGGGCTCCCGACTCGTGGTTGCATGCCGTGAAGATGTGGACACCTTCGAAGATCGAGCGGTCCTGCACGATGGGCGTCGGGCTTTTGGCAATGGCAAGCAGGTCCTTGAAGCGCTCTTTGAGGAAATATACTTCCAGATTGAATGACCATCGGGGGATATTCCCATAGTAGTCTTCGAGGTAGGGATTGTAGTCCACCGCCTCGAAGCGCGCCTGCCAATTATAGTGCTGAGCCAGCAGTTGGGTGAGCGTCGTCTTGCCGCTTCCTATATTGCCGGATATTGCGATGTACATGGTCTCTGATGGAGTGTGTTGGGTATAATTTGTACTGCTAAATACGCCGCAAAGGTAACAAGAAAATGCCAACGAACCAAATTTTTGGACAAAAAAGCGCCCAAAATAAAGGGTTTTATGTTGAAAAATCCTAAATATTTTGGAGTTTTCGCGGATAATGTGTATATTTGCGCCGCTTTTTAAATAAAAGGATATAAAAATACAAGCATAAATGAAGAAACTGATTATTGGTCTGGCAGCGATGCTGGCCCTTGCTGTCCAGCCTGAGGAGGCTGGTGCAAAGACTGACAAGAAGGACCCTGTGGTGATGACCATCGCAGGGCGAGACGTGAAGCGTTCGGAATTTGAGTATTTCTACAACAAGAATAACGGTCAGGAGGTGGCCGAAGAGAAGACTTTCGACGAGTATGTCGATCTCTTCGTGAACTACAAGCTCAAGGTCGCCGAGGCTTATCGTCAGGGCGTGGACACCACCAAGTCTTACCTTGACGAGTTGGCTGGTTATCGCAAGCAGATAGCCGAGCCTTATCTTCAGATTCAGGGTTGGCCCGATAGTCTGTTGCAGCAGGCCAAGGATCGTCGCAAGTGGGAGGTCAAGGCCAGTCACCTGCTCCTTTCCTGCAACGAGAACACTCCCGAGAACATCGTCGACAGCCTCTATGGCGTGATGCAGGGTTTGCAGCATGAGGTAGAGCAGGGTGCAAGTTTCGACAGCCTGGCACGCGAATATAGTCAGGATCCTTCTGCCCGTCAGAATGCAGGCGACCTTGGTTACTTCTCGTCGCTGCAGATGGTTTATCCCTTCGAGCAGGCTGCATTCACTACGCCTGTTGGACACACTTCTATCGTCCGTTCACGTTTCGGCTGGCACCTCATCAAGGTGTTCGACAAGCGCGAGAGTGAAGGCGACGTGCTGGTGGCTCACATCATGAAGAATGCTGCACGCGGCCCACTTCCCGAAGGTATGCCCGACCCGAAGCAGCAGATCGACTCGATCTACAATGTCCTTCTGGCAGGTGGCGATTGGGATGCCGTTTGTGCCGAGACCAGCGACGATGCCTACACGGCTCCCAAGGGCGGCGCCTATCCTTGGCTCAACCGCATGGCTCGTTTCCCGAAAGAGTGGCTCGATGTCTGCTACGAATTGAAGGAGAAGGGCGAGATCTCAAAGCCTTTTGAGACACAGTTCGGTTGGCACATCGTCAAACTGCTCGACAAGCGCAAGGAAGCCCCTGCCGACAGCGCACAGGATGCCAAGCTCAAGGAACAGCTTGCCAAGGACCCCGAGCGTGTTAAGGAAGGACAGCATGCCTACATCAATCAGTGCCGTGCACGTCTGGCTGCCAACAAGAAACTGCGCAAGCAGGCTGCAGGATGGAGCGATGAGCAGGTTTTGGAGTGGGCTGATGCACAACTCGAGACCGAGAATGCCGACTTCCGCAACCTCTATCGTGAGTACCACGATGGTTTGATGCTCTTCGATGTAAGCAGCAAGGCCGTTTGGGACAAGGCCAGCCAGGACACCGTAGGTCTGCAGAACTTCTTCGATGAGCATCGTTCGAATTACGCTTTCGACAAGCCTCGCTTCAAGGGTGCTTTCATCGAGTGCGCCGATGACGATGCGCTGTTCAATAAGCTCAAGGACATCTACGACCACAATGAGCCAATAGCAGCTTCAGACGTAGTACGCAAGGAAGTGTTGACCGACTCCATCCTCACGCCCAACCCGAAGGCTCCCCGTTTCCACATTGTCAACGGACTCTTCTCGGAAGGCGACAATGCCTGCATCGATGCCGAGCGTCTGCATGTCGAAGGTGCTACTTTCACTCCCAAGGAGAAAATGCCACGTGTGATGACCTACGGAAAGATTCTCACCGAGCCTGATGATCTGGCTGACGTACGCGGTTCTGTCGTGGCCGACTACCAGACATTGCTCGAGGAGATTTGGGTAGAGGAGCTTCGCAAGAAGTTCGATGTGAAGATCAATTGGAAAGAACTGAACAAACTGAGATAATTTAGAATGAAGAGACGATTATTGACATTGGCAGTCATCCTGGCCGGAGGGCTACAACTGATGGCACAGGAAGCCGAAAACATCATCGACGAGAT
>JAZQBS010000071.1:0-2091 GCA_045545875.1 Bacteroidales bacterium
TTCACATCCTCTGTTGCTCTGGTGGGCGCTGACGGATTCGAACCGCCGACCCTCTGCTTGTAAGGCAGATGCTCTAAACCAGCTGAGCTAAGCGCCCTTGCAAGTCGGAGGCCAAGCGGAGGAAGACAAAGGGCTATGACAACTCCTTGGCTCACAGAACGACATGGCTACGATCCGACTTCAAAAAGACACAAAAAAAACAGAGGATGCGAAATGATTCACATCCTCTGTTGCTCTGGTGGGCGCTGACGGATTCGAACCGCCGACCCTCTGCTTGTAAGGCAGATGCTCTAAACCAGCTGAGCTAAGCGCCCTTGCTTTGTAAGCGGGTGCAAAGGTACACAAAAAAAAGGAAAAGGGAAGAGTGAAGAGTGAAAAAGTGTAATTATTTAACTCTTTTTAAGAACATTAGCCTAGAAGGTGCTCAATATCGGCCTGCGGAAGGATGCAAAGGATGGCTTTCCCGTCGGGCGTGTAGTTGACATTGGTACAGGCAAAAAGTTCGTTGATGACGCTCTCCATCTCGTCATTGCTGAGAATCTGTCCATAGGGAACAGCCGCATGACGGGCCAGACTCAGGGCCAACTGCGCGTTGAGCGATGAGAGCTGGTTGCTGACGACATTGGCATCATCGACCAACTGACGGAGCAAGCGGACGGGGTCAATACCATCGATGCCGGCAGGGATGCCGTTAATGGCAAAGCTATAACCGCCCAGGTCTGTCAGATCGAAACCGATACCGGCCAACAGGGGCAAGAGTTTCGGAAGCAGCACTGCATCGGATGGGGCAAACTGGACCACCTCGGGGAACAGCACCTGCTGACTGCTGGCAGTGTGGCTCTCCATCTGCTGCATATAACGGTCGTAAAGGATACGGACACCGGCACGATACTGGTCGATAATCATCAGACCTGACTTGACGGCGGTCATCAGATACTTTCCCTTATACTGGTAATGCATGGGGGACTTCTCGGAGAGAATGCCTTGGGGCGTCGTGCCGGGCATCACACCATCGGCAGGGAAGGCATCAAACACATCGCCTTCAGCAGGGACATCTGGCGTGGTCTTACCTAGGCCTTCGTAGAGCGTCTCCCACCCTTCGGGCGCTGGCGCTGACTTCGGCGCAGAGGACGACTGGCTACTGCGCTCAAAGGGATTATAGGCGGGATTATACTGCAACTGAGGCGGAGCCACCGGACGTTCGGGGTCGAACACGGGAATGTCGGGGGCACCGTTGGTATCGAAATCGATGGCTGGCACCTCACAGAACTTCCCCAACGCATCGCGGACGGCGGCTATCAGGATCTGCCAGATGGCTTGTTCGTTCTCAAACTTGATCTCGGTTTTCGTGGGGTGGATATTCACATCTATATCCTCGGGCGCCACCTCGAAATAGAGGAAATAGGGTATCTGGGAACCATCGGGGATGAGACGGTCGTAGGCACTGATGACGGCCTTATGGAAATAGGGGTGTTTCATAAAGCGCCCATTGACGAAGAAATAGTCGTGGGCGGTCTTCTTCCGGGCACCTTCTGGTTTACTGACAAAACCGGTGACTGTACACATGGCCGTATGTACCTCGACGGGCAATAAGTCCTGGCTGTACTGCTTGCCAAAAACATCACTGATGCGCTGTCGCAACGTGGCGGGTTTGAGGTTGAGCAGTTCGGTACCATTATGGTGGAGCGTGAAATGAATGTCGGGATAGACCAGCACAATGCGCTCGAAGGCGGTCAGGATATTGCTGAGCTCCGTCGCATTCGACTTCAGGAACTTACGACGGGCGGGCACATTGAAGAAGAGGTTCTCGACCTTGAAGTTACTGCCTACCGGACAGGAGGCTGGTTCCTGGCTCACCACCTTCGAACCGGCCATCAACAAGCGGGTGCCTATCTCATCTTCCCCACGGCGGGTCAACAATTCGACATGGGCGACGGCGGCAATAGACGCCAGGGCCTCACCACGGAAGCCCATCGTATGGAGGGCAAAGAGATCGTCGGCCTGACGGATCTTCGAGGTGGCATGGCGCTCGAACGAAAGACGGGCATCGGTCTCTGACATTCCCTTGCCGTCATCAATCACCTGTATCGA
>JAZQBS010000072.1:0-60776 GCA_045545875.1 Bacteroidales bacterium
TGAAAGCATCTAAGTGCGAAGCTGGCCACAAGATTAGAGTTCCTCACAGGGTAGTTGCAGACGACAACATTGATAGGTTGCAGGTGTACGCACAGCGATGTGTTCAGCCGAGCAATACTAATCACCCGAACACTTCTTTCAAAGAAATCTTCTAGAGCATCTAGATTATCTAGATATTCTAGACCAAGGATCTACCGATCTCTTAAAACTTTTCGAATATGTCAAGACTGCTGTATGGTGTAATGGTAGCACGCGAGATTCTGGTTCTCTTAGTCTGGGTTCGAGTCCTGGTACAGCAACATTAGTCAAACATAAGACTTTAAAATAAGGCGGTTATAGCACAAGGGCTCCACCTCTTACCATTCCGAACAGAGAAGTTAAACCTTGTAACGCCGATGGTACTGCGAAAGCGGGAGAGTAGGAAGCCGCCACCTTACATGAGACTCGAGTTATTTTAACTCGGGTCTCTTTTTTTATGCCTATATTTTTGTTGTGGAAGTACGAAAATGCGTCAATCATCATACATATTAACGCCAAATCCTAAAAAACTACCATTAAAACGTCTTTTATAATTAAATAATGTGTATCTTTGTAGCGCAATCACATTAATCAATCAACAATATGCGCTTACGTTCTCTTCTTGCAATCGTATTTACGTTTTGTCTAGCGAATGCTACATCAGCTTCCAGAAACTACTCTGAGGAGGTGGCAACGAGTTTCATCATCAATCATCCTGATCCCGATGTTATCCGATGGGGTAAACAAAACAACCATTTCACCTGGCAGGCTGGGTATATTATGTTTGCTATGGAGAAACTGTGGCGCATGACCAACGATTCCACTTACTTGAACTATGTGCGCCGCTACGTTGATCAGAATGTTGATGCTGAAGGCCGTGTTCCAGGATTTACACCACGTGCACTTGACAACTTCTTACCAGGTTATGCCTGCCTCTTGCTTTACGAACTTACTGGTGAGCAGCGCTATGCAAGTGCTGCTGAAACCATTCGACGTGGGTTCGACGACTATCCGCGAAATGCTTATGGCATCTTCTATCATTCTGTCACTATTCCGCAACTTTGGGTCGATGGCGTATTTATGGGACAAATATTTTTGGCCCGTTATGCCAAGACGATGGGGCATCCTGAGGATTTCGCCGAAGTTGTCCATCAGATTCAAGGCTTGATTCAGCTCTGTGGGCGTCTCGATGGCTTGTTCTATCATGGTTGGGCCGAGCATGGCAAGGGCGGTTGGGCTAAGCAGGAAGATAACCACTCGCCCGAGGTTTGGAGCGAAGGATTGGGCTGGGGCGCAGTATTGTTGGCCGATGTGTTCGACTATCTGCCGGAAGATGAACTGGGACGTGAGCAATTGATGGATGCTCTGCGCAACCTGTGCCAAGGGCTGAAAGACTGTCAGGATTCTCATACTGGGCTCTGGTGTCAGGTCGTCGATAAACCCAATGAGGAGGGTAACTGGAATGAGACATCTGGCTCTGCGATGTTCATTTATCTGCTTCAGACAGCCATCAACAAGGGTTATATTCCTGCCGGCGAGTATCAGCCTGTGGTTGATCGTGCCTATCAGGGTATTGTTCGTAAGGCGGTGCGCAATAGTGATGGCGGCTACAACCTCATCGATTGCAGCAGCATTGGCATTAAGGGCAGTTATGAGGAATACATCTCGCAGCCTCGTGAAATCAGCACCTATGCCGCTTTTGGTTCATTTATCATCGGTACTGGCATCGTGGAACATTAAGTCACTGACATTGTGGTCCATTAATTAGGCGCGGCGTCGTTTGGTGCTGCGCCTTCTCTGTTTTAAACGAAGGAATCGAAAAGGATGGAAAAGAGAGGAAAAATATATTTATCGCAGCATGTCCTCCAAGGTTTGTTGGGGGACATAATTCTGTCGGAGCATATCCTCTAACGTTCATTGGGGGACATGCTACGACGGGATGATGTCCGCTAATGTTCGTTGAGGGACATGCGATGACTGGAAGATGTCCTTTTACGTTCGTTAGGAGACATGCGACGACGAGAAGATGTCCTCTTACGTTCGTTGGGGGACATGCGACGACGGGAAGATGTCCACTTACGTTCGCTGGGGGACATGAGACGATGGGAAGATGTCCGCCTACGTTCGTAGAGGGACATGCAACGATGAGAAGATGTCCTCTTACGTTCGTAGAGGGACATGCGACGACTGGAAGATGTCCTCTTATGTTCGTAGATGGACATGCGACGACGGGAAGATGTCCGCCTACGTTCGCAGGGGGACATGCGGAGATGGAAGCATGTCCTCTTACGTTCATTGGGGGACATGCGACGGAGGGAAATTGTTTTTCGGTATTTAGAACTGGTGAATATACTTAGTAGGAAAGACGGAAATCATTACATATTTTCAATCTATTACGTCTTATAGCATTCTAGCGGCCGACAGGATGCTTCCGCAATTGGATAGAGTACTCTGACGGCCGACAGGATGCTTGTAGCGATAGGATAGAGTACTCTGACGGGCGACAGAGTGCTTGCGCGATTTGATGGAGAACTCTGACGGGCGACTGGATGCTTGCGCGGTTGGATGGAGTACTCTGACGGCCGACAGGATGCTTGCGCAATTGAATAGAGTACTCTGACAGCCGACAGGATGCTTGCTACGATTGGATGGAGCACTCTGACGGGCGACAGGATGCTTGCTGCGATGGATGGAGCACTCTGACGGCCGATAGGATGCTTGCGCAATTGGAGATAACACTCTGTCGGCTGACAGAGTGCTTGCCGTGATTTATGACTAATGGAATAAGTTTGCGACTTGTTCGAGATAGATGCGGTCGGTTTCGTCGAACGTGTTGAGTTCGGCACTATCGATGTCGAGGACTCCAGTCACTTCGCCACTTGCATTGTGGAGGGGCACGACAATCTCGCTCCTGGATGCAGAGCTGCATGCGATGTGGCCAGGGAACTGGTCAACGTCGGGGACGACCTGCGTCTGATTGGTTTGCCAGGCGGTACCGCACACGCCACGTCCTTTCCGGATGCGCGTGCATGCCATGGGGCCTTGGAAGGGACCGAGGACGAGCATGTCGTCCAGTACACGGTAGAATCCAGTCCACCAGAAACCAAAAGTCTCGTGGAGCATGGAGGCTACGTTGGCCATATTGGCGATGGGGTCGCTTTCAGCTGCAACGACAGCTTCGATCTGCGGGAGGAGAGCTTCGTACTTCTCGCGTTTGCTACCGGTGGATATTTCAAGATGTTCGGACATGTTTGCTTTAGGGATATGAAAGGATATTTAGGGATATGAAGGGATTTTAAGGGACGATACCTTTGTCTTGTCGATGGGGTTGAGGTAAACCGTTGTTCCTTGGAATCCTTCTCAATAATTGTGCAAAAATAGTGAGAAAAAAACAATTTGGCAACTTTTCGGGGAAAAATCGGCGTAATAAAAGAAAAAACAACGCAATTTTCATCATTCTAACAATAATTAACTATATTTGTCCACAAAAAATAATCGTTTTGCTTAGTTTTTCGGTTCGCTGAAACGTCTTTGAAGTAAAAAGACTTATGACACAGAAAGAAATTGAGACCTTATTCCGTCAGCATTACGCTGCGATGTATCGCCTGGCAAGGACGATACTCTACGATGCTGACGAAAGCAAGGACGTGGTGAGCGACGTGTTCGTCCGCCTGCTGCACAGTAATCCTTCCGTGCAGGTCGACAAGATGGAGGGTTATCTGATGATGGCGGTGCGTAATCGCTGTCTGGATGTGCTCAGCCACAAGTCGGTTCGTGAACAGGTAGAGAAACTGTTTTCGCAGGAGTTGAAGCAACAGCACATCATTGCCCGAAACGAGGATGAACGGCTTGACCGACTGATGCAGTACATCGAACGGGAACTGCCGCCCCTGAGCCAACAAATCCTGCGATTGCGTTTCCTGCAGGAGATGACCTACGAGGAAGTCGCCCAGGAAGTAGGAGTGAGCAAGGTCACGGTGTATAACCATTTGTGGCAATCAATGCATCGTATCAAGGAGTATTTCTGCAAAAACAAGTAAAACGATAAACATTATGAAAAAGGACAAGATTGATCTCCTGCTCTCGATGCAGGAGCACCCCGAAAAATATTCGGACGAGCAGTTGAAGCAGATGCTAGCCAACGACCCTGAGCTGGCTGAGCTCATGGAGCGGCTGGCACAGACGAAACGTGCCCTGATGAAACAGGAAGTAGAAGAGGAACCTATTGATGTCGATGAAGAATGGAAGCATTTTGTAGGAGAACATGTTGCCGAAATGGATCGTCCCCAGCGAGGAATGTTCTTCAAGGTGGCTGCCAGTATCGTTGGTATCCTTTTGATGGCTGGAGTGACCTTCGCTGCCATTCAAATAGTTCGGACTATTGTTGGCCCAAACAATGAGCCTGAAATTGAACAGACCGTAAAAACAGGAAATGCACCATCCACTTCGGATGTCGATGACCGGAAGGATGGGAAGAACGTTGGCGAACCAATCGTGTTCGACAACGTGCCGTTGGAGAAAATGCTGACGCAGATAGCTGCCTATTATGGTAAGGAAGTGGAGTTCCGAAATGACGACGCACGTCAGTTGCGTTTCTATTTCGAGTGGAGAAAGAATGAAACTTTGGATGCTACTTTGCGCCGCTTCAATCTCTTCGAGAGCATTACCATAGAACTGAATGATAACAAGTTAATCGTGAAATAAACTATGAGACGACTGTTTTTCATTATGGCCTGTTTCGTAGCTGTTTTTACGAGTCAGGCTCAGCGTATCACGCACGAATTCAATAATGTGCCGCTTGACGAGGCATTGCGTCAATTGAATGACGCGCAATCGAGCTATACGATCAATTTCCTCTATAATGATCTGGAGGACTTTCATGTCACGACCCACATCGAGGAAAAGACGGTGCCCGAGGCTATTCGTCAGATGATTGGATTCTATCCCATACGGATGACCGTCCATCGGGCCAATCGGGAGATCTATGTGGAATGTGTGCAGAAAGCCAATCGTCACCTCACGGGCATTATCATGGACGAAACCAGACAGCCTTTGGCTTTGGCCAATATCGCAGTGCTTAACCCCCAGGATTCGACCTTGCTCAATGGCGGCGTTTCGAACGAAAGCGGTATCTTCGTGATTCCCATCGAACAGAAACATGTACTTGTCCGCATCACCTACATTGGCTACAAGACGGTGTGGCAGCTCAGCGAAAAGGAGGATATGGGCACTATCCAGTTGCAGCCTGAGACGCATACGATTGGCAACGTGGCAGTGAAGGGAACCGTTCCGCCCTACAAGATGACTTCGGGTGGCGTGACTGTAGAGGTCGAACACTCCATCCTGCATGATGTGGGGACGGCAGACGACCTTCTGTCGATGCTTCCACTTGTACAAGGACGCGATGGAAAGTTCGAGGTATTGGCCAAGGGTGAACCTGAGATCTATGTGAATAACAAGAAGGTACGCGATCCCCATGAACTGAAGCAATTAAAGTCGATGGATGTCAAGAACATCGATATCATCACTGCGCCAGGTGCACAATACAACGCCGAGGTGAATGCCGTGATTCGCATCAAGACACTCAAGGCGCAGGGCGATGGCTTCAGCTTTCAGGCCTACAGCGAAACATCGCGCAACATCCAGTGGAACAACTACGACGACATGACCTTGAAGTATCGTACGGGCGGGCTGGAGATGTTTGGCAATGCTGCATTCGACTATGGCCATTACAGTAACGACCAGGACCTTGTTCAGGAACTGCACATCAAGAAAGACCATTTCTTGGTTCGTGCCGATTTGCCTGTCAGGAGCAGTTGGATTCAGTTTCGCTATCAGGCTGGTGTAAGCTATGACTTCAATACGGATAATTCGGTCGGATTGAGTTTCTCGTCACAAAAATTGCTTGACAACAGCTACAAGTCTGATATGGCGCAACACTACCAGAAGAACGTTGCATATTACGGAGATGTTCGTCTGAAAACAGATATCGATGAACTTGACAAACCCGTCTGGGAACTGAATACCTACTATGTGGGAAAGGTCGGGAAATTGGGCATTGACTTGAATGCGACTATGTTGCGACGCGCATCGGAAGACCATCTCGACCAGCGGGAGTTCAGCGAGGAATTGGGCGATCGCACCATCACTTCGATCAATAGGGAGGACCGTAGGATGACGGCAGGCAAGCTGGTGCTGACCTATCCCATCGGGAAGGGTGTGCTGAGTGGTGGATCGGAAATTACTTCCACCCAGAGTCAGGGTCAGAATGTCAACCGGGAGAACATCATCCAGGAATCGGATAACGAGATGAAGGAAAAGAACATTGCCGGCTTTGCTGAATACGAGATGCAGATAGGGCCGTGGCGCTTGAATGCAGGCCTGCGCTATGAGCATGTTTCGGCAGACTACTACTCGTTCGACACCTGGCAGGCCGAGCCCAGCCGCACCTATAACGACTGGTTCCCCAACTTGTCGGTGGCATGGCAGAAGGAGAAGTGGAGCGCCCAGCTGAGCTACGGCAAGCGCATCACACGCCCACCTTACAATATGCTGACTTCGATGATCGTCTATGACAGCCGTATGTTCTATGAGGGCGGCAATCCGCTGCTGCGTCCTTCGGTACGACAGAGCATTGACTTGAACCTGACTTATTCGTGGCTGACTTTCGTCAGCGGCTTCACGCGCGAAAACGATCTCTTTACCCACATAGGTAGAGTATATGACGAGG
Organism: Bacteroidales bacterium; assembly: GCA_045545875.1. Taxonomy (GTDB): domain Bacteria; phylum Bacteroidota; class Bacteroidia; order Bacteroidales; family UBA3663; genus Liminaster. Next base: position 6,749 of record JAZQBS010000072.1, read on the forward strand.
AGAAAGAGATTTGTATATTTCAGCCTGTCAACTTCGACCATCAGGACCGCGTCTATGCCACCCTCGTTGCTTCTCCAAAGGTGGGATTCTGGCAGCCTACTGTCACGTTGCACTACTATCAGCAGATGTTTGATGCCGAAGCGTACGGTGCGCCCAAGAAACTGGACAAACCTGAATTCAGTTTCGACCTGATGAGCTGGTTTGTGGTCAGTCCCACCACCAAAGCGCTTTTGCAAGTCAATTATACCGGCAGCAACCATTGGGGATTCATGTATCGTGGCAGCAACTTTGCGGTGAATGCCCGACTGCAGACTTCCTTTTGGAAGGGGCGTTTGACGGGCACGCTTTATGCCAATGACATTTTCCGCACATCGAGGACGAAGGTAACCACGTACTACGCCATCGGCAAGACTGATCAGGATGTATATCAATACACGCAGCAGGTGGGCATCTCCCTATCGTACAACTTCAATGCCACTCGCTCGAAGTACCGTGGCACGGGTGCTGGAAATGAGGAGAAGAGCCGATTGTAACTATATTAGGAAAGTGTAATATTTAGTAATAAGTGTAAAAGAGCCGAATGGATTTAGGAGGAATCAGCGGGAAAGTCACTTTTCCGCTGATTTTTTTGGTCATTCAGTTTTTTATTCATATATTTGCAGCGTACATTTCGAATTAATAACCAATCTCAGATATGAAACGCATCTTTTCTTTCTTTTTTATGTTTTCAGTAGGTATGTTTGCATCGGCACAGGAAGTGAGTGTGGCCCGGTTTCAAGGTGACCGACTGTGTGCGGTGAGCTTGACGTTTGACGATGGGGTGCAGGAGGATTATACGCTCATTGCACCGCATCTGGATCGCTATGCGCTGAAGGCGACGTTTGCCATCAACGGATACTACATCGGGGATCTTGATGACCATTATGCTCCACGTATGACGTGGGAAGAATGCCGCTCGCTGGTTCGCTCGGGCCATGAGCTGAGCAATCATTCGTGGTCACATCCCATGCTGACCACGCTTAGTGACGATTCCTTGCGTATGGAGATTGCACGCAATGATTCGGCCATCGAAAAGGAGACGGGCAAGCGCCCTGTGACATTCATTTATCCCTACAACGCTGTGGATGACCGCGTGCGGACAGCAACGATGGAGGGAAGGATCTGCAATCGTGAGTATCAATTCGGTTTAGGCCAAGCCAACAGCCATCAGACCCGCGAGAGCATCCAGCAATGGCTTCGTCAGCAGATTGATGAACGTGCTTGGGGTGTGACGATGAGTCATGGCATCTACACGGCTTGGGATCGTTGGGAAGAGCCTTGGATCCTTTGGGACCTTTTTCGCGAACTGGCCTACAAGAGCGATACCATCTGGACCGAGACCTTTGCCAAGGTGGGGGCTTACGTGACGGAGCGTGATGCCGTGAAACTGGATGTAGTGAAAAAGAAGGGAATCATCACCGTGACTCCTTCGTTGGATTTGGACCCTGTGCTGTTTGACCAGAAGTTGACCTTGAAGGTGTGTGGAATGCCCAAGCCAGGGAGCAAGGCAGCAAAGAAGGTGTTCGGCTATCGTGCAGTGCAGGAAGGCAAGAACCTGCCTTTGATCCTGAAGGGCGATGACCTGCTTTGTGATTTCAATCCCTACGGCGGACCTATCACCATCGAACCCATTAAGGAGGACCCATTGGCAGGAAAGACCATCAATATCATTGGCGACAGCTATGTCGCGAATCATCGTCAGCCGTACGAGAACGCCTGGCACTTCAAGGTGGCTGCCCGTCACGGAATGACCTACAACAATTATGGCCGCAACGGTGGCGCCATCGCCTTTGACCGCACGAACCGCAATTTTGGCAAGGCGCTCTATGTGCGTTATGCCGATATGGTCGATGATGCCGACTATGTGCTCATCGTGGCAGGGCATAATGATGCCAACTTTATAAAGCAAAGTGCCGATTCCCTGGCTCCCTTCCTTGAGCACCTTGAAGATTTCTACGTAGGACTGCGTCAGAAATATCCGCATGCCAAGATTGCCGTCGTTTCGCCGTGGAACCTGTCGAGTGAAGGATTTCCCATTGTGATTCGTGCCATTCAGGAGGCTTGTGAGCGTCACGGCTTCCCCTTCCTCAACGCTGCTACAACGAGCGGCATCGATGTGGAGAATCCCGAATTCCGCAAAAGATACTTTCAGCATCCCGGTGACCGTGCCCACCTCAATCCCGAGGGTCATGACCTGCTGGTGCCTTGGGGCGAGCAGTTCCTGATAAGCCTTTGAGAAAATAGAACAGCTATGGACAAAAAAAGCGCCTCCCGAAGAGACGCTTTTTTTCTTACTTGCGTAAAGCCAGATTGTAGTTGTAGTAGTCGAAGTCGCCAGTGATGTCCTTGACGATGCGGAGGAAGGGTGGAAGAAGAAGGTCGGCGTGACAGGCGATGCCCTTGGTCTCGAGGATCATCAGGCCTTCGTGCGGAGCTTCGTAGGCATCGAGTTCGAAGAACTGACCACCTGCGATGAAGCTCTTGCGGTGCTTGCTGATGGTGTGGCGATAGGGATCGGCCTGCAAAAGGAGTGTCTCATAAAGGGCATTGGAAACCTGACGCTCGGTAACCACCTCTTCGCTGGTCGAGATGCGGCGACGTGTGGTGTGGATGTTGATGACATGATTGCCCGATGTGCGACGACGGATGCGGACTTCGGAGCCGGGTTCGGAAGAGAGATAGGTCTGTTGGATGTAGCTTTCGACGCAGTCATTGGGAAGTTCGCCAATGAGTTCGACGATGTATTTACGCTCTTCAACAATGGCTTGTGGCAAACCAAGGACGGAGTTGATCTCGTAGAGTACACGGTTGAGCTTCTGCTCGAAGTCCTTGCGGTTGTCGATAACGCGATGATGAGGGTGTCCGGTCCATGCCTGAATGACCTTCTTGTCGAGCTGGCGTGCCAGATTGAGGCCTGCCTCGTCGGCCTTCTCATAGCGTGATGCGTTGTTGGCAGTAGTATAGAATGATTCTGCACCGTCGGCAGCCGAAACGAGATGGAGCACGGCATCGTAGCGTCCGCCATGACGGAGCTCTTCAACACTGGTATGACACGCGGTACAGAGTTCGTCGTACATCTCAGGTGAGATGTAGGCTGAGATATCAAGGGCACCTCGGTCGCAGACGATGACGCAGGGTTCGGTGCACGTCTCGGCCAGGCGTTGCATCTTGTCTTCCATTTCGAGCTGGAGTTCGAGGATAATCTTCTCTCCCTCGTAGTAGAAGTCGTGATTGTCGGTCAGATAACTCCACCCTGATGCAGTAACCATGGTGGGTATTTCGGGCACAATGAATACTTTGTAACCGAGGTTGGATAAATACTCGTTGATGCGTACTAAGGCAGTTGTCTTGCCTGCACAGGGACCTCCTGTGAGGACGATTTTCTTGATATCTCTTTTCATAGTAAGGAAAAAGCCCTGCCAACAGACGTGGCAGGGCATGGTTATGATGTGAATTACTTCTCGTCGTCAGAGCCGATGAGCTTCCAGATGAAAGCAGCGCAAGCGCCACCTACGAATGGACCAACGATGAATACCCAAAGCTGGCTGAGAGCCTTGCCACCCTCGAAGAGAGCAGGACCGATGGAGCGAGCGGGGTTCACGCTGGTGCCCGTGTAGTGAATGCCTACAAGGTGGATGAGTACGAGTGAGAGACCAATGGCGAGGCCAGCAAAGTTGCCAGCACCCTTCTTGGCATCAGTCGTTCCGAGAACTACCAGCACGAAGAGGCAGGTCAGCACGATTTCGGCAATGAGGCCGTTGGTGACAGTGCCAGCGCAAGCGTTGGCGCCCGTCTTGGTACCCAAAGCGAGTTCGGGAGAAGTGGAAACCAAGAGGTAAAGTACGCAGGAAGCAAGGATGGCACCGATAACCTGGAATACCATGTAACCACAGGCATCCTTACCGGAGATACGACCAGAGATGAGGCAGCCAAGGGTGATGGCAGGGTTGATGTGGCAACCGGAGATGCCGCCAATGGTGTAAGCCATGGCTACTACAGCAAGACCAAACGCAAGGGCAGTGCCCACAACAGAAGCAGTGTCGATGCCACAATTGAGGCTGACGGCAGTGCCGCAGCCAAGAAGGGTAAGCACGAAGGTGCCAACCAATTCTGCAAAGTACTTTTTCATAGAGCAGATTGTTAATTAATGGTTAATAATGTTATTAAAAAAGTTATAAAAGGGTTTTCCCTTATATTTTTTAGTCAAAGAAACTGTTATCCGATTCGGGTGCCTCTTCCTCGTGTTCGAAGGCACCTTCGACGGTGCATGGATCGTAGCCAGAAGGATAGTAGAATGTGTCGGATGACGAATATGGGAGGGTCGGATCAGCGAGCACGCGCTTGATGAACATTGCCCAAATGGGCAAGGCCATCGATGCACCTTGTCCTTCGGAAGTGCGATCGAAGTGAATCGTGCGTTCTTCGCCACCTACCCAAGTGCCGCCGATAAGTCCAGGCGTGAAAGCCATGAACCAGCCATCGGAATTGTCGTTGGTGGTACCCGTCTTTCCACCCATTGGAGCGGTAATGCCGTAACGGTTGCGGATACGTGCACCTGTACCAAAGTCGACCACATCGCGTAGGATAGGCAGCATCTTGTAGTAGGCTTCGGCCGAGAAGACTTCCTTGCGGACGGGAGTGAAGTGGGTGAGTTCCATGCCAGAGTTGTCACAGATGGAAACGACGTAGAGCGGTTGACTACGCATGCCATGGCCAGGGAAGCCCGAGTAGGCGGTGACCATTTCCTCGACGGAGATATCGCATGAACCAAGGCAGAGCGAGAGCACGGGATCAAGGCGGTTGCGAACGCCGGCCGAATGAAGGAAATCAACGAAGTGTTCGGGTGTCATGCGGCTCATGACACGTGCGGAAATCCAGTTGTTGGATCTCATCAGGCCCCATCGCAGGGTGACCATTTCGCCAATTCGTTGCTTGCCGCCATCGCGTGGGGTCCATGGACGTCCGATGGCGTCGTAGAGCACGGGCTGGGTGTTGAGTTCCTCGTCGCAGGGTGTACGTCCTTCTTCCATGGCCAATGTATAGAGCAAAGGCTTGATGGTAGAACCTACCTGACGACGACCTGCCGTCACCATGTCGTACTGGAAGAAGGCAAAGTCAGGACCGCCCACGTATGCCTTGACATAACCAAGGGTGTCCATACAAAGGAAGCCGGCACGCAGGAACTGCTTCTGCCATCGCAGTGAGTCCCAAGGGCTCATGATGGTGTCGATTTCACCCTCCCATGAGAACAGCTTCATGTCGATGGGCTTTTGGAAAGTCTTTTCAATCTCTTCTGTCGAGTAGCCGTTGGACTTCATGGTGGTGTAACGCTCGGACTGCCTCATGGCACGGCGCAAGGAGTTCTTTACATCATCGTCGGAGAGTCGGCGGCTATAGGGAGCGTTGGGCTGATTCTGCTTCTCCTTGGTGAAGGCGGGCTGCAGGTAGTCGCGCAGATGTGCAACAAGCGCTTCCTCTGCATATTGCTGCATATGGGAGTTGATGCTGGTGTAGATACGTAGTCCATCGGTGGTAAGATCGTAGTGCGAGCCATCGGGTTTCTTGTTCTTGTTGCACCAACCATAGAGAGGATTAGTCTCCCAGGCTAGGGAATCGTCGTAGTACTGCTGATCCTGCCACGAAGCATAGCGCGAGCGGTTGGGTTTGTTGGCACGCATGATCTTGCGTAGATATTCGCGTAAGTAGGGGGCCATGCCTTCCTTGTGGTCTGCCGAGTGAGCGAGCTTGTAGTTGCCCCTGTTGTCAGTTTGGGGCAGGAGTGGACGCTCCTTGTAGTCGTTGTATTCAGCTTCGGTGAGATAGCCTGCCTTGTACATCTGATTGAGCACAATTGTACGGCGGTTCTTGGTCTTCTCAGGACGACGGATGGGGTTGTAGAGCGAAGGGTTTTGCAGCATGCCCACGAGCATGGCCGACTGCTCAACATCAAGTTCGGAAGGAAGCTTGTCGAAATAGATACGGGCAGCCGAACGGATGCCGACAGCGTTGTAACAGAAGTCGAAGTGGTTGAGATACATGTTGATGATCTCCTCCTTTGTGTAGAGCTTCTCGAGCTTTACGGCAATGACCCATTCGATGGGCTTCTGCATGGCACGCTCCCAGATGTTCGAAGCCACCTCCTTGGTATAGACCTGCTTGGCAAGCTGCTGGGTGATGGTGGAGCCGCCACCTGCAGAACGCTGGTGGAGCAGAACCGTCTTGAAAGCAGCACGGAAGAGGGACTTGATGTCGATGCCGGAATGATCAAGGAAACGAGCGTCCTCGGTAGCAACGAGTGCATTAATCAGATTAGGTGACAACTCGTTGTAGTTGATGAAGACTCGGTTTTCCTTGGCACGGCTGAAACGACCCAATTCAACAGAATCGGCCGAATAGACGATGGTGGCGTATTTGCTCTGAGGATTTTCAAGTTCCTCAATGGATGGCATCTCGCCAATGTAACCGTTTGAGATGGCCCATAGGACTCCTCCTCCAATCAGAAGACCGAGGATGAAGATGCCCCATAGTGCCAAGCAAACGTATTTGGTGATTTTGAACATTTATTGATTTATTATAGTTAACGTAACTTAGCTACGGCATCCTTGACGCGGCGCATGGCTTCGGTGATCTTAGCTTGTGACGTGGCGTAGCTGAAACGGATGCAGGATGGGTCGCCAAAAGCTTCGCCGCTCACGCCTGCCACATGACCAGTTTCGAGCAGGTACATGGCTACGTCGTCGGCATTGGCAATCACCTTGCCATCGGATGTCTGCTTCCCGAAGAGTGCGCTGACATCGGGGAAGATGTAGAATGCACCATTGGGTTTCTTGTCGAGACGGAAACCCGGGATGTCCTGCACAGCCGAGCAGATGAGGTCACGACGGCGCTCAAACTCCTGACGCATCTCTTCGACACAATCTTGAGGGCCGTCGTAGGCAGCTTCGGCAGCCTTCTGAGCGATGCTCGAACATCCAGAGGTGTATTGGCTCTGGAGCTTGCTCACTGCCTTGGCAATATAGGTAGGAGCGGCACAGAAGCCGATGCGCCAGCCTGTCATTGCATATGCTTTCGACACACCATTGATGATGACTACACGATCCTTCATCTCGGGGAAGGAAGCAATGGATGTAGGTTGTCCGCTGTAACAGATATGTTCGTAAATCTCGTCGGCTATGACGATGATCTTAGGATATTTGGCAAGTACCTCAACTATAGCTGCCAGTTCCTCCTTGGTGTAGATGGCACCCGTGGGATTGGAGGGCGAGCAGAAGAGGAATGCCTTGGTGCGGGTTGTGATGAGGCTTTCGAGTTGGTGGGGCAGAATCTTGAAGTCCTGCTCCTGGCTACAAAGGAAGGGAACGTTGACTCCTTCGGCCAGTTTTACCATTTCGAAATAGCTCACCCATGCAGGGGTGGGGATAATCACTTCGTCGCCCTTGTCAACGATTGATAGAATGACATTGCAGATCTCCTGCTTGGCACCATTACCTACAACAATCTGTGCGGGAGAGAAATCTACACCATTCTCTCTCTTGAGTTTGCGGCTGATTGCCTCGCGGAGGGACATGTAGCCGGGCACTGGGGTGTAGAACGAGAAGTTGTCATCTACAGCCTTTTTTGCAGCTTCCTTGATGTGGTCGGGAGTAAAGAAGTCCGGTTCGCCGACCGACAGGTTGATGATGTCGAGACCTTGACTCTTGAGTTCCTGACTCTTCTGTGACATGGCCAACGTTGCCGAAGGCGACAATGCACGGAGGCGCGCTGATAAATTTTCCATACAAATACCTTTTTGCTTTAGTTTCTTTTGTGAATAGTCCTATTTTTCTATGAATTTTTGTCTGTTTTGGATTTGGATACCATGGGAAGACATGTCTGCCCTGCGTCCTGACAGGTCATATCTCTCTCCTCGTGGCTGTTCATCTTCCTTGACTATGGAGATGCCTGCACCTTCCTTTGCAATGATACGGACGGTAGCTTTGCAGGTGTTGTATTTACCTGCCAAAGTGAAGAGGCGTGTGGTAGTTCCAGTGGTGGATGTTGTGCCGCAGACGGTGAGCGTCTGTGCTTCTACATCGAAGTCCCATGTCATGCCCTCAGGCAGATTGGTGTTGTTGACAGTGCACGACTCGACTAGTCTAGTATTGATGACAAGTTTGTAAGGTTGCCCGACTTCGACGGTATCGACGAGCGCGCCTTCGACAACTTTGTAAGAGCAGAGGAAAGCGTCGGGCAGATAGTAGCCGAGGTGAGGGGGCTGGTTGTAGCTCGCATTCTGCCACACGATGCCCATGCGGTAAAGGTGATCGGTCATGAGGCAGGGAACGGGATATTGGGTGGTGGTGACGGTGCTGTAGATGTCGAGGGTGGCTTCGTCGGAAGCATCCCACATCACAATTTCTTCGCGCCAATCGCCGTAGATGTCGGCTATCAGGCAAGGGGTTGCCTTGGTGTAGTTGCACGATTGTGGATTGCCGCCATAGGTGGACAATCTTGTCGTGGAGGTAGAGGAACCATTCCACGAGATGATGCGAGGATTGCAAGTGTTAGAACTGCTGCTAAACTGTCCGTCGAAAGATTCATCATAAAGGTCACCATTCCAATAGATTCGGAAATTGGTGTCGGGTTTTGAACCCAATGCTGACATTGATACGGCATTGATAGGAGTACTTTCGGCACCACTCCAGAATTCCCAACCATAATAGTTGTCAAGGCCTGTGGATGAGTTGAACTTGTAGAACATATCACAAGCAAGGCCACGACCATTGTCCTTGCTGGTGTAACCACGATGAAGGATTTCGCCAGTGGCTGCATCGTGCAGGTCGTCGCCATAGTCAGCTGCTGCTTCCTCGTGCGGCATAAAGATTTGCAGACCAGGACGATCAGGGATGAATTTTCCGAGATGGATAGCATCGCCATGGCCGAAGCCTGTGGAGCATAGCAGCTGGCCATCGTGATCGATGGTGGCCGAGCCCATCACAATTTCATCGAAACCGTCGTCATCGACGTCTCCCACCGAGATGCCATGGACGCCCTGTCCGTAGGAAGACTTGCCGGAGCCCGATGCTGTCACGTTGCCACTGCCATCGACGACATCCCAAGTGGATGCCGTATGTCCGCGGTGGAGCCAGCGGGTGGTAAGGTTGGTGCCGTCCCAATCGACAGCCCAGAAATAGGCTTGCGTATAGTAACCACGCTGCATGACGATGGAGGGAAGATGATCTAGTCCGTCGAGGTAAGCAACGCAGGCATTGTAGCGTTCACCACGGTTGTAGTTGGTCTTTTTGCCCATGATGGTTTCCCAAGTGCCGTATGCACTTGCCTTTCCCGTTTCCAGACCACGATTCGGATTGTACCAGATGGTCTGCAGAGCACGACCCGTTTCGCCGCTGAAGATGGTGAGGAACTCTTCTCCATCTATGACATGTCCGTTGCTGTTGCGGAAGTCCTTCTCGTTAGTTGTGATGCCGGTGATGCTGTTGTCGATACCGGCTTCACTCACGTATGCTCCTGTGGCGTCCTTGGTGCCTGGTGCGGTTTTGACCACAAGTTCAGCCTTCCCGTCACCATCGAAATCATAGACGAGGAACGTGGTGTAATGTGCACCTGCACGGATGTTCTTTCCCATATCGATGCGCCAAAGTTGCTTGCCGACCTCTTCGCCCACGATTTCGTAGCAGTCGAAAAGGGTGTTGCCAGTGTAACCCGTCTGCGAGTTGTCTTTCGAATTGGAAGGATCCCACTTAACGATGATCTCGTATTCGCCGTCACCATCAACATCGCCCACAGAGCAATCGTTGGGAGTGTAGGTGAAACTACCGCTTGCAGTGCTGCCGCCTTCGGGGCGACTGAGTTTCACTTGTCTCAGCGAAGCCTCAGGATAGGTCGTCAGACTGGTTTGGTCTTCTTGGATGATTCCATTCTTGAGGACCGATAACCGATAGGCTTCATGCTTATCCTTGTCGAGGAAGCAGGATGGGGAGCCTGATTCGATCTGTTGTGTCGTTTCATTCCCGTCGCCAGAGATGAGAGAGAGTTGGAAACTGACGTTTTCGGTGTTGTCAGTAGGAAGGGTGCGCCAAGTCAGCAGGTTTCCAGTGGAGGTAGATACCACGTGGAAAGCACGACCGAGGCGTTCGGACGTCTGTTGAGCCATAGCCGTACCTGAAAGAACAACTATGGTCGAAGAGAAGAGAAGAGGGACGAATCGGTTCATGAGAATGGGTTTGAAGGATTATGTTTCTTGCGGAACTTGCGGCCAAAGAATGCACTGTGATTGCTGCGTTGTTCGCGGTGCCTTTTGGCAAACTCCAGGATGGGACGACTGCGACGCAACACCTTGCGTAAAAGATGTGTGAATCGTATCTTGTAGGTGTCCCAGTCGAAGAGCGGCGAATCGTTGACAGCACGCCACGTCAGCCAGATGCCGATGGGTGCAAGGACCATTGACGAAAGCCATGTGCCAAACCATGGCTGCATAATGCCGTTCTTGGCCGCTTTATAGCCCGTATTGTCGATTATGTAGTAGAAGATGAAGAAGATGACACCCGTAATGATTGGGATGCCCATGCCACCCTTTCGGATGATGGCACCGAGTGGAGCACCAATGAAAAAGAACAACAGACATGCGACGGAAAGGGTGAACTTGCGATGCATCTCGATGGCGTGATAGTTGACGTTCTTTTGTTCGAACGTCTGCATCTCACGCTGGATAGCAAATGTCTGAATGACGTTCTTGGCTCGGCTTGTGGCCTTGTCGGTCAGTTTCTCCATCTGGGCAGGAGTCAGCGATGCATATATGCTATCGAGGTCGATGACCATCTTCTGAGGCTTATCGGTCTTTTCGGCGAAGTAAAGGGAATCGTCGCGTACCTGCTGACGGACAGCAGTAAAGTAGATGCTGCTGACCAGTTTCTTGCCGTATCCATAGTTGATGGAGTCGATGCGCTGGTTGAGGGAATCGACCGAATGGGAAAGCTGAGCCAGATTCTTGCCGACATGACGGTCGGAGATTGACTCTTCGTCGGTGTCAAAACCATTGTCGTAGGGAATGTACACTTCCTTAACGCTAAACGATTCGCGACGATACTTGGGATGCTTCTGCTGTTGCTGGTAGCTGTTGCCCGTTCCCTGCTTGAAGGTGCCCACCTGTTGGCCGCTCCAAAGGGTGAGTTTGAGATGCTTGCCGGTCTCGGCCATCGATATCTTTGCACTATCGGCTACGGTGACGGTGGCATCTTCGATGTTGGAACCATCGAAGATATAGATGGTGACACCGTGGAGCATGCCCGTGTCGTAGTCCTTGTGATCGACGTAGATGTTGTAGTTGTTGATCTCCTTGTAGAAGATGCCTTCTGGAATCTCTAGTTCAGGAGAGGTGTGCTTGATGCCAATGAGGATGGAGTACATCTTCGTATTGGCCAACGGGAGCACACGGTCCTGGAAGAAGAAGGTGGCGATGGCCAGCACTACCATAAAGGCCGTGAGTGGCTTCATGATCTTGAGCAGCGAGATCCCAGAGGCCTTCATCGACAGCAGTTCTAGGCTCTCGCCCAGGTTGCCAAACGTCATCAATGATGCCAGCAGGATGCCCAGCGGCAATGCCATCGGCACAAAGGTGAGCGAGGCGTAGAAAAAAAGTTGCGCAAGCACGTCGATGCCCAGTCCTTTGCCGACCAAGTCACCCACATAACGCCACAGGAACTGCATCAACACAATGAAGAGGCAGATGAAGAACGTCATGAGGAAGAGCGGCAGAAAAGTCTGCAGCATGAACGTATATATGCGCTTGATTCTCATTTATTATTCTACGAGGAGAAGGTCTGCGCCTTCGAGGACATTGTCCCCCTTTTGTACATAAACGGCCTTGACGACACCGTCGCGACCACAGTTGATATTGTTCTCCATCTTCATGGCTTCGAGGACGACCGCCACATCACTGGCCTTGACCGACTGGCCAACGGTAACGTTGATGCTGAGGATGGTGCCTGGGAGCGGCGACTTGGTAGCGCCCTCGGCAGAATGCACTTCCTTAGGCTGGGAAGCCGTGGAAGTAGCAGTGGCGGGTGCAGGAGCTGTTGAACGCACGATGACAGGCTTAGGACGTTCTGTACGAGCAGGTCGGTCGAGTTCAACGGAGTAGGCTATGCCGTTGACTTCGACTTCGACGTTCTGGCCGTTAACGTCCTGGATGGCAACTTTGTACTCGTTGCCATTGATTTTCATTTTATAGGTCTTCATCAAATATTATCTCAAAAGATTTAGAAGCGTCGAATGGGTGAGCGTTTCTGGTTGTTCCCAGCTCCTGTCCAGGCGCTGTTGGAGGGAGTCAAAGTGAGAATGTTCGACTCCTGGTCGTGCATACCATCCTCGTGGAGAAAGAGTGCAACACCGATAGCTGCAGCGAGCTCTTCATCATCGATCACCATGCCGGAAGATTTCTCGACCACCTTCATGTTGCGCTGCATTTGGGCTCGACGGTCGGTAATCTGCTCGTACTGCTTCTTGCGATGTGCAGACTTCTTTATCTTTAGTCCGAGCATGGCAAAAAGAGGGTATATGTACTTGAAGCACAGGAAGAGGATGACGAGCGCACTGAATACCACCGACATGGAGATGACGGCCATCATCCAGCCGATGGGATCGTTTTGTGCAAATTTGTCGGCATTGTTTGCCAGCACAGCGGGAGCTGCACCGGCAAACAAGGTGGCAATTATTGTTGTTTTCTTCATCATTTTTAGAGCGGCAGGTTATCGTGCTTCTTGGCGGGATTCTCGACACGCTTGTTGTGAAGTTTTTCAAGGGCACGAATCACACGGAAACGGGTGTTGCGTGGCTCGATAACATCGTCAATATAGCCCTTGTGGGCGGCATCGTAAGGATTGCAGAAGAGTTTTTCGTATTCAGCTTTCTTCTCCTGGATGATTGCAGCCTTGGCCTCGGGTGTCTCTGCTGCCTTGAGCTCTTTGCCATAGAGCACTTCCACAGCACCACCGGAACCCATCACTGCAATCTCGGCCGAGGGCCAAGCGTAGTTGACATCACCACGAAGCTGCTTGCAGCTCATCACAATATGGGAACCACCATAACTCTTGCGGAGTGTGACAGTTACCTTGGGAACGGTCGATTCACCGTAGGCATAGAGCAGCTTGGCTCCATGGTCGATGACACCGTTGTACTCCTGTCCCGTGCCGGGAAGGAAGCCCGGTACGTCGACGAGGGTGACAAGAGGAATGTTGAATGCATCGCAGAAACGTACGAAACGGGCGGCCTTGCGTGAAGCGTTCGAGTCGAGACAACCTGCCATAACCTTAGGTTGGTTGGCAACGATGCCTACGCTCTGTCCGTTCATGTGGGCAAAACCTACGATGATGTTCTTCGCCCAGCCTGCATGCACTTCGAACATCTCGCCATTGTCAACTATAGAGGCGATGACCTGATACATATCGTAGGCTTGGTTCGCTGATTCGGGGATGATCTCGTTCAACGAATCCTCCATGCGGTCGATGGGATCGGTGCATTCGATGCGTGGAGCCTCCTCCATGTTGTTCTGGGGGATAAAGCTGAGCAATTGACGAATCATTGCAATGGCTTCATCCTCATTTTCTGCAGCAAAATGAGCAACGCCCGACTTGGTGGCATGAACCGATGCACCACCGAGTTGCTCCTGGTCAACAACTTCGCCCAGCACTTCCTTAACGACCTTTGGGCCTGTGAGGAACATATAGGACGTGTTCTTGACCATCAGCACGAAGTCGGTGAGGGCAGGAGAATAGACCGAACCTCCGGCACAGGGTCCCATGATGCAGGAGATTTGCGGAATGACACCCGATGCAAGGATGTTGCGTTCGAATATCTCACCAAAACCTGCCATTGAAGCGATACCCTCTTGAATGCGGGCACCACCCGAGTCATTGAGACCGATGAACGGAGCGCCTACACGCATGGCCATGTCCATAATCTTGCAGATCTTCTCTGCCATGGTGACGCTGAGCGAACCACCGCTGACTGTGAAGTCCTGGGCATAGAGGAAGACGAGTCGTCCGCCGATAGTGGCCGAGCCAGTGACGACACCATCACCGAATGGGTGAGACTTGTCGGTTCCGAAATTGGTGCAACGGTGGATCAGGAACATGTCAGTCTCCTCGAACGAGCCTGGATCGACTAGTGCCTCGATGCGCTCGCGTGCAGTCAGCTTTCCCTTGGCATGCTGTGCCGCAATGCGTTTCTCGCCTCCGCCAAGACGTGCAGTCTCGCGATTCTTGATCAGTTCTTGTATCTTTTGTAGTTGAATAGACATAAATATTTAATGTACGCGCGAATGTGTGTGGTTCTGGAGTAAAGTTCGGAGGGCTCGGAGTCCTTATTCCTCCTCGTCCTCTTCCTTGATGTTGGTGAAGACGTTGGTCACATCTTCGTCCTCATCGAACTTGGCAAGGAGTTTGTCGAGCGTTTCACGCTGCTCGGGAGTAACTTCCTTGGTATCGTTGGGGATGCGTACGAATTCAGCGCTGACAATCTCGAAACCATTCTCCTCGAAGTACTGCTGCATCTGTGCATACGATTCGTACTCGCCGGAAGCGGTGATGGTGTTCTCCTCCTCGTCGAAATAGATCTCGTCAACACCGTAGTCGATCAATTCAAGTTCGAGCTCGTCCATGTCAACGCCTTCCTTGGCCTTGACGGTGAATACGGACTTGTGAGCAAAAAGGAAACTCAATGAACCAGTTGTGCCGAGGGTGCCGCCAAACTTGGTGAAGTAGGAGCGAACATTGGCAACGGTACGGGTGTTGTTGTCGGTTGCTGCCTCCACGACGATGGCGATGCCGAATGGGCCGTATCCTTCGTAGGTGAGCTCTTTGTAGTTGCCGGCATCGTTGTCGCTGCCCTTCTTGATGGCACGGTCGATAGTGTCCTTGGGCATACTGGCAGACTTGGCAGTAGCAATCAGGGTGCGCAGGCGGCTATTGTTGTCTGGATCAGGACCAGAGGCCTTTACGCACATAGTAATTTCCTTGCTGAGTTTCGAGAACATTTTGCTGTTCTTGCTGTTGCGCGCCATAATGCGTGCTTTGCGGTATTCAAACGCTCTTCCCATAATTTTTCTTTGTTATATTTCGTATGGATATTATTATTGTTTATTTGCTAGAATTAACGGAGTGATGCTCCAAGTTTTGTCTCGAACATCTTGATGAACTTCTGCATGGTGGCATCGATAGCCTTGTCGTTGAGAGTCTTTTCGGCATCCTGCAGGATGAGCGAGATGGCATAAGACTTCTTGCCGGCAGGGAGGTTCTTACCCTCATATACGTCGAAGAGGGTGATGCTCTTGAGGAGTCGCTTCTCGGTGTCGTAGGCGATACGCTCGATATCGGCGAACTGAACGCTTTGGTCAACGAGGAGGGCAAGGTCGCGCTTGACGGGCGGGAACTTGGCAATCTCCTGCTGCTCAACCTTCACCTTGGCGGCATCCTTCATGAGTGCCTTCCAATTGAGGTCGGCATAGCAAACCTCCTGATCGATGTAGAAGCGGGTGAGAATCTTGTTAGAAACGATGCCGAGAGTAGCGAGCACCTTGCCTTTTGGATTGGTGATGTCAAGACCGACAGCGAAGATGTCGGAGTTGAACTGCTTTTGACGAAGTGAGGTGTCAAGACCGAGACGACGTAGGATGTTGAGCACGGCAGCCTTGAGTTCGAAGATAGTTGCCTTTGTATCGGCCACAGCCCATGAGCCCTGATGACGATTGCCAGTGAGCCAAAGTCCCAAGTGGCTTTCCTCGGAATAGCCGGCTAAGGCACGACCTTCCTGCTGAACTTCGAGAGCTGTCTTTTCGCCGTTGGCAACCTGAGCGTTGACCACAGCCTGCTTCTCGGCATTGTAGAACGAAGTATTTCCGAACTCATAGAAGCGGCAGTTAGGCGACTTGTGGTTGATGTTGCGGCTGATGGACTGCAGACCACCGAACAAGAGAGTCTGACGCATCACATTGAGGTCGCTCGACAACGGATTCATCACGTGGACGAGTTTGCTCTGGGGATAGGTCTCAAGGCCTTCGTAGAATGCTTCGGCTGTAAGCGAGTTGCACAAGATCTCGTTGAAGCCGGCACCGGTGAGTTGCTCACTGATGATTTGCTGCAAGCTGTTCGAAACGTCGGTTGCTGTCTTGCCGACTGCGCTGGTGCGAACGGTGCCGGGGAGTTCTACGCGATCGTAACCATAGATACGGAGAATGTCTTCGATGACGTCGCAGTCACGGGTGACATCCACACGGTAGGCAGGAATCTGTATCTTGACACCATTTTCATCTTCGGAAAGTATTTCCATTTCGAGCAGTCCGAGAATCTGCTTTACCCTTTCAGGCTGAATGTCGATGCCGGAAAGCGTATTGACGCGCTTGTAGGTCAAGTCAACGACAGCAGGGACATTCTTTACAGGATAAACCTCCTGGATGTCACCTACGATGGTGCCGCCTGCCAGTTCCTTGACGAGCAAGGCTGCACGACGCAATGCATATGGGATGTTGTTGATATCGACGCCGCGCTCGTAGCGGAACGAGGCATCGGTCGAAAGTTGCTGACGACGTGCCGTCTTGCGTACCCATGTTGGGTGGAAGCAGGCACACTCAAGGAACACATTGGAGGTCTGCTCGGTCGTGCCGGATTCAAGTCCGCCGAAAACACCGGCGATACACATCGGTTCTTCGGCATTGCAAATCATGAGATCGCTGTCGGAAAGCTTGTGCTCCTGGCCATCGAGAGTGATGAAAGGAGTTCCGTTGGCACAGGTTCTGACAACAATCTGTCCGCCCTTGATCTTGTCGGCATCGAAAGTGTGCATTGGTACAGCGGTCTCAAAGAGGATATAGTTGGTGATATCAACGATGTTGTTGATGGGGCGCAGACCGATGGACTTGAGTCGGTTCTTGAGCCATTCGGGCGACTCCTTGACAGTCACTCCTGCGATGGTTAGACCAGAATAACGTGGACAAGCTTCGGTATTCTCGACTTTGATGGTGATGGGCTTATAGTCCACATCGGCAGCCATGTCGGAACCATGTACCTTGTCGAACATATCAACCGAAGGCTTGGTGAGCTTGTGAGGGAGGTCGTGAGCACCAAGATAGGCATTGAGGTCACGGGCTACACCATAGTGTGAAGCTGCATCGATGCGATTGGGTGTTATGTCAACTGCAATCTGATAGTCGCTTTCGAGGTGATAATACTCGGAGGCGGGCATGCCGACGGGAGTGTCAGCGGGAAGAACGATGATTCCGGCATGGTCGGTGCCCACACCGATTTCGTCCTCGGCACAGATCATTCCGTTCGATTCTACGCCACGGAGTTTGGCTTTCTTAATGGTGAAAGTCTGGTCGCCGTCATAAAGGGTAGTGCCGAGCGTAGCAACGATGACCTTCTGGCCAGCTGCCACATTGGGAGCACCGCAAACGATTTGTGCGATGATGTTTCCGGCTTCGTCTTGCGTGCAGAGTGAACCATAGGCATCGGCCACCCACTTTGCGTTACCAAGATTCACAGTGGTGACGTGCATGTGATCGGAATTGGGATGTACGTCACATGTCAATACCTGTCCGACGACAAGACCCTTGAGACCGCCGCGGATGGATTCGATCTCCTCGACACCTTCTGTCTCAAGACCGATGGAAGTAAGGGCTGCTGAAGTCTGCTCGGGTGTGAGGTCGAACTCCAGATAGTCTTTCAGCCACTTGTAGGAAATGTTCATAGAATATATCTTGTTTTTATTGCTTATTACGCGTTAAAAATCGCGCGCAAATATACTAATTATTTATCACGTAACAAAAAAATCGGGCATATTTTTTGGTGAAATATGTCCGATTTGTAGATTTAGAGTCGTTTGTGCCCCCCATGTTTTGCATTTTAGCGGGTGAGTTGGAGGGTCAAAGTCATGCCAAAATCGCTGTTGACAGTAGGGTATGAAGTCGAGATGAGCGGCGTATTGACCTGTCGATCGTAATAGAGTTTCATCTGCAGCATCTTGGAGAACTGGTAGTCGGCCGAGAACTTGAATGACCAAGCCGAGTTGCCCGATGTGGCCTGCGTATATTCGTCGGTGATTTTGCGGAGCAATGACATTTGGTTCTTATAGGTCATGTCGAATTTCAGGTTGAGGTCATGACTCACACCCTTCTGATTGCCGTCGGGCATGCCGATTTTTTGGTTGAAGTTGGCAATCTTATAGCCGAGGCCGAATGTCATGTCCTTCGATACATTCTCAGTAATCTGGGCACTCGACATGGCCAGGGATACGGATCGTGTATGCTTGTATTCGCTCCTCACGGTAAGGCCATTGACAAGGGTCGCATTCACGCCGCCGAGGGGTGCCCAGCTTTCGGTCAATGTCACTGTTCCGATATCGAATTCCGACGAGGGGAGAGGGCAGTTGTTGGTCACATCGAGCGTATAGCCGAGGCCTTCTTCCAATTCGACATAATTGGTATAGGTCTGATAGTTGCCGATGGCATAAGTACAGTTGTAAGCATGGCTGAATTGGATCGTCTTGAACCATTTCGAGAGTTTTGGGAAGAGCTGGAGCAAACCATCGTAGGTGATTTTCCAGTTGGGTAATGCTTTCCACATCTTGGGAATCGGGTTCAGGCTGACGGTATGAGCATCGCCACCTAGGTAGGCTGCAACGAAAGCGGGAACAAGGATGTCGCTTGAATTCATTCGGGAGGCTCCAAAATTCTGCTCATAAAGTCCCGTTTCTGGATTGTAGCTGACCACATTCTTCCCGGCAAAATCCTTGTTGACCATACTACTGATGAATCCGCCTTCGGACGGGAAGATGGCTTCTGCATATTTGGCAAGGAGACGCTGGTAGATGATTTCGCGATTGAGGATGAACTGATGGAAAACATCGCTCGAATAGTTGTCGCCGGCATCATTGCCTCCGAAACTTGAGCCGAGAGCTATCGTGGTCATTTGGAACGATCCTGAACGAGTGATCGGAAGGTCAGGATACATGAATTGGTTGGACTTGCGCTCGTTGTTCTTCCACGTGCCGTTGATGTTGATCTTCAGGCCAGTCCAAGGTTCAAGGACTGCCGAGTAGGAGAGGTCCTTGGTGAAGTTATAGACTGCGGGCGATGTGAGCGAGTCGTTGACGATGAGCCAACCGTTGCGGGCGGCTTTTTCGGTAAATGATTCTCCACTCTCGAAACCGAATGCGAAGCCCATGCCCGGCACGAGGCCTGCATCGCTTGGCCCTTGTCCGTAGAAGTCACCGACGTTCGATTGGAAATAGGGCAAATAGGTGTCTTGTGTCTGCTTGTAGCCAATTTGTATGCTGCGTACGGCCATCAGAATACGTGAAGCCACCTGCATCGTCTTATACCATGCCTGGTCGTCGAGTGGCTTGTCGGCCTTGATGACCACTTCGATCTTGGCACTGTCGGAGGCTGTAATCCTGATGTTGTTCCTATCGACTTTCTTGAAGTTGAGTGGATAGGAGTGTTCGGTTTCATTATCCTTGGCGCTGACGATGACGCGACGCGTATCCAGGTTGTGTTTGAGGACGATGGTTGTGTCATTTCCGGCAAGTTGAATCACTTGCTTGAAGTCCTTCTTTGCCTTCGATTTTGTATCGTTCTGAGTTTTTCTGTTGTTATTGTTTCTTGTTTGATTGCGATTATTGTTGGCAGTGGATTTTTGCGCCTTGAACTTGTCGTTCACCTTCTTCAGGAACTTCGACTTGTTGTAGAGCGATTCAAGGTTGAACTTGCCATCAAACTGCCATTGTGAATTGTTCTGAATGGTATTGCCCGTCGATGTCTGCTCGTCGATCTGCGTGCCGCGATTCCACTGATAGGTCGACTTATACTTGGCCGAAAGGTTGATCCAGTCGGTCCAGGTGATCTTGTTGATAGGTATCGTCCATGAGACATCGAACGACTGATTGTAATCGACAGGCGTGCCCAACTTCCATATTTGTGTCCAGATGGTGTCCTTCCAGCGCTCGTAGTCATCGGGGTAAAGATAGCGGTTGACTGGCGCATCAGGTTCGTCGATACGCGCATTGGAAGCAGATTGGAAGTTGGCTTTCAGCGTCTTGGTGATGTCCCACGATATGCTGGTTTGACGCAGCATGGTGAAGGTCTTGGTGTAGGAGACGGGAATGGTGAAATCCGATTCGTAGGTCTCGATATTCCTGAGTTGCTCCTCGTGATAGGTTCGGTTGACTTGGGCCGAGAGGGAGATGCTGTTGGGTAACCAGTTGAACTGGAAATCATCCTTCAGTTTCTTGAAAGGTGCCTTGCTGTTCGAACTGTTCGATCTGCTGCTGGCTGCGGCTGCTTTTCTTGAGTCAGATGTATTTCTGCCGGACTGTGCATTTCCACTTCTCGCATTGTTAACCTTCTTTGTAGCAAAAGGTTTCCAGGGCTTGAAGTAGGGCGACCAGTTGTAGTTGATGTTACCCTTGTACGAATTGTTGTACTCGTACTCTGTGGTTGGGTCGTGTGAGGTCTGCTCGTTCTGCGAATACCCCATCGTGACATTGGCTGGATCCCAAGGCATCGAATGTTTGGATTTGACGTCAAACTTCACTCCGGTCAGCGACAACGACTTGGTTTCGGCAGTAGTCTGCACAAGGGACTTGATGGAGTCCTTCTGACGCTCGGTTGGATAGGTGTCGAGTGTCTCATCGACGGTTAAGTCCTCGTTGTATGGATCATACTTTGGAGTGCTCACCGACTTGGAGTAGCTGTAATAGAAGGGTGCATGCAGTTTGATTTGTGAAGGCAACCACCTGCCAATATCGGTCTGACCGGAGACATTGTAATCGTAGTCCTTCGACAGCGAACGTACAGCGGTCGATTGCTCTACCGTTCCCCAACCGGCACTGGTGTAAGAACCTGAACCATTGATGGTAGCAAGGTCAGAGATACGTAATGTGGCATTGCCGCGTGCTGCCCAGCCTCCACTCTCGTCCATGCCATCGGTGCGAAGTTCGTTGACCCATACGACTGCCGACTTGGTGGAGCGTCCAACGTTGCGCACACCAATCATGAAGACCGTGCATTCGCCCAGCGATGGATTACCTTTCACGGCGATGCGGTTCGACTTGTTATCCTCGTCATAAACAGAGTATTCGAGAGTATAGCTCACACCTTCAATTCCAAGTTCCTTCTTGGCATTGCGTTCGCGCTTCAAGGCAGTGAACTTCGAGAGTTCTACGTTGATCATGTTGTCTTCAGGCCAGACAAGGAGTCGATCGCTCGACGAGTTGTTGTTATAGGTGCCGGAAGGAGTCTTGTGGAGAGGCACTTCGTACTCGTAGTAGTTGTCCTTGTAATCCGAGCCAACACGGAGGAAAACGGCAAGGTCGCCATCGTGCAACTGTTCTTCCTCGCCTGCATTGGCATGGAGGTGGGCAAAGAGCTGGAGGTTGTCGTACTGACGAAGATCCAGTCCAGAGCTCTTATAGACAGCTTTGGCGTCGTGAGGTTCAAGATTGGTGATCTTTAGCGCAAGTGCTTGCTCGTTTTGCTGAACGGCATTGGTGCCTGGTGTGACGATACGTGAGATGCCGGGTGGCAATACGTAATTGACTGGGAGCGAACCCGAATGCTCTTCTATATTTACGGTGCTTGACGCAAGCAGAGCATCGCTGCTTGGCGGATATCCTGGATCGGAAAGGTCGTTGGAATAGGTACGCCAATCGCTTCGTACGAGGTCGAGGGTAGCAAGACGGAGTACTTGTGCCTCCTGCCAACCTGTCATAAGCATTCGCATGAAGCGGATGGACTTGAAGTTGCTGATGTTGCCTTCCCTGCGGTCTGGAGAACGCAACGGTACGCGGAATAGGTACCACTTCACTTCGTGGGTCAGGCCATCACGTAGACGCACTTGACGGGTGCTGATGTCGGCAAGATATTTGTTCTCTGCAAGGTTCATGTGACCACGAA
This sequence comes from Bacteroidales bacterium, assembly GCA_045545875.1. Classification (GTDB taxonomy): domain Bacteria; phylum Bacteroidota; class Bacteroidia; order Bacteroidales; family UBA3663; genus Liminaster. The sequence continues at coordinate 28,731 of JAZQBS010000072.1, forward strand.
CCAGTTCGATATCGTACTCGTAGAATCGCTCGTTTTCGTTGAGTGTGTTGTCCGTGTTGATATCCTCGACGTCGGGTGTACTCTTGTAGGCCGTGCTGTAGGATTCCTGGCTGTCGGATGTCGATGGAGCGTTGCCTTCAGCACCATTGATATGCTTGTAGCGATTCAGAATTGAGACATTGCCGTTGTCCAAGGCACTGCCACGGAAGTAGTGGTAGTTGTCGCCTGCTGGATCATTGATGGGCGAATACGGATCGTTCTGCCAGGAAGTGAGGACCTCTGGAGAAACGATCTGACGCAGAGAATCCACATAGTTCTGATAGGTCGGGAAGTTGGCTTCGTCGGTCGTACTAAGTCCGTCGAGACCGACGTCTTGTGCAGCATGTGAAGAGGAAGAATTGTCGAAGGCGTAAACTGTAGAGGTACGCGTCGAGACGCGTCCCCACGTGGTCTCCTTGATTGCAGAGAGATCACCATTGATGTCCAAGCCGTTCTCGAACGACTTGTACCCGTCTTTCAGGATATCTTCCGAGATTTCTCCGAGTTGCAGGATGAGTTTGCCTTCGTCGTTGGGTTTCCATGTTTCGTCTCCTTCGACTTCGATGAATGGGTCCATCATCCAGAATTCGATGTATTCGTAGTTGGCCGATTCAAAGTTGGTCACATCCATAGCTCGCATCATGCCGCCCCAGTTACCTTGAGGATTGACCAATGTACCATCGCTTTGCATACGTGAAGCACTTACATTATATTGTCCGCGCTCGCGTGGATAATAACTGAGGTTCATCACGTCGAGGATGCCCGTCTCACCATATTCAAGTTCCTTGTTAGGATAGATTTCCTCGAAGGTAACCTGTCGCACACGCGGGTCGCAAAGTTGCACGAGGTCGTTTTTGATGTGTGCAGGCGTCAGGTTGCTGGTTTGGGAAGTGAAGAGATTGTCAATGCGGTACCAGGCAAGATGGGCACGACGGTCGTTGTATGCGGTGGAGAATAGAGAACCGCCCACATCCTTGCCTTCGATGCTGGCAGGGGTGGAGGAGAGTTGCCAGAGTGTGGGCACGGCAAGGTTGGTCGACGATTCCGAAGACTCGAAGTCGTCGATATAGATTGAACCATTGTCGCCGATCTCGCTGCTGTGGCTCGCGACGAGTTGCGCCCATTCCCCTTCGATGCTAAAATTTGAGGGAGCTGTGGCTTTGATCCAAGGAATGGCACCGATGGCATTGGTGAGCCACATGAAGTCCTTATTCCATTTGAAATTGAAGCCGTAGATGGTATTGTTGATCGGAATCTCCGACATCGACACTTTTCTGGTCAGTGGCGTCTCGCTCAAATTGATGACCGTGGCACCCAATGTGAGGTCCTTTGACCAGTCGTACTGCAGGTCAAGACCCATCATGGTCTTGCGCTGAAGTGAGTATTCCGACTGGTCTTCAAGGCTGACGCTTACATTGGTTCCACTCTCGATAATAGACTCATTGAGAATCGTGACTATGCCCATAGTGTAGTCAACGGTATAGTCCGATCCTTCGGTCAGTGTTGTACCGCCTGCAGTAACACGTACTGAACCGCGGGCAACATTCATGGCCCCTAAGCTGATCTCTGCACCGCTCGAAGCCGTGTAGTCACCACGGATGCGGAACTTGTTGTGTTCGGCATCCTGCTCGGCATCGGTAAGTGTTTGCGAATAGAGATTCGGATAACAATAACGAGCAACAAGGGCAGGATCATTGCCTAGTTTCTTGGCAAGATGACTGCCAAAAGGCTCGACGACAGGGAATATGATTCGGCCGGTAGATGCTTGAACAGTATATCCTGCAACCCAGTCGAACTGTCCGTCGGAATGACGTTCCTGATGGGAATTCAATTGGTCGAGGTTCATGACCTTGATCAAGAGTTGCTGGGCTATGGGGCCTTCGTTGATGTAGTTGGTATAGACACCGACCGAGTCGGTGAGATACTGGATCTGCATGGTGAAGTTCGATTGCTGCAGATTGGTCACACCCAGCGAGTAGATGTTCTTCATCATGAGGTCCCAGATGGAATGCTCTGGGTTGCCTGCCGTCGATTTCAGCAGTTTCACATAGAGGGTCTTCGAGGTGTCGTCGGAATTGTCGGTGCTGAATTCGCCGACCTGATAGGTCTGTCCACCTTTCGTATATTGGAAGGCTACGGCAAGCACGCAGTCATCGTCGATTTGCGTCTTGAGCGAGAGGTAGCCGAGTGCAGAATTGAGCGAGTATTCCGAACTTGAAAGCAGTCGTGCAGACTCTATCTTTTCGTAGTCGGCGCCGCTCTCCATCATTCCGCTTGACCCCGGGATGGCGATGGTCGGTATAGTGCTTGAAACCAGTGTGATATCACGCAGGGCAGGATAATTGTCTCGCAGGGTGGAATACAGCGTATTGTTGTTGTTCGACGGAGCACTGGTACCTGACGAAGTAGCCCATTCTGGATGCTGCATCTCGTCGGGATTGCTTTCTCCGAGGTCGGCAAAGGCCAGGATGTTGCGAGCGTTGTCATACGACGACCTCTTATTGGTCATCCACACCTCAATCTTCGTAATCTCGATACCAGAGGAGATTAGCGGAAGTTTCTCCATGTTCTGGTCGTAGGTGTCACGGAAGTAATGTCCGAGGAAGTAGTGACGGTTCTCGTCGTATTCGGTGGGAAGGATTTCGTAGGTGCGTTTGGTCACACCTCCCTTCGATGACACAGTCTTCGAAGTGGATTCCTGCTTGGCCAAAAGGGCAGTGATGTTCAGCTTGCCGAATTTCAGTTGGGATTTGACACCGAATAGCGAAGCACCGCCCGAGATGAGCGAGTTGCCGGTTGTCATCGAGACATTGCCTGCTTCAAGGTTTTGAACGATATCGTCCTCTTCGCCAGCGAAGGCAAGTTTGAACTGCGTGGCATCGAAGTCGAAGGTCGCCTGCGTGTTATAATTGAGGTCGAACGACATCTTCGAGCCGATAGATGCCTTCATGTTGAGTTGTACCTGTTCGTCGAAGTCGAAGGTCCACTGGTCGCGCGCACGTTCGGAGAGTGTCGGATTATCGACAACGTTATGCTTCATGCCCATCGAAAGGGATGCCGAGCCTTGTGTCTTGACGCGAATGCCGCCAGGACCAAAAAGCTTTTCGGCAGGACCGAGTGAGAACTGCATGTCGAGCAAGTCAAACTCTCCCTTTCCTTCCTCTTCCTCCACAGCCTTGTGATATTGATCGAGGAAGTAGGTACTGCGCTGCTGGCGTTCTGTATATTTGCTGTACTCCTGCATCGTCATGGGGATAGGATTGCCGATCAGTTGTTCGCCAAGCATCGTCTTGATCAGGTAGCGATTATTCTTCCAATCGTATTCCACCACCGTCTTCACGTTTTCAGGAGTCTTGAGGTCACCTGGGTGTGCCTTCTCCAGATCGGGAGCCATGTTAGGCGTAGTGGGCGCAACGGGATAACGGCTGTGATAAACCGAATCCGTCTCTTCATCATTCGCTGTCGTTTGCTGTCGAACATCCTGGCTTTGAGGCAGGCTGACGACACGCATCCCTGCGGGAGCATAGCCATAGGCCAGGCTTCCGAACAGTATCGCACATCCCATACTCAAACCGAGCGCGCGCAGTTGATGATTACCCTTTGTTTGTTGCATCCGAAAAAGTATCTAAACCATAAAACGAGAACATCGCGCTTTTATTGTATAAGGAATCTGTCAAAAACAAGAAAAAATTGCATCTTTGGCAAAAAAAAGCACGAAAATGTTTTTATGTTTCAGAAAAAAAGCCTATCTTTGCAGCATTAAAACATCTTATAATTATTATAACATGGCAAATAAAATTGTGCTTACTGGTGGCTGCGGCTTCATTGGCAGCCATACTTGCGTCGAGCTTCAGAATGCAGGCTATGACGTTGTGATATTTGACAACCTCTCCAATTCGGAGGCTTCAGTGGTAGATGGCATCGAGCGCATTACTGGCAAACGACCAGCATTCTATCAGATCGACTGCACCAACAAAGGTGACGTGTATCAGGCTTTCCAAAAAGAGGGTCCTATTGCCGGTGTCATTCACTTCGCAGCATCGAAGGCCGTAGGCGAGTCGGTTCAGAAACCTTTGCTCTACTATCGTAACAATCTCTCTTCATTGATGAACATGATGGAGGCTGCTGAGGACTTCCATCTTAAGGGATTCGTCTTTTCAAGTTCCTGCACCGTCTACGGCGAGCCTGACCAGAGTCCAGTCGACGAGAATGCTCCCATCAAGCCTGCCACTTCGCCCTACGGCAACACCAAGCAGATTGCTGAGGAGATCATCAAGGACTATCTCCATACCGGTGTAGGCTTCAATGCTATCATCCTTCGTTATTTCAATCCTATCGGTGCTCATCCGACAGCCGAGATCGGCGAGTTGCCACGTGGCGTTCCTCAGAATCTGCTTCCCTACGTCTGCCAGACAGCTATGGGCATTCGCAAAGAACTCAATGTCTTTGGCGATGACTACAACACTCCCGACGGCTCGTGCATTCGTGATTACATCGATGTGACAGACCTCGCCAAGGCACATGTTTGTGCCCTCGACCGTATGGTACAGGGTAAGTCGGAGGAGAAGATTGAGTATTACAACCTCGGTACTGGCAATGGCGTTTCGGTGCTCGAACTTGTCAATACCTTTATGGAGGCTACCGGCGTCAATGTCCCTTACGTTATCAAGGGCCGTCGCGAAGGCGATATCGAGAAGATCTGGGGCAATCCGGGTCGCGCCAATACCGTGCTTGGCTGGAAGGCACAGGTGCCTCTCAAGGAGACCCTTGCCAATGCTTGGCGTTGGCAGACTAGGCTGCGTGAGAAAGGTGTAATGTGAAAAAGTATTTAGTATACATAACTACAGGATTGCTTGCAATGGCTTCGATGTCATTGCAAGCATCTGCATACTATACTCACCCCCTTTCTGACGATGTGAAGACCTTGCAGGTCATCACCGATGGTGATTTTCGCAAACTTCCTGTCATTGACAACACAGAGAACTCGAGTCTTGAGATCTCTTTCGATATCCTTTCGGATGAGGAGCTTTTCCTCCAATATCAGATAATTCATTGCGACGCCCAGTGGGAACAGGACGACCTTTCGGAACTCGATTATGTCGATGGCTTCCAGCCGACACGTGTCACCGAGGTTTCTCCTTCATTCAACACCTTTATCAACTATTGGCATTATTCAGTTGCGTTCCCCAACGAGGATGTACGGTTACTCGTCAGCGGCAACTATGCAGTAATCTTCCATTTGGAAAGCGACCCTGAGGAGCAGGTCGCCATCGCTTGCTTCAGCGTCACCGAGCAGATGGCCTTTGTGAGTGGAGAAGTGAGTGGCAATACCGACATTGATTTTCGCCAGGAACATCAGCAGTTGACACTTCAGTGCACTTGGAGCCAGAGCAAACTGCCTTTCCTCAGTCCGTCCACCGACCTTCGACTTGTGGTGACCCAGAACCATCGTCCCGACACACGACGTGACATCCTTCGCCCTTCGCGTATGGAAGCAAGCAAGGCATGGTACGAGCATGACCGTGACCTTATCTTTGAGGCAGGTAACACGTTCCGTCGATTTGAGTTCATCGATCGGCATTATGCTACGTTTGGTGTCGAGCGCTTGCGTTATCAAGCGCCATACTATCATGCCGAACTTGTGACGCAGCAGGCCCGCAGTGGCAGTTTCTATCGTTATGACCAGGACCAGCATGGACGCTATCTGGTACACGCTTTGAATAATGTAGACGATGAAGCCACCGAGTGCGAATATTTCTGGGCTGAATTTAGTCTGGCAGGAGCGATGCCACCGAAGGGCAGTGGCAACATCTATCTGACAGGAGATTTCACCTATGGAGAACTTACCGACGAGTGGCGTATGGACTACGACCCCGAACTTCAGTGTTTTGTCGGTCGTGTCCTCCTAAAACAGGGACACTATAATTATCAGTTCCTCTGTGGACGCGAATGGGTGCCCGATTTCACAGGCGAATCCAATCCTCACGCTACCTTGTCGGTGTGTGAGGGCAACTATTATGAAGCACGAAATCAATATGACATCTATGTCTATTATCGCGCACCCGGAGCACGCTATGACCGCCTTTTAGGCGTGGCACAACTCGAACCATAATCCCATTTCCTATTTATGGCACAAGTAACAAGAATAGAATCGAAACAAAAGCACAATCCACTCATATTGCTTAAGTCGAAATTGGTTCAGGCTTCGGGCGACGACCTCGAACAACTCATCAACGAGAAACTACAGGAAAATGTTGCTTTGGAGGCAGTCGACCAACCTGATTCCTTATTCAGTGGCCCTGAACGTGATGAAGGAGGTGAATTTGATGTCGACGAAGACGAGAAAACAACCAATCTTGATTCTTCCGCTTCGGCTGACGAGGGCGATACTTCCATTTCCGACTCGGAGAGAGGCGATATTGTCGCTTTCGACAACGATGATGATGAACCTGTGGATACCTCAAGCAATCAGAGCGCTGATGACGAGGATTTTAATCCTATCGACAATGCAACCAATGCGGATACCTTCCGCGACGATTTGAAGAAGCAGATCGAAGTGCTCGACATCACGTTGGAGGAACGTTACCTTGCCAGTTATATCATTGATTGTTTGGACGAGAACGGTTATCTGCGTCGTCCACTTGTCGAACTGGTCGAAGATCTTGAGATGACCCAACATTACGAAACTACGGTCGAAGATCTTGAGGCTGTCCTGGTCGAGATTGTTCAGCAGGAACTTGATCCCAGCGGTATCGGTGCAAGGGATTTGCGCGAATGCATGCTCCTTCAGTTGGAGGAACGAAAGGCAACTCCTGCCAATCGTCTCGCCTACGAAATCGTCAGCCAGAAGTTCGATGACCTTTCGAACAAACGATATGACAGAATCGAGCAGGATTTGAATATTCCGACCCACGCAGAACTGGTCGATGCACTTCATGTCATTCGCCATCTCAACCCCAAACCAGGCGGTATGCAACCATCTACAGCCAAGACCGATGATCTGAAGGCACAGCAGATACGACCCGACTTCATCATTCGTAATGAGGATGGACAACTTATCGTGACGCTGAATGATGGACATGTTCCTCAGGTTCGCATCAGCGAAGATTATGAGAAACTCTATGGCGAATTGCAGGAGAACAACGATGACAAGGCTGCTCGTGAGGGTGTGCGTTTCCTGCGTGAGAACATCCAGAATGCGCGTTCATTCATTGAAGCCCTTGAGCAACGTCGTAACACCTTGATGGATGTGATGCAAACCATCGTCAGTATGCAGCGTGCCTATTTCCTTACTGGTCTTGTAGAGACGCTCAAGCCTATGACGTTGCAGGATGTGGCCGATCGCTGCCATTACGACATCTCGACGATAAGCCGTGTATCCAATAGCAAATATGTGGATACTGAGTTTGGAATCGTATTGGTCAAGGATCTGTTTACTAATGCTGTTGCCGATAGCAATCAATCAGCCATCATCCAGGCATTGAAGACTATCATCGACAACGAAGACAAATGTCATCCGAAGACCGATGAGGCATTGGCAGAAGAACTTAACAAGCAGGGCAACAAGATCGCTCGTCGCACGGTTGTCAAGTATCGTGAGTCGCTTGGCTACCCGGTGGCTCGTTTAAGAAAAGAAGCATAAACATAAGATATGACCCAACAGGAACAGATACGCAAAGAACAGGAGGCGCAGATCGCTGCTCCTCGCAAACCCTATCAAGGCCTGATACAGTCCATCAGCAACATTTTCCATCCCTTGCTGGTGCTCACCTATACAGCCTTGGTCATTTGTATTTTCACCGCCATGAGGGCATTGCCTTTCCAAGTACAGGCATGGTTTGTAGGCATGGTTTTTCTTTATACTTTAGTTATGCCGGTTTTGGTGATAACGCTGTTGCATGTCACCAATATCATTGGCCATTGGGCGTTGCGCGACCGTCGTGACCGCATGGTGCCGTTTTTTACCAACTTTGTCTGCTATCTGGTCAATGCCATTGTGCTCACTCGCACGGGATTCTTGCCCGACTGGGTGTTGATGCCTTATTATGGTTCCGTCATTTTGACGTTTGTGGCCTGGATCGTAAGTTGGAAATGGAAAATTTCGGCACATGCTTCCGCTAATGCAGCAGGTGCTACCTTCTTCCTGATGCTCTTCTTCTTCTTCCCAGAGACGATGCCTTTGTGGCTTCCTCTCGCTGCCATCATCGTAGTAGGTATGGTTTGCAGCACCCGTGTCTATTTGGGCCGCCATACCTTAGGGCAGGTGGGTGCCGGTACCTTGCTGGGCATCTGTTCGATGTTGCTGGCTGATCTTTTGGTACTATAAATGGACTAGACGATCTAGATTTTCTAGATATTTTAGACATACTGGTTTTTTAGAACTTATTATCTGTTTTTTGTAAATTATACCGATATGACCCCAATAGTTTCAATTATCATGGGCAGCACCAGTGACCTTCCGGTCATGAAGAAGGCTGCCGATCTTCTCAACGAGTTTCAGGTTCCTTTCGAGATGCATGCTCTTTCGGCTCATCGCACTCCCAAGGAAGTGGAAGCATTTGCTACAGGTGCTGCTTCTCGCGGCATTAAGGTGATTATTGCTGGAGCCGGCATGGCAGCTCATCTTGCTGGTGTTGTTGCTGCCTCGACCCCTGTTCCCGTCATTGGTGTGCCTCTTACTGGTAGCCTCGAAGGTCTTGATGCCATGCTCGCCATGATTCAGATGCCTCCAGGAATTCCTGTAGCAACGGTGGCACTTAATGGTGCAATGAATGCAGCAATTCTTGCTGTGCAGATCCTTTCGGTTGGAGACCCCGAATTGGCTGAAAAATTTGTTGAATACAAGAAGAATCTTGCTCAAAAGATTGTCAAGGCCAACAAGGAACTTGCTGAAATTAAGTATGATTATAAGTGTAACTGATATGTACAACTATAATAGAAGGAAGTCCACTGAATGTCACGTGGGTGATGTTATCATTGGCGGCGAGAACCCGATCCGCGTTCAGTCGATGACCAACACGAATACCAACGATGTCGAGGCATCAGTGGCCCAAATCGAACGCATCGTAGACGCTGGTGCAGACTTCGTTCGTCTGACGGCACAGGGCAAGAAAGAGGCTCTTGCGCTCAAGGAAATTGAAGCTGGCATTCATCGCGATGGTTACAAAGTGCCGCTCGTCGCCGATATCCACTTCAATGCCGCCGTGGCCGATGTCGCTGCTGAGATTGTCGAAAAGGTTCGAATCAATCCTGGCAACTATGTCGATCCCGGTCGTACATTTGTAAAACTCGAGTATACCGATGAGGAATATGCGCTTGAGATCGAGAAGATTCGTAATCGTTTCATCCCGTTCCTGAATATCTGCAAGGCACATCATACGGCCATACGTTTGGGCGTCAATCACGGTTCGCTCAGCGACCGCATCATGTCGCGCTATGGAGACACTCCTGCGGGCATGGTAGAGTCGTGTATGGAGTTCTTGCGAATTTGTGTCGAACAGGATTTCACCGATGTGGTCATCAGCATCAAGGCTTCCAACACGTCGGTCATGGTTCGCACTGTGCGTCTGCTCGTACAGGAAATGGATAAGGAAGGCATGCACTTCCCGCTGCATCTTGGTGTAACTGAAGCCGGAGATGCCGACGATGGACGCATCAAGTCCGCGGTTGGTATTGGTGCACTTCTTGCTGATGGTATTGGCGATACGATTCGTGTCTCTCTTTCTGAGGATCCCGAAGCCGAGATACCTGTAGCCCGTCAGTTGGTTCATTATTTTGAGGAGCGTGCACAGCATAAGCGTCTCGAAGGCCCATATGTCGACAATGAGCTTTATAATCCCATCGAGCCTCGTCGATTCAAGACAACGCGAGTAGGGGTGTTGGGAGATGGACAACCTGTTTGTGTCTGTGGCGGCACCAAGTATGGAGCCGACGTCTGCATCGCGGGAATCCTTAATTACAGTCTTGAGGAACTGAATACCGACGACTCTATCATCGAATATCTGATGGATCATCCCGACATTCCAGTGATAGCTCGCGCCAATAATCATAATCCTATTGGTGCATGGCGAGCATTCATCTTCGGCATCCGTAAGATGAACTGCAAGAATCCGGTCATCATCAGTCGCGATTATTCGTTCTGCAAAACCTGGGAGGATGTTCAACTATGCGCAGCTGCCGACTTTGGTGTTATGTTGATTGACCAGTTGGTCGATGGCATCATCATCAATCATGTGGACTTTCCGCTTGAAAAGCGCGTAGAACTGGCCTTCAACATTCTGCAGGCTTCTCGTGCACGTTTTACCAAGACCGAATATATAGCATGTCCATCTTGCGGCCGCACTCTCTTCGACCTCAAGACCACTCTTGCACAAATCAAGGAGGCTACCAAGGAACTGAAAGGTCTCAAGATTGGTGTTATGGGATGCATCGTAAATGGTCCTGGTGAGATGGCTGATGCCGACTATGGCTATGTGGGTGCAGGTCCAGGTTCGGTTTCTCTCTACAAGGGAAAGCAATGTGTACAGAAAGGTATCCCCGCAGAAGAAGCAGTCCAGCGCTTGCTCGATTTCATTCGTGCCGACCAAAAGAAATAACAATAACTAATTTCCCTCAACTTATTCTATGAAGAAACACCTCCTTACCATTGTTATGGCAGTCATGTCGATGGCTGCCACGGCTCAGTATATCGATAGAGCTGAGCGTAAGTCTGTTGACAACATCCCTGTTTCGAATTTTGCCACCTATCAGCACCAACTGTTCAATTTCGATTGGAAATTTCAGTTGGGAGCACAGCCTGGTGCCGAGAGTCCAACATTCGACGATGCCAATTGGCGGACGATCGATCTGCCTCATGATTTCCAGTTCGAACAGCCTTGGGACGAAAGTGCCGGTGGAGCGCGTGGCTTCAAGCCGATGTGCGAAGGTTGGTATCGAAAGACATTCAAGGCCGAAGAGGTTTGGAAAAACCGCAAGGTGAGCCTTGATTTCGGAGGACTCATCTTCTATGGTGATGTCTATCTGAATGGTAAGAAGGTGGCTTCGACCGAATATGGATATGTTGGCTTTGAGGCTGATATTACCCGTCATTTGCGTTACGACACCTTGAATGTCGTGGCTGTCTATGCTTCGACAGGCCCCTCTAAGGGTTCCCGATGGTACACGGGTGGTGGTCTTTTCCGCGATGTTTATCTTGAGGTCAAGAATCCCACGCATATTGCCCGTCATGGCGTCTATGTGACCACTCCCGAAGTATCTGCCGAATCTGCAATTGTTCAACTTCAGGTCGAGGTCGATGGATGGCAGAAACATAATGCAAGCATCAATGCTACTATTCGCGATCCCCAGGGTAATGTGGTTGCCGAAACAAAAGGACAGATGCCTCAGTTCACACACCAACAGTGTAGTGAGGTGAAACTCGATCCCGTGACCTTGGCTAATCCCCAGCTGTGGGACCTCGATACGCCATACCTTTATACCGCAGAAGTGATTGTAACCGCTGATGGAGTCACTGCTGATAGCGTTGTCGAGACATTTGGTGTGCGCAAGATCGAGTTCTCAAAGGATTTCGGCTTTAAGCTCAATGGTCGTAAGGTGTTCCTTCAGGGTATGGCAAACCATCACGACATGGGTGGCTTGGGTGTAGCATCCTTCGATCGTGGTATCGAACGCCTGATGCTTCAAGCCAAGGCCTTTGGTTATAACTGCATCCGTTGTTCCCATAATCCTTATAGCGAATCGTTTACCCGTATTGCCGACAGGGTGGGTCTGCTTGTTGTTGATGAACTCATCGACAAATGGAGTGACAACGATTATTGGGGGGGACGTCAGCCTTTCACTAGTATTTGGCACAAACTCATCCCCGAATGGGTGAAACGCGATCGCAATTGTCCTTCGGTGATACTGTGGAGCCTGGGCAACGAGTTACAGACACGCAACGACTGGTCGGGCTTCAATACCAACGACTGGGGCGTTACTACCTATCGTATCTTTAGCGAATACCTGAAGCGTTGGGACGATACACGTCTGACCACGGTCGCCATGTTCCCCTCACGAGCTGGTGCCCTTCGCCGTGAACCCGACGGCAGCGATATGGAGCATTGTGTCGCACCCGAATTGGCACAGATCAGCGAGGTTTCGTCGTTCAACTATCAGAGCAATTGCTACAATGAGTATCTGAAGCATAACCCCGACATGATTCTCTTCCAAAGCGAGTGCCAGACGTCTCAGTTCCTTTGGGGATTCTTCAATATGGATCGCGAGAAGATGGTTGGTCTTGCCTATTGGGGTGCGGTAGAATACTGGGGTGAGTCGAACAAGTGGCCCAAAAAGGGTTGGAACTATTCCTTCTTCGACACCGCCCTCAATCCTTATCCAACAGCTTATCTCATCAAGAGTGCTTTCGTGCCCGATGAACCGTTGGTTCGCATTGCCGTAAACGCTGGAGAAGGGGAGAGCGTCAACTGGAACGACGTGCAGGTTGGAAGTTTGCGTCTTGACGAAAATTGGAACAAGGAAGTAGGCGCCACACAGACCATCTACACCTTCAGCAACTGCGAGGAAGTGGAACTTCTGCTCAATGGGAAGAGCCTTGGCCGTAAGCCGAACAATCTTTGGACGAGCAACGAAGGCCTCGACAAGTACGATAAGGGTATGCCCAACTCCAAGAAACACATCATCCAGTGGCCCGATGTCACCTTTGCCAAAGGCAAGCTTGTCGCCATCGGTTATAATCAAGGCAAGGAAGTGTCACGTCATCAGATTGAGACAACGGGTCGTGCTGTTGCTCTCCGTGCAGAAGCTGAGACCCCGAACGCTTGGAAGGCTGACGGTATGGACCTTCAATATATAAAGGTGTGGGCAGTCGATAGCAAGGGTCGTCGTGTCTTCGATGCCACGGGTGATGTGACCTTCGATGTGAGTGGTGCTGCTTCGCTCTACTGTCTCGACAATGTTGATCACTACACCGATCTGCTCTTTACCAGCGATATCAACAGCAAACCGCTCAAGTCGGGCTTTATGCTCGGCATCCTGCGCTCTACTCGCTCTGCCGGCCTCGTCACAGTCAAGATCTCTTGCCCTGGCATGAAGTCTGCCCAGCTCAAACTAATGACTAAATAATCTAGCTCTTCTAGAGCTTCTAGATTGTCTAGAAATTCTAGATTCTCTAGAGCCTCTAGATATTCAGGCCCTCAAAAATACAATTAGCCCCGCACCATCATCGGTGTGGGGCTAATCTATAACAAGTTATGTCTTACAGGATAGTGCATCCTGCGCAGGGTTTCAACTGCTTGAAGAAGTCATTACCCTTGTCATCGACGAGGATGAATGCTGGGAAGTCTTCAACGGTAATCTTCCAGATGGCCTCCATGCCGAGTTCTGGATATTCAACACATTCGATCGACTTGATGCTGCTCTGCGAGAGTACGGCAGCTACGCCGCCGATGGTGCCCAGATAGAAGCCTCCGTGCTTCTTGCAGGCGTCGGTAACCTGCTGTGTGCGGTTGCCCTTTGCAATCATCACGAGCGAAGCGCCATTGGCCTGGAACTCATCAACGTATGGATCCATACGGTTGGCAGTGGTTGGGCCCATTGAGCCGCAAGGATATCCAGCAGGAGTCTTGGCTGGTCCAGCGTAAAGAATCGGGTGATCCTTGAAGTACTGTGGGATGCCTTCGCCTGCATCGAGACGAGCCTTCAGTTTGGCATGTGCTATGTCGCGGGCTACAATGATGGTGCCCTTGAGGTTCACACGTGTCGAAACTGGGTACTTGGTGAGTTCGGCACGTACAGCATCGATGCCCTTGTCAAGGTCGATTTCGATACCCTTGCCGCCTTCGCCTGGATTGCGGAATTCTTCGGGGATAAGTTCTGACGGATTGTCATCCATCTTCTCGAGCCAGATGCCGTCCTTGTTGATCTTGGCCTTGATGTTGCGGTCGGCTGAGCAGCTTACGCCCATGCCGATGGGGCAGCTTGCACCATGACGTGGCAGACGAATCACACGGATGTCGTGAGCCAGATACTTGCCACCAAACTGTGCGCCAAGGCCAATCTTGAATGCTTCTTTGAGCAGTTTCTGCTCGAGGTCGATGTCGCGGAATGCACGTCCAGTCTCGTCGCCCGTTGTAGGCAGGTTGTCATAATATTTGATTGATGCCAACTTCACGGTGAGGAGGTTCTTCTCGGCCGAAGTGCCGCCAATGACAAATGCGATGTGATAGGGTGGGCAGGCAGCGGTGCCGAGGTGCTTCATCTCTTCAACGAGGAATGGCAGCAACGTGCCTTCGTTCTGGATGGTTGCTTTGGTCATGGGGTAGAAGTAGGTCTTGTTGGCCGATCCACCACCCTTGGCTACCATAACGAAACGATATTCAGCACCCTCGACTGCTTCGATATCGATCTGGGCAGGCAGATTGCAACGGGTGTTGACTTCGTCGTACATATTCAGCGGAGCGTTCTGCGAATAACGCAGATTGTCCTCCGTATAGGTGTTGTAAACGCCAAGGCTCAATGCCTCTTCATCCTCGAAGCCGGTCCAGACCTGCTGGCCTTTTTCACCATGGATGATGGCAGTGCCAGTATCCTGGCAGAAGGGGAGGATGCCCTTGACCGATGTCTCGGCATTGCGAAGGAACTGCAGTGCCACATACTTGTCATTTTCTGTTGCCTCAGGATCCTTGAGGATCTTTGCAACCTGCAGGTTGTGTTCGCGACGCAGCATGAACTCCACGTCGTGGAATGCCTGCTGTGCAAGCAGGGTCAGGGCTTCTTTTGAAACTTTGACGATTTCATGGCCTTCGAAAGTGCTGACCGAGATGCCTTCTTTGGTGAGCAGGCGATATTCAGTCTTGTCTTCGCCCATCTGGAACATAGGCGCATACTTGAAAGGAACGTTTGCCATAATTTTAGCCGGATTATTAATTGATGGTGAATAGATATTAGTTGGTATTTGAATTGTAAAGATGTGCAAATATACAAATATTTTTTCGAAACCCCTTTTTAAAAACAAAATTTAGGTCAAAAAACTGACCTAAATTCGTATGTTTGTGTAAAAATCGCAAACTTTGCAAGTCAAAAATGACAACCATGCGACTTGTCATTCTCTCGTATCTCCACACGACGTATCTTTCCGCTGATGGTCTTCGGCAATTCGTTTACGAATTCTATCACACGGGGGTATTTGTAGGGAGCAGTTTCATGCTTCACGTGATCCTGCAGTTCTTTTACGAGTTTCGGACCAGCTTTCTGCTTGTAATCGGGTGCAAGCACGATAGTCGCCTTGACAACCATGCCCCTGATGTCGTCGGGCACACCAGTGATGGCGCATTCGACCACTGCCTTGTGGGTCATCAGTGCTGATTCAACTTCGAAGGGGCCGATGCGGTATCCCGAACTCTTGATGACATCGTCGGCGCGCGACACGAACCAAAAGTATCCGTTCTCGTCGTAATAAACCACATCTCCTGTGTAGTAGATGTTGTTCGAATACGCCTTCTCGGTCAAAGTAGGATTGCGATAATATTCCTTGAAGAGTCCATAGGGCTTGCCGTTGTCGGTGCGAATCACCAGTTGGCCATGCTCCATCGGCTTGCACGGGTTGCCATCATTGTCAAGCACATCAACCTTAAACAGTGGATTAGGCACACCCATCGATCCGGGCACGGGCTTTACGTAGGGATAAGTGCCCAGCACCAGCGTGGTCTCGGTCTGTCCGTAGCTTTCGTAAATCATGATGCCCGTCTTCTCTTTCCATTCCATGAAGACGTTAGGGTTCAATGCTTCGCCAGCTGTAGTGCAGTACTCCAGTGCCTTGAGGTCGTATTTGCTGAGATCCTCGCGTATCAGGAAACGATAGACCGTTGGAGGTGCACAGAACGATGTGACGTGGAAGTCCTGCATCATTCTCAAAAGGTCGGCTGGCTCGAAATGTCCTTCAAAGTCATAGACGAAGACGGTAGCTCCTGCTATCATCTGCCCGTATAACTTGCCCCACACGGCTTTTCCCCAACCGGTGTCGGCCAATGTGAGGTGAAGGCTGCCTTCATGTACGTTGTGCCAGTATTTGGCCGTGATGATATGTGCAAGCGGGTAGGTGTAGTCGTGCATCACCATCTTGGGTTCACCCGAAGTGCCACTGGTGAAGTACATCAAGAAGTTATCGGTGGCAAGATTCTGTCCCTTCTGACTGACGAATTCCGGTGCATCGAACAGGCCTTGCCAGAAGTTGTCCCATCCTCGGGGAACTCTTGGTCCTATCGAGATGCAGTGTTCGAGAGATGAACAGAAGGCGCGAGCACCGATGACGTTGCGCAGTACGTCATAGTCTCCCACGGCGATGATAGCCTTGATTTCAGCTTCATGGCAGCGATAGATGATGTCCTTGTCGGTAAGCAGGTGGGTAGCGGGAATGGCCACAGCGCCAATCTTGTGAAGCGCCACCATGGTGATCCACCAGGCCAGACGGCGCTTCAGGATAAGCATCACTCGGTCGCCTCGCTTGATGCCGAGGGTTAGCAGATAACTGGCTGCCTGGTCCGACAGCCTCTTGTATTCGCCATATTTCAGGTGCTTAACCTCTCCATGGTCGTTGGTCCAAAGGATGGCTTCCTTCTCTGGCTGTTCCTCGGCATATGCGTCGATGACGTCATAGCCGAAGTTGAAATGCTCCGGAACGATAAGCTTGAAATGTTGCATGAAGTCTTCATAACTCGAAAACTCCACTTGATTCAGAAATCGCTCAATCATTTTTTTCATTGCATGGATAATTTGTTTCCACGCTGCAAATATGATAATTTTTAATGATTTTTGCAATTCATTGGCGAAAAAAAGACGATTATTTATTATTTTTTTCCCTTTATAAACGATTTTATGGCTGAAAAGTGCCAAATTTAACAAAAAATTAGAATTAGCATTCAACATATGATGTGAGTAAAGCCTTTTCTTTGATGTTTGTGTTTTCAAATTTTGCAAAAAATGAACCAAAAATTTGGCCGACTCGAAAAATGTTCGTATCTTCGCACCGTCGAATGAACACTAACGCACACCAATGAGGCACAAGAAGATTGTTTTTTTCATGTCGTTGCTCGTCGCTTCTCTCTTGGGAGGGAAGAGTTATGCGTACAATAGCGAGTCTGAACGCTGGCTTCAGCGTCTGGACTCGGTTGTGCAGCAGCGTCAGCATATCAACGAGCAGAAACGTCATCGCCTGCAGCAGATGCAAATCATGCAGCGAGGCTTGGGCGATGTGGAGGAACTCTATCAGCTCAACCGTCGTATCTACGACGAATGCTTCACGTTCGACAGCGAACTGGCGATGAGCCTTGTCGATGCCAACCTGCAGATTGCACGGCAACGCGGTGATCGTGATGGTATGGCAGAGTGGCAGATCCAGCGTTCGTTCATCCTTGCCTCCACCGGTCAGCTTCTTGAAGCAACCAATGCCTTGGATGGATTGAAGCTGGGTAGTTTGAACCGCAATCTCAAACTTGATTATTATGCCCAGCAGGAGTATCTTTATTCACACCTTGCACAATACTCATGGTCCGAGCCGATGAAAGAGTCGTATCAGCAACAGGCATGGACCTATACCGATTCGATATACCAGATCATGGAGCCCACCGATGATAATTTTCTCTGGTGGCAATCATGGCGTGCTTATAGTGTGGGAAACATACAGGAAGCCATCACGGCGTTGTCCCCAGTGGTTGATACCTTGCAGTTCGATAGTCGTCATGATGCGATGTTGGCCTATTGCCTGGCCCGTATGTATCAGGAGATGGGAGAGGAGGATCTCTATTTGCAGTATATGGCACGTTCGGGCATCGCTGACCTGCGTGCAGCAAATCAGGATATTGCCTCTCTCGAGGAATTGTCTTCGGTCCTCTACGACATATCCCTAAATGAATCGCGTCGTGGTCACGGCTTCTTCGGTTCGAAGGACCATAGTGCCGTCGATCTTTCGCGCGCATATACATATATTAATGTGTGCCTCGACACTTCGCGCATCTACAATAAC
This sequence comes from Bacteroidales bacterium, assembly GCA_045545875.1. Classification (GTDB taxonomy): domain Bacteria; phylum Bacteroidota; class Bacteroidia; order Bacteroidales; family UBA3663; genus Liminaster. Next base: position 46,786 of record JAZQBS010000072.1, read on the forward strand.
CTGGTGCGCACCGTGAGCATCGCTCGTGTGATGGACGACATCCTTGCCAGTTATCGCGAACGCGTGGCCGAGCAGCAGAAGCGCCAGCAGGCCATCACGTGGATTCTGGCTATTCTGTTCTTCGTGCTGTTGATAGCAGTCATCAATGGATGGCGTCAGCGCCGCAAACTCAGCCAGAGTCGCAGCCAGCTTGAGGAGACCAATGTGCAACTGAGCGAAAATCGTGCTGCCCTTACGCATGCCAATGCCGAACTCACCGAAGCCAACCGCAAGCTGCAGGCCGCCATGGAGCAACAGGCCGAGGTGAACCGCGAGTTGCAGGAATCCAACTACGTCAAGGAGGAGTATGTTGGCTACGTCTTCTCGCTTTGCTCCAACTACATCAGCAAGATGGACGAATACCGCAAGAACATCAACCGAAAGACCAAGGTGAAACTCTACGACGAGGTCCTGCAGATGACCGAGAAGAGCAACCTCGTACAGGATGAGTTGAAGGAGTTCTATCATAATTTCGATGCCATCTTCCTCCACATCTATCCCGATTTCATCACCGACTTCAACAACCTTTTGCAGCCTGAGGAGCGCATCGAGCCTCGCAAGGGCGAGCTGCTCAACACCGATTTGCGCATCTATGCCCTGGTCCGGCTGGGCATCACCGACAGTGTCAAGATTGCCGAGTTCCTGCACGTTTCGCCCCAGACCGTCTATAACAATCGACTGAAGACGCGCAACAAGGCAATTGTCCCAAAGGAGCATTTTGCCGAATATGTACGCCAGTTGGGCCGATTTAGCAATTCCTAACGGCCCAATCAAAACTTACCGATGCAAAACACGAAGTACCTGAAAAACAGATAAATCACATATCATGAAACTTACCGATGCACATTACTTGATTGTACAACTTACTGAAAATTGTCCTATCTTTGCACCGTCAAAAGTGACAAAGTGTCTATACCTGTATTTGCACTACATTACTTGAAAACATTGTTCAACACATATTATATATTACTTACTAAAACAAATCATCAACATGAGAAAAACTTCAGACAAATGGATGTCAAGGATTACATTGCTCCTTGCGATCCTCCTTTTCTCACCATTGGGGCTCTTCGCCCAGACTATGGTGGTGAATGGCGTCGTTGTAGATGAGATGGGCGAGCCCGTCATCGGTGCTAATGCCTATGTCAAGGGTACAACTATCGGAGCCATTACCGATATCGATGGTAATTTCTCCCTCACTGGTGTCCCCGTCGGCGCTACTATCGGTTTCAGTTTTGTGGGTTACATTCCACAGGAACTTCCTGCCCGCTCACAGATGAATGTCGTCCTGGTTGAGGACAAGAAACTCCTCGAGGACGTTGTCGTTGTCGGGTACGGCGTGCAGAAGAAGAGCGTCGTCACCGCCGCCATCGCCAAGGTCAGCAGCGACGACCTTGTGGGCAAGGCTCCTGTTCGCGTCGATAATGCGTTGAAGGGTCTGGCAGCTGGTGTCAACGTCACCGCCAACTCTGGCCAGCCTGGTGAGTCGTCCCGCGTTCGTGTCCGTGGTACCGGTTCCTACAACGCTTCTGACCCTCTCTACATCGTCGACGGTATTCCGCTCGAAGGTGGTCTTGACATCGTCAACCCCAACGATATCGAGAGTATCGAAGTCCTCAAGGATGCTGCCTCGGGTGCCATCTATGGTGCACGTGCCGCCAACGGCGTTATCATCGTCACCACCAAGAAGGGCAAGCAGGGCAAGGCTCAGATCAATTACAATGCCTCTTGGGGCTGGCAGACAGCCTGGAAGCATCGCGATGTGACCAACGCTACCGAGTATGCCGTCCTTCAGAACGAGAAGTACGTCAATGCTGGTATGGATCCTCTTTACGCCGATCCTTATAACCTCACCGATGCCATGGGCAACGCCATCCCGTTGAACGGCGGTACCGATTGGCAGTCGCTTGTCTTCAACGACAATGCCCCCATCGTCAACCACGACGTATCGGTCAGCGGCGCTACCGATAGGATGAACTACTACGTCTCCCTCGGCTACTTCAGCCAGGAAGGTATCGTGGGCGGCAACTACGGCCAGTCCAACTACGATCGTCTGACTCTTCGTTCCAACAACAATTACACCCTCATCGATGCTACCAAGGAGCGCAACTTCCTCAACAAGCTCGATCTTACAGTCAACCTCTCGTATCTGCGTACCCATAGTACGGGTATCTCCACCAACTCCGAGTTCGGTTCGGTCCTTGGTTCGGCCCTTTATATGTCGCCTATCCTGACCCCAACCGTTTCGGGTGCTTATGCAGAGAAGATGAGGAATAACTACTCCGAATACGATCTCCCCGCCGACGAGAATGGTAATCTTTACAGCATCCCAAGCTACGGTGGCACCTATCAGGAGATGAACAACCCAATCGCCATGATGGTAGCGCAGACCCCATCCAAGAACTGGAGCCACAAGTTTGTGCCTCACTTCAACGTCACCCTCGGCCTTTGGGATAACCTGAAGTACAGCTTCTCCTACAGCGCCGACCTCTCATTCTGGGGCTACGATTCCGCTGTCAAGAGCCTCTATTACCTTTCGGGCAACAACAACACGGATCATACCTCTGCTACTCAGTTCTCAGCCAAGTCCGACCACTGGCAGATTGAGAACGTCCTCTCTTACGACAAGACGCTTGGTCGTCATTCGTTCAACGTCGTCCTCGGTCAGTCGGCCTACAAGTCGAAAGGCGCTGAGATCGGAGGTAGCCGCTGGAACCTCGTCAACATCAACAAGCCATCGATCAACTATGCAACGGGTAACGTTGAATTCTCGAAGGACGCCGATGGCAACATCACTGGTGCTACCGTAGAGCACAGCGTCTGGGGCGGTCCTTACACCGAGCACACCCTCTCTTCTCTCTTCGCACGTGGCAGCTACAACTTCGACGAGCGTTACATGTTCCAGTTCACCTTGCGTCGTGATGGTTCGAGCCGCTTCGGCTCCAACAACAAGTACGGTGTCTTCCCATCATTCTCACTTGGTTGGAACTTCGTACGCGAACCTTTCTTCAACATGCCCGAATGGGTGACCATCGGCAAGCTGCGTTACAGCTGGGGTAAGAATGGTTACGAGAACATCGGTGACTTCACCTACACCACCCTCACCTCGATGGGCAACAACGTCCTCTTCGGTCGCATCGCCACCAAGCAGAATGGTTCGAAGGCCAACCGTATCGCCAACCCCGACCTCAAGTGGGAGGAGTCTGAGCAGCACGACCTTGGTATCGACCTCGGCTTCATGAAGGATGCGCTCACCCTCAGCGTCGATTACTTCATCAAGAAGACCAACGGCATGATCCTTGCTATGCCTATCCCAAGCTATGTGGGCGAAACCAAGCCTCTTGGCAACGTGGGTGACATGGAGAACAAGGGTGTCGAAATCGAACTTGGCTGGAAGGGTCACATCAGCGACTTCCATTACTCGCTCAAGGGCAATGTCTCCTATGTCAAGAACACCTTGAAGAACCTCGGTAATACCGAAGGCTTCCTGAACTTCGACGGCGTACAGGGCATTTCTGGTGGTGGCACACGCGCCGAGAACGGCCAGCCTTTCCCATTCTTCTATGGCTACAAGACCGATGGTGTCTTCCAGAACATGGACGAGGTTCGTGCCTATACCAATGCAAATGGTCAGCTCATCCAGCCCAAGGCTGTGCCTGGCGACGTTCGCTTCGTCGATGTCAATGGCGATGGTGAGATCACAACTGACGACCGCACCAACATCGGTAACGGTACTCCCGACTGGACCTTCGGCTTCAATGCCAATGCCGACTGGAAGGGCTTCGACTTCAACATCTTCCTCCAGGGCGTTCAGGGCTCTGACGTCTTCGACGCAACCTACCGCAGCGACGTTTACTCGGGCAACTATCCCAAATGGATGCTCAATCGTTGGACTGGCGAAGGCACGTCTGACAAGTACCCACGTCTCTCTCTCCAGGACGAGACCAACTGGCAGATGTCTGACCTCTATGTCTGCGACGGCTCTTACCTTCGCATCAAGAACATGAGCCTTGGCTACACCCTGCCCGCCAAGATCACACGTCGCGCATTCATCGAGCGCTTCCGTATCTACGGCATGGTCGAGAACCTCGTCACATGGACCAAGTATTGGGGCTTCGATCCCGAAATCGCCTCGGGTGGCACATCCCTCGGCATCGACCGTGGCGTCTATCCTCAGGCTCGTACTTGGACTGTCGGATTCAATATTGCATTCTAAATTCACCCGCAATTAATTGTTAATTGTTAATTATTAATTGTTAATTCAAAACATATGAAAACTCAATATATAGGTTTACTGATTGCCGCTGCCTCTTTCGCCATGTCGGCTTGCAGCGACTCGTTCCTTGAGGTCGAGAATCCGTCGGGCGAACCCCTTGAAGAATACTATACTTCCGACGCGCATATCCAGGAGGCTCTCATCGCCGCCTACGACCCCATCCATTGGCCCGACTGGGGACTTGGCCAGTACAATGCGCTCAACATCGACGCCGAGATCATGGGCGACCTCTTCTGGGTAGGTGGTTCCAACCTCGCCGATATGCAGAACTGGCACATGCTCTCCAACTACCAGGCCAATGAGAATAACACCCTCAGTTCGCTCTGGACCGTCGATTACAGTGGCGTAAAGCGCTGCAACGACGTACTCAAGTACATCGAATACGAAGTGCCCGACATGTCGGCTGCCAACAAGTCGCTGTACGAGATGCAGGCCCGTGGCCTCCGCGTGTTCTACTACAACATGCTGTGGCACTACTTCGGCAACATCCCCTTCTATCTTGAGAACCTCACCGCTCCCTACACCGCTCCACAGCTCACTGCTGACGAGGTGTACGACCTGCTCATCGTCGAACTCGAAGAGGTAGCTGCCTCGGGTGTTCTCCCAATGCGCTGGGACGATGCCAACAGCGGACGCATCTCACAGGCTATGATCTATATGATGTATGCCGAGATGGTAATGTACCAGAACGACCAGAGCCGCTACAGCAAGGCTCTCGGCTATATGAACGAGATTATCTCGTCGGGCAAGTATTCACTCAACCCCGACTATGCCAACCTCTGGGATGAGACTGGCGAATGGTGCTCCGAGTCCATCTGGGAGATCAACTACGAGGACGGCAACAACGAGCGCGGATGGGGTAGCCCTCTCGCCATTGGCGGCACGGTGCTTCCCACCCTCATCTCGCCCAACTCGTGGCCCGGTGGCGACGGTTGGAATTCGGGTGCCGACGGATGGGGATTCCTCCCTGTACGTACAGCTACCTACAACATGTTCGAAGAAGGTGACGTTCGCCGCGATGCTACCTGCTGGGATGTGCGTGGCGTGGAGTACACCAACCGTTTCCAGGATACCCACATCTGGCTCAACAAGTATCGCCCATTCACGGCCAACAATGCCGATGCCGGTTTCGACAACAACCTCAACTACAACAACAACCTCCGCTACTACCGCTTTGCTGAGACGCTGCTCAACGCTGCCGAACTGATGGTTCGCACAGGTTCGGGCGATGCCAAGTCGCTCCTCACTCAGGTGCGCCAGCGTGCTGGTCTGGGTGCCGTCGATGCCACCATCGACAACATCATCAACGAGCGCAAGCTCGAGTTCGTGGGCGAAGGCAAGCGCTACTGGGACCTCGTTCGTACAGGTCTTGCAGCCTCAGTGCTCGTTCCAACTCCCTGCGATGGCACCAATCCCAACGATCAGGGCCGCGTAGGTACTTGGACTCCGAGCAAGAAGTACATCCCCATCGCTCAGTCTGAGTTGGATTCCGATGTTGCTCTCAAGCAGAATGAGTATTAATTCCAAAACAGTTACCCATTATGAAATCGACATATAAATATATATTGAGTGCCCTTCTGGTAGCAGGTTCGTTGGTTGCATGTTCTCCCGACGACATCGAAGGCCTCAACGAGAGCGGGGTGCCTCAGGCATCCAACTTCGAGGACATGGTTGAAATCACCGTCGATCAGTCCACCAACCAGGTGACCTTCAACCTCAAGAATGCCAAGGGTGTCTATCCCGTTTGGAACATCGACACCGGCAAGAAGATTGAGCGCAGCACAGTCAACGGCTATCAGCGCATCTTCGCCTCTTCGGGCGACTACACCGTAAATGTCCAGATCGGCAGTCGCGATGGCATCAGCGATGGCAAGGTTACTCGTACCTTCCACATCGACAACACCATTATGGACTTCACCAAGTACACCACCATGCTCAGCAAGGCTCCCTGGTACATCGACAACAAGACACAGGGTCACCTCGCTTGTGGTGAAAGTGTGGGCAATCCTACCAACTGGTGGGCTGCTCAGCCCGACGACAAGGCTGGCACCGGCCTCTACGACAATTCGCTCGAGTTCACCGAAGACTATCGCTACACCTTCAACCCTGGCAAGAACGGCACGATGTATGTCAACTATGGCACCACTGCCCTCAACACCATTGGTGCTACCGAGGACTTCAGCATGCCCGTCGAGGCAATGTCCACCAGCTATGCATTCGAGGTCGATGGCGATGATCTCTTCCTGACCTTCCCGGCCAAGACCTACTTCCCCTACATCGCCAACGACGCCATCTGGGAGAATCCTCGCTACCTCGTGGTCAACATGACCACCAAGTCGATGACTCTCGTCAGCGAAGGCCCCGGCATTGCTTGGCAGTACATTCTCACCACCACGCATGAGACTGTCTTCGAAGGCTTCGACTACAACAGTCCCGATAACCTCTGGAAGCAGGCCAACCCGACCTTCAACATGATCTATTATGCTCCAGGTTGGAATAAGATCGAGGACTTCCCCTACGAGTTCGATGCCAACAGCGTCAAGGTGACCCTCCCCGAGGCTACTTCCGACCAGTGGCAGGCACAGTTCTCGCTCCACACCTTGCTCGACAACAACATCGTTCCTGCTGGACAGAACTACGACTTCTCGTGCGTCATCACCTCTACCCAAGATCACCCAGGCATCACCGTCAAGCTCGTCCAGACCGGCGAGGGCAATGATGGCAACTTCATCTGCGCCGACCGTGTCAAGGTAGGTGCTATGGAAGACTACATCTACTACTTCTACGACGTGCCTGGCATCGACCTCGGCGGTCTCACCTACGATCTCTTCCTCGACTTCGGCGGCAATGCAGCTGGCACTGAGGTGACCATCAAGAACTTCTGCTTCATCGAGCACAGCAAGAACACCATCGTTCCTCCGAGCGATGAACCCGGCCCAGAGCCTGGTCAGGACGTTGATTGGAGTGGTGCTAACATCCTCGAAGGTATGCCTGTCGAACTTCAGTACTACTATGCTCCCGGTTGGGCACAGATCGACAATCCTGAGTGCGAAATCAATGGTACGGCCTACACCTGGACCTTGCCCGCAGCCACCACCGACCAGTGGCAGGCACAGGCTGGCTTCCACAACACCGGCATTACTCTTAGCAAGGACGTCACCTACGACTTCCGCTGCAAGATTGTCTCCTCGGCCGATCATCCCGGCATCACCGTCAAGCTGACGCAGGAGGACAACGACAACCTCTTCATCACGGCCGAACGCCATGCTGTAACCGCATACGAGGAGACGTGGATTGAGCTGTCCAACCTCCCGATGACAGTGAGCGACGACAAGGAGTTGACCGACATCACCAACCTCAAGATTATGTTCGACTTCGGCGGCAATGCCGAGAATTCGGTCATCACCGTCAGCGACATGCACCTCCAGGAGCACAAGGGTCCCAAGACCATCGACTGGGACCTCACCGGCGAGCGCAACCTCTGGCTCAAGGGTGCTCACGAGACCATCTCGTTCTACTACGCTCCCGGCTGGGCACCGATAGCCGATCCCGAGGCCACCATCGAGGGTAACAGCTACACCATCGTGCTCCCCGAAGCCACCACCGAGCAGTGGCAGGCACAGTGGCACATCTCTACCGAACTCGGCAAGGCCGACATCAGCGCCGACAAGAAGTACAACATCCGCTTCACGCTCTTCGCCAACCAGGACCAGCCCGGTGTCACCGTCAAGTTCACCGAGCTGGGTGAGGATGCCAACTACCTCACTGCCGACCGTCATGCCTGTGCCGCTTACGAGGAGACCGTCGTCGAACTCACCGACCTCACCCTCCCGATGGGTGACATCACCCACGACACCTTCAAGATGGTGTTCGACTTCGCAGGCAACCCCGCCGGCAGCGAAGTCACCATCAAGGACATCATCATCCAGGAGGCAGAATAACGTTAGTTTGTATATATGTGTGTGTAAGTGCTGCCTGATGTGCCCGTCAGGACATGTCAGGCAGTTTTTTACTTCTTAGGGATTCTAAGGGAATCTAAGGGATTCTTAGGGAATTTAAGAGACGAATGTTTTTTGGGGTTACATTTCCAACAAGGCGATGGTGTCGTCCCTAAATATCCCTTAATATCCCCAAATATCCCTAAATATCCACAAGAGATACTTACGTCCCCAAATATCCCTTAATATCCCTTAATATCCTCAAATGTCCCTTAATAATTCATTAAGCTGTCAATGAAATCAATGAATATTCTCTCTGTCATCCTTTGTTCTGCTCTGGCCATCTCTTCATGTGGCGGCGGCGATGATGAAGGCGGAAGTGGAGGTGTCACCACCATCCAGCTGTCAGCATCACCCACCACCATCAACATGCCAGCCGAGGGCGGCACTTCCAGCATCAGCGTTCAGGCTGACCGCGAATGGGCTGCCTTCGCTACCAATGGCGAGACATGGTTCACCGTTACTCCCGGTTCGGGCAAGGCGGGCTCAGCAGCCCTCACTGTCACCATCTCCGAAAACGTCAACTACGAGCCCCGTCAGGGTCAGATCACTGTCAAGGCAGGCTCCCAGCGTGAGTTCATCACCGTCAGCCAGGAGGCGGCTACCAAGCCCAGCATCACTTGCCCTATGGGACCCGAGTTCAAGCTCGTCTGGCACGACGAGTTCGAGAAGGATGGTACCATCGACGAGCAGAATGGCTGGACCTATCAGGTAGCCAATGCCGGTTGGGTTAATCACGAGTTGCAGACCTACGTCAATGTGGCTTCACCCGGTGGACGTGAGGTGGCTACCGTCAAGAACGGCATCCTCTCCATCAACTGCTTCAAGGAGAACGGCAAGATCTACTCAGGTCGCGTCTATGCCAACCAGAAGACCGGCTGGCAGTACGGCTACATCGAGGCCAGCATCAAGCTGCCGAAGGGCAAGGGTACCTGGCCCGCATTCTGGATGATGCCCGTCAACTTCCATTCATGGCCTGCCGATGGCGAAATCGACATCATGGAGGAGGTAGGTTACCATCCCAACTACGTTTCGTCGAGCCTCCACGCCAATGCCCATGTGCATTCCAATGGCACACAGGTCACCCATGAGATGTATTGTGCCGGTGCCGAGGGTGAGTTCCATACCTACGCCATCCATTGGACCGAGCAGAACATCACCACCTACGTCGATGGCAAGGTTCAGCTCAGCTACGACAATCGTGGCCTTGGTCGCGACGACTGGCCCTATAATGCTCCTTTCTATGTCATCCTCAACCTCGCTTGGGGTGGCGACTGGGGCGGCGCTCAGGGCGTCGATGAGAGTGCCCTTCCCGTTTCGCTCGAAGTCGATTGGGTACGTGTTTGGCAAAAATAATTACGTTGTTATCTCGTAATCTCGCTATATCGTAATACCGATATATCGTGATTCCGAATTCCCGAAAAACTAAAACAATGAAACTCCAAAATCTTCTAATCCTTGCCCTCCTTGCTGCCCCCGCAGTCCATGCCCAGACCTTGCCCGTCTATCTCGACGAGACGAAGTCCATCGAGGAACGTGTCGATGATGCCTTGTCGCGCATGACACTCGACGAGAAGATTGCCATCATCCATGCGCAGTCCAAGTTCTCCAGTCCTGGCGTGGGTCGCCTTGGTATTCCCGAACTCTGGTGTACCGATGGCCCGCACGGCATCCGCCCCGACGTGCTTTGGGACGAATGGGAGCAGGCTGGTTGCAGCAACGACTCGTGTACGGCATTCCCGGCGCTGACCTGCCTGGCAGCCACCTGGAACACCGATCTTGCCCTTCGTTATGGTCAGTCCATCGGCGAAGAGGCACGCTATCGCAACAAGTCCGTTCTCCTCGGTCCTGGCGTCAACATCTGTCGCACCCCGCTCAATGGCCGCAGCTTCGAGTATATGGGCGAAGACCCTTATCTCTCGGGCCGTATGGCAGTGGGCTACGTCAAGGGTGTGCAGGAGCAGGGCGTGGCCGTCTGCGTGAAGCACTATGCGCTCAACAACAACGAACACGAGCGTTACACCTCCAATGCTCTCTGCGACGAGCGTACCCTCCGCGAGATCTATCTGCCCGCTTTCGAGGCAGCCATTTGCGAAGGTGGAGCCTGGACGCTGATGGGAGGCTACAACCTCTTCCGTGGCCAGCATGCCTGCCACAACCAGTACCTTATGAACGAGATCCTCAAGGGTGAATGGGGCTTTGATGGCGCCATCATCAGCGACTGGGGTGGCACTCAGAGCACCCAGGAAGCCATCTACAATGGCCTTGACCTCGAGTTCGGCACCTGGACCGACGGTCTCTCGATGGGCGCCACCAATGCCTACGACAACTACCTCATGGCCAATCCCTATCGCCAGCTCATCCGCGAAGGTAAGGTAGGGGAGAAGGAACTCAACGACAAGGTGCGTCGCGTCCTGCGTCTCATCTATCGCACCACCATGAACCGCAATCGTGGCTTTGGCTCCATCAACAGCGAGCCGCACATCCAGCTCGCCCAGCAGGTAGGCGCCGAGGGTATCGTACTTTTGAAGAATGCCCCCTCAAACCTCTCAAACTCCTCAAACCTTTCGAACCCACTACTCCCCTTGGATCTCAACTCCACAAAGCATATCCTCGTCGTTGGCGAGAACGCCATCAAGATGATGACCGTGGGTGGTGGCTCCAGCAGCCTCAAGGCACAGCACGAGATCGTGCCCCTCGATGGCCTCAAGGCACGCCTTGCCGGCACGGGTGTTCAGATCAGCTATGCACGTGGTTACGTGGGTGATCCGGGTGGTTCCTACAATGGTGTTTCTACAGGTCAGGACCTCAACGATTCGCGCAGTGCCGAAGAACTCTGCACCGAAGCTGTTCAGATGGCTCGCGAGGCCGATGTGGTCATCTTCATCGGTGGTCTCAACAAGTCGGGTGGACAGGACAACGAAGGCACCGACCGTGCCGACTATGCCCTTCCTTACGGACAGGACCAGCTCATCGAGGCCTTGGCTCAGGCCAATCCTCGTCTTGTGGTGGTCAACATCTCGGGCAATGCCGTGGCAATGCCGTGGATCAACCGTGTTCCTGCTGTCTTGCAGGACTGGTATCTTGGTTCTGAGGCAGGCACCTCGCTTGCTCAGGTCCTCGTCGGTGACGTCAATCCTTCGGGCCACCTGCCCATGACGTGGTATGCTTCGCTCGACCAGTGCTCCGTTCACGCTCCCGTTCTCAAGCAGGGCCGTCAGCATGTGGCCGATCCTCGTCGCTATCCCGGCATCGAGCGTCAGGACAGCACCGTACACCTCTGGGACATCTACTATGACGAAGGTCTCGACGTGGGCTATCGCTACATCGACAAGCAGAAGTTCGCGCCACTCTTCCCCTTCGGCTATGGTCTCAGCTACACCACCTTCACGATGCACGATGCCAAGGTGGCCGATGCTACCCCAGGTGCAGTCAAGGTCAATGTGAGCGTCACCAACACCGGCAGCCGTGCAGGTGCCGAGGTTGTGCAGCTCTATGTGCAGGATGTCAAGTCGTCGGTCGTTCGTCCCGTCAAGGAGCTCAAGGCCTTCCAGAAGGTCTTCCTCCAGCCGGGTGAGACCCGCGAGGTCACTCTCACGCTCGATGCCCGCGCCTTCCAGTTCTACGATGTCGCTGCCAAGGATTGGCGTTCCGAACCCGGTCGCTTCAACTTCCTCATCGGCAATTCCTCGAAGAACATCCTCCAGACCCTCGCCTACGACTTGAAATAAGTATTCATCTCAAAAAAACATCCTCCGAATTCGCTTTTCGTGAACTCGGAGGTTTTTTCTTGCTATTTTCCTCATTTTTTTGTACACTTTTTCTCTCGTTTCAAAGAATATGATTATATTTGCAGCATCATATCGACGATTCGAAATCAAAAGCACACAACACCAATTACACTCAACATGAGTTACGACATCATCATTATCGACCGTCCGAAGCGATTCCAAAACTGCTTGGAGTTTTGGAAATGGTATGTACCTGCTGTTGATAAGCAGCAGGGCGACTACAGATATTCGTCACCTACTTTGCGGCGTTGGTTCCTGAAATACAAGGACAGCGTGCGTCCGATGAATGGGGAATTTGCTCCTTCAGAAGATGATTATGGCATGGGTGAGTATCAGGAAGCCGACTATGGTTTTGGCAAAGACTTCATATATGTAGCGCTTGCCTATAGCGATGCCGCCAAGGCAAGCAGGCTGGCTTTCGCGCTTGCCGAGGAGTTCCATCTAGCCTATTATGATAACAGCGGAATGGGGAGAGTCCGCAATGCAGATGGAAGTTCCTTCGCGCTGCCCCAACAAAAAGCTGCCTTTGATGCTATCGTAAAAGAATGCCAGAAAGAGACCAAAAGACGAAAACTCATCTCGCAAGGTATCGGATTCATATCATGCTTGTTATTATTATTGTGTTTCCTTTATTCATATTCTTTTTTGGGCCTCAATGCCTGTTCCTACGTGTTTGTAGCTGGCATGGTCTGCATTATTAGCGCTGGCAAAGAGGCAGATCGCTGGATTGAAAATGTTAATCAAGAGGTTTTGAAAGATTATCCCAATTACCAGTTGCAAGAGAAGCCGAGCGTTGTAGCAGAGCCTGCTCCTTTGCTCGCTGATATTGCCTGGAACTTCCGTCTGGGGCAGTTCGAATCCAAGAAAGACTTCTACGAAGCGGTAGTGAAATATAATGAAGAGGTTCAGAATCGTGATGTGAAAAGCCTTTTGAATAGCAAAATTGAGTGTATCGGGAAGGAGGCAACCTTCGAATTATTCGATGAATATTCAGAGGAAGCAGAGAATAAGCCGACAAATAAAGTCCATCTCACTTGCGATGATGGTCATGCCTTTACAGGTGTCGAGGTGCTATTTAAGCTGAACGCTATCCTTTATCCCTTGCTCGAAGATTCTGATACCACCTATTTTGAAGGATTCCAATGTCTCCGACAGAAGGATCATCCTACAATTTGCCATTTGTTGTTGGGTAGTTAATATATAGAAACATGAAACGCAATCTGATACTATGTCTCGTGCTGCTCCTGTCGGCAGCCACCCTTGTTGCCCAGTTGCCCGAACGCACCGAGGTGAATGTGAAGCGATATACAAAGATCTGTCGCGAACACATCTACCGCGACATGAAAGGAATGTATCGCGAGGCAGGCGAGGCATTGCCTTATCCCTTCCTGGCGCCGGGCAGTGCACAGTACAACGACGTGCTTTGGGACTGGGACTCGTGGCTCAGCAACGTTGCCCTGCGGCAGATTCTGCTCGAAAATGGCACGAAAAAAGACCACGAGGAGGCTGTCCGCTACGAACAGGGCTGCATCCTCAATGCCCTTTCCTACGGAGGTATGGACGGATGGATTCCCATTTGGATTGAGCGTTTCTCACCCAGTCGTGCCGAGTGGCTCAAGACCATCAACCCTTGGAAGAGCAACATGCACAAGCCCATCCTGGCGCAGCACGCCGCTTTCATCGTGCGTGGGCAGGGCGGCGATGCCGAGTGGCTGCGCGAGGACTTCTACAAGCTCCAGGCCTTCGAGGCAAAGTACATGAACTGGCATCGCCACCAGGCCACGGGTTTGCTTTTCTGGGAGGATGACTTCGCCATCGGCGTCGACAACGACCCATCGACCTTCTATCGCCCCAAGGAGTCGAGCGGCTAAGTCGGAGGCCAAGCGG
>JAZQBS010000073.1:0-27336 GCA_045545875.1 Bacteroidales bacterium
TGATCACCTTCGCCCAGAACTACTACGGCGAGCGGATGCGCATCTTCGTCTCGCGCGACCTCTCGCAGAGCGTCATCGAGAAGGTCCTCACCTTCCGGATGGCCTATTTCAACACGGACGAGAACGCCACCGGCAAGCTCCAGGCCCGTATCGACCAGGGTGTCAGCAGCCTGTCGCGCACGGTGCAGAACTTCTTCATCGACCTGCTGCCGCTCTTCACGAGCGCGCTCCTCGCGCTGATCCTGATGTTCGCTGCCAACGTCTACGTGGGCCTCGTGGCGCTCGGCATCGTGCCGGTCTATTTCTGGATCACCTACCGGCAGGCGCGCCGCCTGAAGGGCTGGCGCCGCGAGATGCGCTCGCACATCGAGACCAAGAGCCAGGGCATCAAGAACATCATCGACTCGATCAACGTCATCAAGAGCTTCAACCGCGAGAAGATCGAAGCCGACAAGCAGCTGGACATCCAGAACCAGGTGACCGAAAACCAGATGAAGACCCGCAAGGTGGCCTTCTACTACAACGGCCTGAAGAGTTTCGTGCGGCAGGTGGGTACGGTGCTGGTCATCATCCTGACGGCCTATCTGGTCCTCAAGGAGTATCCCGGCATGACGATCGGTAAGATCATGTACCACGTGATGCTGTTTGCCAACGTCACCGCGCCTATCACCCAGCTGCAGCGCATCTTCGACACGCTCAACGACGCGCTCATCTATGCCGAGGGTTATTTCAGCGTGGTTGAGGCCGAACAGGAAGTGGAGCCGAGCGGCAACTACAGGCCAGAGAAGGTGGAGGGACGTTTCGATATCGAGCACGTCGATTTCACTTATCCCAATGGCACCCAGGCACTTTGGGACATCAACATGCACATCGAGCCCAACAAGATCACAGCCTTTGTGGGCCTCTCGGGCGCCGGCAAATCGACCATCGTCAACCTACTTGACAAGTTCTACGAGCCGCAGACGGGCCGCATCCTGCTCGACGGACACGACCTGAAGGAGTACGACACGCAGTATCTGCGCGACAACATCGGCCTCGTCCTGCAGAAGAATCACATCTTCAGCGGCACCATCGAAGAGAATATCCGTTACGGCAAGCCCGGAGCCACCGATGAAGAGGTCATCGATGCCGCCAAGAAGGCCTTCCTCTACGACCAGGTGTCGAAGCTGCCCAATGGCTTCAAGTCGCAGGCCACCGATCTTTCGGGCGGACAGCAGCAGCGCGTCGCCATCGCCCGTATGTTCCTCAAGAACCCACCCATCATCTTCCTCGACGAGCCGACAGCTTCGCTCGACGCAGTGGCCACCGAGCAAATCAAGGCTTCAATCGATGCCATCAAGAAGGACCGCACCGTCATCATCATCTCGCACTCCATTTCGCAGATCATCGATTCCGACCTCGTCTATGCCCTGCAGAATGGTCGCGTGGAGCAGTCGGGTGATCCCGATGAACTCTACAAGAAGGGCGGCGTCTATAAGGACATCGTCGATGCTTCGGCCCGCAGCCTCAATATCGAAAAGCTGGCAAGCACCCTACAAGGGGGTTAAGAAGGGTTTGAGAGGTTAAGAAGGGTTCGAGGGGTTCGAAGGGTTGCTTCCTTCGGGGCGCGCGAGCAGAGCTCGGAGCGAAGGGTTTGAGGGGCTCCTCGATAGTGACGATAGTAGCTATAGTGACTATATTAATTATAGTGACTATAAATAAATAATAGACAAAGACTTAACACCTTATATTTCTATGAAACTGACTCTTATACCTTTGATTGCCTTGGCAATCGGTGCTATGGCAGCACCAACATCTTTCGCGCAGAGTTCGGCGCCGGCATTCCCGGGCGCTGAAGGCTTTGCACGCTATACGACCACGGGTGGACGTGGCGGTTCGGTTTATCATGTGACCAACCTTAACGACTCGGGAACAGGTTCGCTTCGCGCAGCATTGACGAGCAGCGCGAAGCTCATCATCGTCTTCGACGTGAGCGGTTACATCGACCTCAAATCAAACATCAACGTGCGTTCGAACAAGACCGTTTGCGGACAGACAGCCCCCGGCGATGGTATCACACTGCGTTACTATACCGTGGAATTTACGAATTGCGACAACGTCATCGTACGCTATCTGCGTTTCCGTCGTTCGCAAATCAAGGACGTCAATGATGGAGCAGATGCAGCCTGGGGACGTCGACACAAGAACATCATCTTCGACCACTGCTCTTTCTCGTGGAGCATCGACGAGCTGGCTTCGTTCTACGACAACCGCGACTTCACAATGCAGTGGTGTACACTGGGCGAGGCTTTGGCCAACCCTGGACACTCAAAGGGTGAGCACAGCTACGGCGGCATTTGGGGCGGCAAGGGCGCTTCGTTCCACCACAATTTCATCGCCCACGTGCAGAACCGTGCTCCTCGTTTCAACGGCGCACGTTACAACTGGACAGGTTATGATGCTACGAAGTACAGCAATTCGTTGCAGGCCGAACAGGTGGATTTCCGCAACTGCGTGATGTACAACTGGGGCAACGGCAATGGATGCTACGGCGGTCCTGGTGGCGGCTACATCAACATGAT
This sequence comes from Bacteroidales bacterium, assembly GCA_045545875.1. Classification (GTDB taxonomy): domain Bacteria; phylum Bacteroidota; class Bacteroidia; order Bacteroidales; family UBA3663; genus Liminaster. The sequence goes on from JAZQBS010000073.1 coordinate 2,562, forward strand.
CAATAACTATTACAAGGCAGGTCCCGGCACCAAGAACAAGACGCGCGTGACGCAGGTTTCGGTGGCCAACAGCGGCAACTCGACCAGCGACAACCCCTACCCCGGCTATGCCAGCCGCTATTACATCAACGGCAATTATGTGACTGCTGCCGGCTCAAATGCAGCCAACTACGACTGGAGCGGCGTCATCTACGACGATGGCCTCTCGACCATCAGCGGAGAGAAGTATATCCCCGATGCAGCTCATAATTATGGCGGTGGTGTGACCTACGTGCAGAATACCAGTGGTGTGGATTGTGTAAGACTGAAACTCGACGAACCTATCGAGGCTGGCGAAGTGACCACCCACAGTGCCGAGACTGCCTATGAGAAGGTGCTGCTCTACTGCGGTGCTTCGTATGCACGCGATGCCGTCGATGCCCGCTATATGGAGGAGACACGCACAGGCACGACAACCTATACGGGAGCCATATCGAAGCGCGCCGGCATTGTCGATGTCATCAACAACCCTGCCGGCACCGAAGACCCGACAACAGCAAGTTATCCGGAACTGGCGAGCGAGACACGTCCCGCCGATTGGGACACCGATCAGGATGGCATGCCTGATGCTTGGGAGGATGCCAATGGCCTCGACAAGAACAATGCTGCCGATGCGAAGACCTATACCCTCGATAGCGAGAAGAATTTCTATACCAATATCGAGGTCTATGTCAACGGCATCGTGGAAGAAATCACGAAGGCGCAGAATGCCGATGCGCTCACCTCGGTCGAAGAGTATTACCCCACACAGACCTTCTTAGCTGGCATCCGTGATGCCCAGTCGGATATGACCATCCGTCGCATCGAGTACTATTCGCTCGACGGCAAGCGCCTCGCTGAGCCCCAGACGGGCATCTGCATCCGCCGCATCTTCTATGCGGGTGGGCAGATTGAGACGGACAAGGTGATGAAATAGAAGGCCAGTAGGGCCAGGCTATCTAGATGATCTAGACTATCTAGAGATTCTAGAGGCTCTAGACAATAAATCGGGCGGCACTTTACGGTGCCGCCCGATTTATTTATTCTACTCTAGTGATTCTCAGCAGCAGATAGGGCTGCTCTGGAAGGGGGATGATGCCGTCGCCCTCGGCGACCATACGGTAGTTGTCTTGCTTCTTGGTGGTGATGATGACAGGGCTTTCGGTGATGGTCATGTTCCACGTGTCGATGATTTTCACCTTGTAGCGTTCTCCCTCGGTCATGCGGGGGAAGACATCGCGCTGATTGCGGATGGGCAGATCGAAGCGCCATTCCTTGGCCACCTTCTTGCCTAAATAAACCATATAGTATCCGGGACCGCAGGCCGAAGTGTTGAGGTCCCACGACGAGTCGGGCAGATACATGGGGCGTGGCATGGCTTCGAGAATCTGGCGCATAAAGCGGATGCGGCGCCACGAAGTGCCCTGCCACTTGCCACCTACGGCGAGGAAATCGCGTCGGAAGTCGTGCGGGTCACCATATTGGAAACATTCGGAGTGCGAGCAGTAGGTGCCGTTCATATAGGCGTTCCACATGCGATAGAGCTCCTCCTCGCCCGAGAGCCAGCCCCATCGTTCGGTCATGTCGCCTTCGTAGCACACCTCGTCGAAGATGACGGGTTTCTTGTAGATGTTGAGCACCGTAATTGCGCGTCCGGGAGCCTCGACGGGAGCCTGATCCTGGATGGAGCAGTGGGTGTAGCGTTCGTCCCAATACTTGTAGTATCGAGCCGTATAGCTGTGGATGGAGATGAGATGATGATAGGGATCGTTGGCAAGGATGGCATCGGTCCATGCATCCCAGTTGCTGATGGGCTGCTTGCGTAGGAAGTCGTATTCGTTGGCGAGGCTCCACCAGATGTTGCGATAAGCGCCGAAGCGTGCTGCCACATAACGGCACAGCAGTTCGCCTGCTTCGCGTGGCATCTCATCGAAGCCCCAGCGGCCGCCATCGTAGGGATGGAACATGATGAGATCCTGCTCGATGCCGAGGCGGAGCAGCCCCTCGGTACATTGTTCCACGTGGTCGAAATAGCGTGTGTTGAGGCGGGTCCAGTCCCAACGAGCGGCGTTGCCGTTAGCTGGATCGTAGCCATTGATGGCGACAAACGGGAACTGGTCGGGCTCGGGATAGCTGCGGTCGAAATTCTGGACGGTGAGCAGGGAGCGAATCTTGTTGAAGCCGCTCTCTTCGAGCGACAGCAATGTCTGCTGCTGCATGGTGAGTCCCGGGTCGGCCGTACTGAAAGCGGGGTCGTTGGAGGCGTGCATCCAGTCGTAGCTCGTTGTGCCGACGGGGATGTAGCGCGTGCCATCGGCATAGCAGAAATGCAAGCCCGTTGAATCGACTTGGACGGGGCCGTGGTTGCCTTCTGTCGGGGGCGTGCAGGTGAGCGAACCCGTCTTGCCGTCGAGTGCAGCCATGGACGACCGGGTGGTGTAGCGCCAAAGGCCTTCGGCTGTGGGCATGAAGCGCAACTTCCAGACTTCGCCCTGTTTGTCCTTGCCGTCGTAATAACCAGGAACCACGAGCGTGTCCTTGCCGTTGATGAACGTGGCGCAAAATTCAACCTCGAAAGGATTTCCCGGCAGTTGGGCAGTGGGAGCTGTCAGCGATATGTCGTGGTGCCCCCACTTCTCCACGCTTTGTGCAAACGCAAGGCATGGCAGAGCCACGAACATCACGAATAAATATCGTTTCATGGCCTTTTTATCAATCCATATGGAACATCTCAGGCAGCGGGATGCTGACGGGTGAATTGTCGGGATTGGTCTTCATGATGTCGGCCATGTAGGCCCACCACTTCTGGCAGATCTCTGTGGCGCCGAGGTCCTGGCTGCCGCCGTCGCCTTCGAGCTCCTGGTAGGCGTAGAGCGTGTTGGTGTCTTCGTCGAGGTAGATGCTGTAATTGCGCACGCCGCTTTCGCTCAGCAGACGGCGCAGTTCGGGGAACAGGTTGGCATGACGACGCTTGTACTCTTCTTTCTGTCCTGGGTTCAGGAACATCTTAAATGCTTCTCTTCTCATGGGGATGTGTGTTTGTGGGTTTGTGATTGGTGCAAAGATACGGGATATTTGCATTTGTTCCAAATTTCTTGTTCCAAAAATGGGCTAAATTTAATATAAATGCCCAAAACGAGTCTTCAAATGCAAAAAAACAATGCAAAATTTGGTCAATTCGTGAAAATGCCCTAAATTTGCACCGATGAAAACCATAAATTGTATCTTATAGCCTAGGTGTATTATTTTTGGTATTATCATTAGAACGAAGTTTTATACTAACACATTATTATTATTAACTAATCTAGCTTAACAACATGAAATGCAGTAAATGCAATTCCTGGCTGGGCAGAAAATTCCTCTTCACCATTGTGGCCTTTGTGCTCAGTGGTGTCATGGCGGTTGCCCAGACAAAGACCGTTACTGGTACCATCGTTGACGAATTTGGCGAGCCAATCATTGGCGCCAACGTTTTGGTGAAGGGTACTACCAACGGTGCAGTTACCGATATTGACGGTAACTATTCGATTACGGGTGTCAGTGATTCTGACGAACTCGTTGTGTCTTACATCGGTTATGCTTCACAGACACTTCCCGTGGGCAACCAGAGCACCTTCAACATCACGATGAAGGAAGATGGTGAGAACCTCGAGGAAGTTGTGGTTGTGGGTTACGGCGTGCAGAAGAAGAAGGACCTGACGGGTTCGGTATCTTCGATCAAGAGCGCCGACATCCAGAATGTGGCAGCCGCCAATGCCATGCAGGCTATGCAGGCCAAGGTGCCAGGTATGGACCTTCAGCAGAGCAGCGGTCAGGCAGGTGCAGGCGTGAGCATCACCATGCGTGGTAACCGTTCCATTTCGGCCGACAACGGCCCACTTATCCTTGTCGATGGCGTAGTCTATGGTTCTACCCTTGACATTCCTGCTGGCGACATCGAGTCGATGGACATCCTGAAGGACGCCTCTTCGACAGCCATCTACGGTTCACGCGGTGCCAACGGTGTCATCCTCATCACCACCAAGCGCGGTAAAGCCGGCAAGACACGTGTCGATCTGAATGCCTACAATTCGTTCAACAGTGCCACCAGCGACATCCGCAACAAGTATGGTATGGACGAAGTACAACTCTATGTAGATCGTGCCAACTATGACGAGTATATCACCAACGGCAGCTGGGGTTCGAACACCTACAAGGAGGTATTCGGTAACTCGGCACTTGCCGACGGCACCTTGCAGACCTCTATTATCGAGGACGGCAGCTTCACCGACTGGTATGACACATTCATGCAGAACTCCACCACACAGAATTATGAGTTGAGCATTGCCGGTGGTTCGGAGAAGACCAACTTCAACATCTCTCTGGCTGCCATGTATGACAACGGTCTGCTGAAGGACGATAAGATGGACCGTTACAACGGACGTATCAACATCGACCACAAAATCAACAAGATAGTGAAGGTCGGTGCCAGCGTAGCATTCACCTTCAAGAACCACGATTCGCGCTACAGCCTCTTCAATGCTGCCCGCAAGATGACCACCATCACTCATCCTTACAATACCGACGGCACTGTGAACATCAAGCCGAATCCCTGGTACGATTCACATGTCAACCCATTGCAGGATGAAGGCGACAATTACAAGAAGAACGTGGAGACAACCCGTTTCCTGGGTAATGCCTATCTGCAGGTTGAGCCTATCAAGGACCTCTTCCTCAAGACTCAGTTCGCCATCGACCGCACCAATGCACGTACTGGCACGTATCAGGACTTTGAGTCGGTAGGCCGTTTCCAGTCGCCCACCAACACTTATATCTCGAATGCCACTTCGCAGTCAACCAAGTTGAACTGGCAGAACACCGCCAATTACAACAAGTATTTCGGTGAGCACAGCCTCGGCCTGCTCGGCGGTTTCGAAATGCAGCAGTCAATTGCCGAAGGTCTGTCTTACGACGGTACCGCAGGTAAGGAGCATTACTACACCAACTCGTTCTACGATGTTACGAAGATCCAGAACGATGCCAAGGCCGGTTCGAGCTATACCAAGAGCTCGCTGATGTCGTTCTTCGGTCGTCTCAACTACGGTTATGACAGCCGCTACCTCCTGCAGGCCAGTGTACGTGCCGACGGCGCTTCTCAGCTTGCCAAGGGCAACAAGTGGGCCGCCTTCCCATCGGTATCGGCAGGTTGGCGTATCGTCGATGAGCATTGGATGGAGGGCATCAATGAGTCACTTCGCATCAGCAACATGAAGCTGCGTCTCTCTTGGGGTCTTTCGGGCAATGCCGCTGTCAATGAGTACATGACCTTGGCACAGGTTTATGCCACCACCCCCAGCAGCGCTACGGATTTCATCCCGATGAACATGCCGAACCCCGACCTCACCTGGGAAAAGACTTCGGCCTATAACCTTGGTCTCGATTACGGCTTCCTGGATGGTCGCATCAATGGTACCATCGATTACTATTGGACCAAGACCACCGATCTTCTTTACTTCAAGAGCTCGCCTCAGTCGGAAGTCTTCACTTCTGTCATCTCCAATATCGGTGAGTCGAAGGGCCAGGGTATCGAGGTTGCCCTCAATGCGCTTGCAGTTCGCACCAAGGACTTCACTTGGGACATCAACATGTCATACACCCACAGCACTGACGAGATTGCCTATCTTGCCGATGGCCTCGACCAGAACATCACATCCTACAACAATGCACTTATCGTAGGCGAACCTCTTTCGATCTTCTACGACTACGAGACCAACGAATGCTGGAAGGTGGGCGAATATGATGCCTACGTTTCGGAAATGGCCAGCAAGGGTATCACCGTGGTAGCTCCTATTACCAGCTACGGTACCCCAGGTACCTTGAAGATTGTGGATCAGAATGGTGATGGCATGATTGATGCCGACAACGACCGTCGCGTCTATAACCGTTCGCCCAAGCACATCATTGGCATGACCCACTCGTTTACCTATAAGGACTTCAGCCTCTCTCTCCAGATGATGGCACGCCTTGGCGGTTACATTGCCTACGAGAAGAACAATGCCCTTGGCCTGAACGACAACTATGCCAACTGGGCCGATGTCGATTATTGGACACTCGACAACCAGGATGCACGCATCCCAGCTCCGACCTATGCGCACAACAACTTGAAGTCCATCTATTCGCAGTATGCTTCTTCGCTTCTCTACGAAAAGGCCGACTACTTCAAGATCAAGGACATCACCCTCGCCTACAACCTCAACAAGAAGTGGGCTTCGAAGGCATTCCTCTCGAACGCCAAGATCTATTGTTCGTTGAAGAACTTCATCACTTTCAACCGTCTGGACGACAACTATGACCCAGAGCGAGGTGGTGCCATTACCTTCCCGCTGATGAAGCAGGTAGTTGTTGGTGTAAATCTTTCATTCTAATCTTTAATTCTGAATTCATCTATGAAAACGAAATATGGTATCCTGATGGCAGCGGGCATGCTGATGCTTTCCGCTACCTCATGCTCTGATTTTCTTGATGAGGAGAACAAGACCGGCAATACGGCAGACCTCTCTTACGGCTCTGCCACTGGCTTGGCAGGCCTCGTCAACTCCTGCTATGCCTATACACGCGCATGGTGGGGCAAGGAGCCTTCGCTCGGCCTTTCGGACTGCGGCTCCGACCTCTGGTATACGGGCACCGACAACAAGCAGGTGACACTCAACACCTACACCTTCTCGAGTGCCGCCCTCGACAACGAAGTGAACAACAATCCCTGCTTCGACCAGTATTGGGAGATGTACTACAATGCCATTGATGCTTGCAACAATGCCATTTATTACATTGAGGAAGGTTTCAACAACGGCGTCATCGACGAGCCAACCGCCAAGCAGTATCGTGGCGAGGTGCGTTTCTGCCGTGCACTCTATTATTTCAACATGGTACAGATGTGGGGCCCCATCCCTTACAACGAAGAGCGCATCACCTCGACAAAGACCACTCCTGTGCGTGTTCCTGAGAAGGAGGTTGTGAACAACATCCTTTCTGATCTCGACCTTGCAATCGCCAATCTTCCTTCGAGCAACAGCAAGAAGCTGTCGAGCACCCACTGGCTGCCCAACAAGTATGCTGCTGAGGCCCTCAAGGCACGTGTTGCCCTGTTTGCTGCCTCTTGGCTTGGCGAAACCAGCTACTACAGTGTAGCCAAGAGCCTTGCCGAAGATATCATTGCCAACTCAGGCACCTCGTTCTATCCACGCTACAACGACACGTGGTCGATGGATAACAACGAAGTGGGTGACAACAAGGAAGCCATCTGGGGCGTCTTCTACGACTACTCGGAGGGCACCATGAACTGCATCCCCTATCGTTACAAGACCGATGCTTCGGGTAACTTCCTTTCCTACAATTCGCTCATCACCCGTACGGGCTACTCGCGCAACGGTTCGGCTCATCACCTGATGTTTGTCCCCACCTGGAACAACGGCAATACCGCCGACCTGGGCAACGGCAACAAGAACAACTGCCTCTTCAATCGTCCCACCAACGCCAGCTCTTCGTACATCGCCAGCAAGAAGACGGGCGAGAACATCTTTATCGCACCCTACTATTCTCCTTATAGCCGCGGCTTCACACGCTACCTGCCTTCGCTCTACCTTTGGGAGACCTTGGCCAAGGGACGTAACACCGACCAGCGTTTCGACGGCACCCTCGTCACCCACTACAACATCGTGGCTGGCTTGGAGGAGAACAAGCACGACATGTATCCCAAGATGGGAGAGTTCATTTATAACACCGAGAACACTCCTGCTGTAGCACTGGCTCGCGACGGCAACTATTTCAATGCCGGTGATACTGCCATCTACTACAGTGAACTCGACGGAGATTCTGAGGCCGGCAAGGCTGCACAGGCTTGGGCCAAGGACCGCTACCGCATCCAGTTTGCCTACGGCGGTGACATTCCGGTCTATACTTCGGGCGACTATGCAACCGCTCTACCCACGGCTGTGGCTGTTGCCAAGTCGTCGGTTTATGGTGATGACCGCTACAACAATAAGAAGATTGGTGGCACCAACTCTTATCCCGGCATCAAGAAGTTCCTCGACTCTCCTTATGACGAAACCTACCTCTGCCTCGACCTCTCCTATCGCGATGGTGTCGTATTCCGTTTGGCTGAGATGTATCTCATCAAGGCTGAGTGTGAAGTGGCTGAGGGCAACTCTGCTGCAGCCATGACAACGCTCAACACCCTGCGTGCTGCCCGTGCCATCGAAGGAAAGGACAACTCGCTCAATGCAGTGTTCGGTACTACGACCGTCGATATCGATGTGATCCTCCAGGAGCGTGCCATCGAGCTTTGCGGCGAATATACCCGCTGGTTCGACCTGAAGCGCACCCACAAGCTTATCGACTACGTGAAGGCTCGCAATGCACAGGCTTCGGGCAACATTGCTCTGCAGCATTACTATCGCCCCATCCCGCTCAACCAGATGGACGCCTGCACCAATGTCGTTCCATGTCCAGCCACCCAGAATACGGATGGTGTGCTCAACTACAGCAGCACTACCGATGGCTTCTGGCAGAACCCTGGCTATTAATAGTCAATATCCAATATATCAGTTATTGCCTGGAATCATTCCGGGCAATAATTGTTTAGGGGGTATGTTTTTCGTGCATAATTGTTTAAGGGGGTATGTTTTTCGTTCATTCTTGTTCTTCCACCTTCACTTTTCTTGTTTGGAATTTGGACAATAATGAAAAATCCACTATCTTTGCAGCATTCAAACACACCTTATAACCATTACTTATGAAGTATATCGCAAAGTTTTCAGGTCTCGCTATTGCAGTGTCTGTGCTGATGTTCTCGGCATGCACCAACACCACCCAGACTCAGGATGCCACGAAGGCCTCAGAGGAGATTAACGACACCAACACCCCGTTGCACCTCATGCAGCCCGATTATGACACGCCTTACGGCATTCCGCAGACGGCCGATGTCAAGGCGGTGATGGATCGTGTGCTTGGCTATATCAGCGAAGGTATGCCTGCCCAGTATGACGATTCGTTGCGACTCGTGCGCGGTCGTTTCCGTCTCACCAGCTATGAATGTGGCGTAGCCTATTCGGCGGCCCTTGCTGCCTATAAGGCGACGGGCGACGAGGCTTACTTAAGATTTGTCACCGATCGTGCCAATGTGCTTGCCGAACTGGCTCCCAAGGTTGCCGACAAGCTGGCTGTCGATCCGAAGTTCGACTCCGAGATGCGTCGCGTGCTGCGCCCCGCAGCCCTCGATGATTGTGGTGCGATGGCAGCTTCGTTCATCCGTCTGCAGTTGGAGGGGCAGAAGTCGGAGGCTTACGATCCGCTGATTGCAAGATATATGGACTTCATCGTCAACAAGGAGTATCGTCTGCCCGATGGCACCTACGCCCGTAACCGTCCGCATCACAACACTGTCTGGCTCGACGATATGTACATGGCTATCCCCGCTCTCGCCTGGTATGGCAGTTATACCGGCGATGCACGTTATACCAATGAGGCCGTGCGCCAGCTTCATCTCTTCAAGGACAAGATGTGGGTGCCTGAGGTAAAGTTGTTCCGTCATGGATGGGTCGAAGATATGAACCCGCATCCGAACTTCCATTGGGGACGTTGCAATGGTTGGGCCATCCTCACCATGTGCGAGGTGCTCGACAACCTGCCCGCCAACCACAAGGAGCGTCCTTTCGTGCTCGATCTCCTTCGTCAGCATATCGAGGGACTTTGCCGCTTGCAGCACCAGACGGGTCTTTGGCACCAGTTGCTCGACCGTGACGACACCTATCTTGAGTCAAGCTGCACCGCCATCTACGCCTATTGCATCGCTCATGCCATCAACGAGGGCTGGGTCGATCCGCTGGCCTATGGAGCACAGGTGCTGCTGGCATGGAATGCCGTGACAACGTGCGTCAACGAGCTCGGCCAGGTCGAGAAGTGCTGCGTGGGTACCGGTATGGGCTTTGATCCTGCCTTCTATGCTTATCGCCCTGTCCATGTGATGGCTTTCCATGGCTATGGTCCAACCCTTTGGGCAGGCGCCGAGGTGATTCGCATGCTCCAGACCACTTGGCCCAAGATGAACGACTCGGCCGTGCATTTCTATCCCAAGGAGCAGAAGACCAACGAGCCCATCTTCAGCGAGGATGTGAGCGATGGTGAAATCTTCGGATAACCAATTGTTATAAACAAAATAAAAAACTGCAGTGGATGTTTTGTCCATTGCAGTTTTTTTCGTGTTCGATTGCAGGATTATACCATATGAAATGGATGAATTTTATACATTATTATATTTTATTATCCCTAATTGGTGGTTTAAATAGCTTTTTTTGCCCAAAAATTTGGAATCTTCGAAAATACCCAGTATCTTTGCGCCACTTACACATCTTATAATAAACTAATTTTCAAACAAACCTATTGTAACATGAGAAGCAGTACATGCAAGACATGGCTGGGTCGATTGGCAACGCTTTTGATGGCATTTGTCGTCAGCGGTGCGCTTGCATTTGCCCAGACCAAGACAGTGACTGGTACCGTGGTCGATAACTACGGCGAACCAGTTCTCGGAGCTAATGTCATCGTGGCAGGCACTACCAATGGTGCGGTTACCGACTTTGATGGTAACTTTTCGCTTACCGACGTGCCGGACAATGCTACGCTGAAAGTCTCGTTCATCGGCTATATCAGCCAGGAGGTGGCATTGGCCGGACAATCCAAGGTGAAGGTCGTCCTGATGGAGGACAGCCAGCAGCTTGATGACGTCGTAGTCGTTGGTTACGGCGTAGTGAAGAAGAGTGACCTTACCGGCGCCATCGGTTCGGTGAAGGCCGAGAACATCCAGGCCAAGGGTACCACCTCGGTGATGCAGTCACTGCAGGGCCAGATTCCTGGTGTTAACATCTCGCAGTCGTCGAGCCGCGCAGGTGACGGCATGAGCATCCAGATCCGTGGTAAATCCACTCTTGGCGATGCCTCGACCCCACTCTACGTCATCGACGGTATCGTTTGCGACAACATGGACTTCCTCAATCCTGCTGATATCGAGAAAGTCGACATCTTGAAGGACGCCTCCTCGACCGCAATCTATGGTTCGCGTGCCACCAACGGCGTCGTGATGATTACGACCAAGAAGGGTGCTGTGGCAGGATCGAAGGCCACCATCTCTTATGATGGCTACTATGGTTGGAAGACCGTGGCCAACATGCCCGACTTCATGAATGGCGAAGAGTTTATGCGCTATCGTTTCAGCCGTTACCTTTCTGCCAAGCAGGCTGCCGACGGCACCCAGACCTGGGACATGTCGCTTGGTAACTACAAGAATGTCTGGGGTGCAGGTTCGGAGGTCATCCAGCGTATGTACAAGAACAACGACTATACCGACTGGGCCAACGACGAGGCTACCCGCGACGGACAGCAGCAGAACCACTTCATCTCGATCACCGGCAATGCCAAGGACATCAGCTATCGCATCGGCCTCGGCTATCAGACCGAAGAAGGCGTGCTCTATGACAGCTATGAGCGTTGGAACCTCAAGGGTTCTGTTGATCATAAGGTCAACGACAACTGGTCGGCAGGTATCTCATTCAACCTGGCTACTTCGCTCAAGGCCAGCGGTTCGAAGAATGCCGTCAACAACGCCTTCCTCATGGCCCCCATTATGATGGCTCGCTATAAGGAGGATGCTGCCGACGGAAGCTATAAGGCAGGTGACCCCATCTACCAGCCAGGCAAGGATGCTGTGATGTATCCCGATGGCGGTGGCCCAACCTCGACCATCAACCCAATTACCGACCGTGAGAATTCGACCGACAACACCCGCAGCTACAATGCACTCGGTAATATCTATCTGCAATACTCGCCCATCAAGGAGGTCATCTTGAAGACCACCTTCTCGCCCTCCTACCAGCGCAGCGACCACGGCGTCTTCTACGGTGCCCAGACACAGGTGCGCGGCGGCAACGGCAACCAGTCGGAGCAGACCAATGCTGAGGACTTCTCCTATACCTGGGACACACAGGCCAACTTCATCAAGAACTTCGGTCGCGACGAGGAGCATAGCCTCAACGTGCTGGGCCTCTTCTCGGTCTATGACGACAGGGTGAACAGCAACTACGACAAGACCACCAACATGCCATTCGACGTATATTGGTACAACTGGGGTTCGGGCACTGTCGAGAATGTCAAATCAGAGTACATTCGCTTCCAGATGCTCTCGTGGGTGGCTCGTATCAACTATGGTTACCGCAACCGCTACTTGCTCACTGTCAGCTCCCGTTGGGATGGCTCGAGCAAGTTCGGCAAGGACCATCGCTGGGGTATGTTCCCGTCGGCAGCCCTTGCCTGGCGTATCAATGATGAGGCCTTTATGGAGGGCACGCAGGACTGGCTCTCGAACCTGAAGCTTCGTCTGAGCTATGGCGTGACCGGTAACAATGCCGGCGTGGGTGCCTATCAGACTTTGTCGATGGCCGACACCAAGTACTATTACAACTTCGGTGGTGCAGTTGCCAACGGCTATGGCTATGCCCTCTCGAACGGCGACCTGACCTGGGAGAAAACCAAGGAGTTCAACATCGGTCTCGACTTCGGCTTCATCAACAACCGCATCAACGGTAGCATCGACTTCTACAACCGTAACTCCGAAGACCTGCTTATGGACCTCAAGACCCCACTTGAGATGGGTTCAAGCACAGGCGCCATCGTGAGCAACGTTGGTAAGGTTCGCAACCGCGGTGTCGAGATCACCCTCAATACACTTAATGTGCAGACACGCGACTGGCGTTGGGAGACCACCTTCACCTATGGTCGCAACGTCAACAGTATCGTCGAGTTGAATGGCGGCAAGGAGGACCTCGTGGGCAACAAGTGGTTCATCGGCCACGACATCGATGTAGTCTATGGCTACAAGATCCTCGGCATCGCCGACCTCGAGTATGCCAAGAAAGCCTGCACCGACAGCAGCATCCCCAGCGTGCACGAAGGTGAGGTAATCTATGAGGATATCAACAAGGATGGCGTCATCAATGCCAGCGACCGTCAGATTCTTGGTCATGCAAGCCCCACATGGACAGGCTCGTTCAACACCAGCGTCAATTATAAGAACTGGGACTTCTCGATGTCGGTTTATGCCAGCATGGGCGGCACCGTATATTCGCCATTCATGCGTGAGTTCTGCCGCTACGGTTCGCGTGGTACGCAGCACCTCAAGATCGACTACTACATCCCTGAGGGCGCTCCCGTCATCAAGGATCCTTCGGCCTTCGAGATCATCTCCGGCCTCAACAAGATCACCGATGCTTCGGTTACCAGTGCAGGTGTGACCTATGCTACCGAGACCCACAATGGTTACTGGCCCTTCCCGACCTCTACCAATGGTAATGGTGGTGGCACAGCCTTCAATACTGACAACGATGCCAACTCATACTATTTCGTTGACAACTCGTTCGTCCGCATCAAGAACATCACACTCGGCTACACCTTCCCAAGCGATTGGATGCAGAAACTTCGCATCCAGAGCCTCCGCATCTATTGCAATATCATCAACCCATTCACCTGGGTGAAGGATTACGAGGGCTTCGATCCCGAATGGGCCGACGCTTCGGTTACCAATGGTAAGGGTGGTGTCAGCTCACGCACTTATCAGGTGGGTATCAACCTCAAGTTCTAAATTAATTGTAGTAAAAGGGTAGTAAAAAAGTAGAAAAAGGGTAGTAAAAGGGACGTTACTATCGCCTGACAAAAACAGGAGCCCAAATATACATTTGTCCTTTTTACTCCTCTTTAATATCCCTTTTACATCCCTTTTATAACATTTCAAAAAACATAGAATATGAACAAGAAATATATTGGTGCTTTTGCACTTGCCGCCATGACGCTGCTTTCGACAGGCTGCTCGGACTTCCTCGATCAGGATAGCCGAAGCAATGTTTCGACTGACAGCTTCTACAAGACCAGCACCGGCTTCGAAAGCCTGACCAATTCGATGTACTCTTCGCTCCGCAAGATCTTCAGCACCACTCCCAATGTCTTCGTGGGTGGCACCGACCTCTTCGGTGACGGCAAGAGCGAGTCGATTGTCTATACCTATTATACCGTCAACACCGACGACGGCTCCATCCTCAACTTCTACACCAACTGCTACAAGGGCATCCAGCTCTGCAATGCAGTAATCTACTACAGCGAGACTACCGAACCAGGACCGAAGGTAGCACAGTTTGTGGCTGAGGCCCGCGTGATTCGTGCGTGGTATTACTTCCAGCTCGTCCAGCAGTTTGGTGGCGTGCCGCTTTCGAACGATTACTACAGTGGCGCCGTGATGGAGCACCCGCGTGCTTCGCTGCAGGAGTGCTACGACTTTATCATCTCCGAACTTGAGGCTGCGGTCGGCAGTTCTGCTCTTCTTGACTATGGTGCAGCTACTTCGGCCCGTGCCAACAAGCGTGCTGCCAACTTCCTGCTTGCCAAGGCTTATCTGACCCGTGGTTGGCTCAATGGCCAGGGTGATGAATCGATCGAGGCCAGCATCGCCCAGTCGAGCGACTTTGCCAATGCCGAAAAGTATGCCAAGGTGGCTATCAATGGCGAGACTCCTTCTCTCTCCATTGAGGATGCCTTCGACATCGCTAATGAATCCTGTGGCGAGTTCTTCTGGACTGTGCAGTATAGCTACGAATCGGTCGAGAATCCCAAGAGCGACGGTTCGGCCATGATGTCGCAGTTCGGTGCTTACCTTGGTGGCGCCGAGTGCCCCAACAACAAGTCGATCGACGGCAGCTATTCTCCATTGCTTTGGGCTCATCATCAGTTCGACCGTGGCGATGGCCGCTACGAGCAGACCTTTATGTTGGAGTTCCATGGTGACGGTTCGACAACTGCATTGACCTCCTACTTCGACTACTACAACAATCCTTCGTCCAACATCTGCTACTACTATGCACCCTGGTGGGCAACTGACGAGGACATCGAAGCTTGGAAGGCTACCAAGACTGAGAGCCAGCTTGCTGGTCTTAAGTATATCTCGAAGACCATTGCCGATGGCGGCATCGCACCTTCCAATGGATCTCCAGCCACCTATAAGGACCGTCGTCACATGGACCTTGGCGTACCTTGCGTAAGGAAGTTCGACGACTACACCTCGACCTCTATTGCCAACCGCAGCACTACCTGCTCGATGCATGATGTGAGCCTTTGCCGTCTCGGCGAAGCCTATCTGATTGCCGCTGAGGCTGCCCTTCAGCAGGGCAATGCTGCTGGTGCCGCCACATATATCAACACGCTGCGTAAGCGCCCAGGTACCATCAAGACCGGTTATGAGGCTGCGATGACTGTCAATGCCTCGGATGTCAACATCGACTTCATCCTCAAGGAGCGTGCATGTGAGCTCTTTGGTGAGTGCGTGCGCTGGACCGACCTGAAGCGTACCCACAAGCTCATCGAATATGTGAAGGCACATCAGGAGGACGACGTCAACCAGAGCAACCTCTATGGTAGCGATGGTAGTCCACGCATCCTCCGTCCTTACCCACAGAATGCGCTCGACCTCAACAATGCCGATGTAGCTCAGAATCCGGGCTGGTAAGGTCCAGCGCCAAATGATTCCGTTATGCCGTCATTCCCAAATCACGTAATATCGGAATAAAACGAAACTCTTCGCAAATAAAGCAAGGCCATCGATAGATTAGTGTCTGTCGGTGGCCTTTTTCGTCCAATTTATGCAGTTTGTCATTAAAATGAGGGCACTAATTTTACTTTTTATGTAAAAAATTTGGAAAAATTAAAAAAAATATTCATCTTTGTCCCGCTTTTTTATGACTAAATAGCACACTTGATAAATTATTAACATATTATTAACTAACTATTTTTCCGAAACATGAGAAGCAGTGCATGCAAGACATGGCTGGGACGATTGGCAACTCTGTTGGCGGCTTTTGCCCTCAGCAGCGTGCTTGTTTTTGCCCAGACCAAGACCGTGACGGGTACCGTAGTTGACGAATTAGGTGATCCGGTGATTGGCGCCAACGTCGTCGTAGTAGGTACAACCAACGGTGCTACCACCGACATCGATGGTAACTTTAGTATTCAGGATGTGGCTAACGGCGCTTCCCTGAAGGTGACTTACATCGGCTACAAGGAGCAGATCATCCCCGTGGCTGGAAAGAATTCGTTCAACATTGCCCTCGCCGAGGATCGTGACGAACTCGACGAAGTGGTTGTGATCGGTTATGGTACGGTCAAGAAGCGCGACCTCACCGGCGCCGTAGCATCCGTGAGCGGCGACAAGCTGAAGGCCAACCCAGTAGCTAATGTGGCGCAAGCCCTGCAGGGCCAGCTTCCAGGCGTGAGCGTCACCTCGCAGGACGGTCGTCCGGGTGCCTCGATGTCCATCCGCGTGCGTGGTGGTGGCTCCATCACCCAGAGCAACGATCCTCTCTTCATCGTCGATGGTGTGCAGGTTTCGTCGATCGACGATATCCCCGCCGACAACATTGAGTCGATGGACGTGCTGAAGGATGCCGCATCAACGGCCATCTATGGAGCCCGTGGCGCCAATGGCGTAATCCTCATCACCACCAAGGGTGGCAAGGCCGGCAAGGCTACCGTGCGTTACGGCGTTTACTACCAGATTAAGCAGAACCCCAAACTGCTTGACGTGTTGGATGCCTATGATTATGTCAACTGGACATGGGCATACGCAACCGCCTATGGCGAATCGTATGGCGATGGCGTAGCACAGTACTTCGGTTTGGGCTCAAAGTACGGCAATAACCTCGCTGCCTATCGGAATATGTCGTCACATAACTACGTGAACGACCTTATGCAGACAGCTAACAGCTGGAATCACGATGTGAGCATCAGTGGTGGTACCGACAAGACTAAGATCTACGCTTCTCTCAACTATCTCGACGATGAGGGTATCCGTATCCAGTCGGGCTTTAGCCGAGTGAATGCCAATCTAAAGGTTGACCAGCAGATCAACAAGAAGCTCTCTGTCGATTTCGATGTCCGCTACACAGAGATTGGCACTGAAGGTGCACAGTTCGGCTACGCCACTTCGGCTTACACTTATCGTCCGATTGACAATCCTCTGGGCGATGGTATGGCTACACACTTCGGTAACGGTAACTCTTCGGTAGAGGAGGCTTACAACCCACTGACCATGCTTAACAACTATATTTCGGAGAGTAACCGTCAGCGTCTGCGCGCCAAGACGGGATTGAGCTGGGAAATCATTAAGGGACTTCGCCTGCGTTCGGAACTCTCCTTGGGTCGCAACTGGAGCGAGAGCAAGAACTGGGATGGCGGCGCCAATCCCAGCTCGCAGGCCTATAGCTCAATGCGTATCACCCGTGCCAGTGGTTACAATGTGCGCTGGGCAACAACGCTCAACTACGAAGTGCAGGGTCTTGGCAAGGACCACAGTCTTACCTTACTCGTCGGCAACGAAATCCTGTCGAGCAAGAGCACCACACTCGATGCTCGCGGCTATGAATACAAGACTGGCTTCACGTTCGAAAATGCATACGGACAGTTCTCGACCGACAGCGACCTCAACACCTTTAGCAATGATGTGGGTTTCCCGACTCATACTACCTCTTATTTCGGTCGTGCCAACTATAGTTACAAAGGCCGGTATCTCTTGACAGCTACATTTCGTGCCGACGGTTCGAGCAAATTCTCGCCCAACCACCATTGGGGAACATTCCCTGCTGCTGCCGCCGCTTGGCGTATCTCTGATGAGCCATGGTTTGAGAACAGCAAGGATTGGCTTGACAACCTGAAACTGCGTCTTTCGTGGGGTACCTCTGGTGCCGACAATATCGACTCTTCACTTTGGCAGGAAACCTGGAAGACATCCAACGTCACTATCGACGGCAAGATCTATACCGCTTATGTACCTGGCACTATGCTTGCCAACCCCGACCTCAAGTGGGAGACCACTACCAGCCGCAACGCTGGCCTTGACTTCGGCTTCTTCAACCGCTTCCGCGGATCGTTGGATTTCTATTGGAACACCACTGATGACAACCTCATGAAGGTGCCCACCGACACCTCGTCGGGCTATGAGTACCAGATGCAGAATGTCGCCAGCGTGTCGAACAAGGGTATCGAAGTTGCCTTGGGCTATGACCTTGTGCGCACCAAGGACTTCAATCTGAATCTCAACCTCACCTACAACTTCAACACAAACAATGTGGATGAGATTAACAAGGATGCCATCGCATCGACCCACACGGGCTGGGGCTCCAGCATGCGCAAGCCTTTCTACGACTACATCGTGATGGAGGGTGAACCCGTAGGCCTAATCGAGGGCTACAAGTCGGCAGGCTTCTATACACTCGACGACTTCAACTTCACGGATGGCAAGTATGTGCTGAAGAGCGGCGTGGCTGACCTTGGCGGTTCGATTGTCAACTATCCTGATGGCATTAAGGACCTTAAACCCGAAGGGCAGACCGCTTTCCCCGGTGCTGCCAAGTTCGAGGATATCAATGGCGACGGAGTGGTTGATGACAGCGATGAGACCATCATCGGTCGCACCATGGCTAAGCATACCGGCGGTTTCACCCTCAGTGGCAACTACAAGTGGATTGACTTCTCGGCCAGCTTCACTTATCAGTTCGGAGGCGAGATTTACAACGCCAATGCTATGCATGCCATGATGGGTAACAAGGACAATCAGCTGGGTGAAAACCGTCTGGCTATTGTGAACGAAACTTGGAAGCCCTATAATGTCAACAGCAATGGTGACCTTTATCTGGTTACCGACCCCAGCGAACTTGCCGCGCTCAACGCCAACACCAAGTATGCGGCAGCCTATTCCGAGTATGGCATCTGCTCGTCAGAGTTCATCGAGGATGCATCCTACCTTCGTCTCAATACGCTTACCTTGGGTTATACGTTCCCACAGAAGCTCATCAAGAAGGTCGGCATGAGCAATTGCCGTATCTACTTCACCGGCAGCAATCTCTTCTGCCTAAGCGGCTATTCCGGCATTGACCCCGATGTCAATACCAACAGCAATGCAGGTGGTGATGGTTTCCCAACGCCCAACTACGACTATAACTCATATCCAAAGGCTCGTACCTACACCTTCGGCCTGAATGTAACTTTCTAAAAGAATGCATAATATGAAAAAACTATTATATTCAGTTCTCTGCGTCGCAGGACTCATCTCTGTCAGCTCCTGCAGCGATTTCCTGGAGACAAAATCGCCGTCAACCGTCGATGCCGACTTCGTCTTCTCCAATGATGAGACTACCCGCGCTGCCATGTATGGTGTTTACGAGGCATGGCGTGCTGCCTGTCAGGGCAACGTCTTCGGCGATGGTCTCTACTATGCACTCGATGTGGCAGGTTCGGACATCGAGAAGCACCCCGAGGCTTTCTCCAACCAGCCCGGTCGTCACTATCCCGAGTGCCTCTACCAGAACGGTACTTACACCGGCTCATACGGTCTGACATCCTATCAGACCGAGTCCGGTTCCGCTTATGTGCAGCTCTATAGCGCTATTGCCAAAGCCAACGCCGTAATCAATGCCATCGAAGGCAAGAGCAATTTCGAAGAGATCATGAGCGGCAACATCTCCGAGCAGTCGCAGGTGTATGGCGAAGCCATTGCTTGTCGTGCAGCATGCTACCGCGAACTCATTCGCTACTATGGCGATGTGCCTTTCCAGTTGGTGGCAGGTGTGGCTGCCGAGGGTCTTACCTCCCGGTATTATATCTATGATTACATCCTGCAGGATCTGCAGCGTGTGGCTCCTATGATGTATCGTGTCGGCGAGACCGCAACGATGGAGAAGAACATTTTCAGCCGTACGTTTGTTGAGGGTCTCATCGGACGTATCGCCTTGGATGCAGCCGGCTATCAGACTCGTCGTATGGACTTGGGCGACAATTTCTACGTACGTCTCGATGGCAGCTCTGTTTCCTTCGAGGACAAGGGCACTCCCAATGGCAACGCAGACGGAGCACGTTATGGCCGTCCGACCTATCATGCCGAGCTCTATCAGCTTGCCAAGACCTACTTCAAGGCTGTGATCGACAATCCTGGCTCTGCCAAGTGGTATGATGTCGATCCACGTATCAAGGGTGCTAACGGAGAGATTTATGACAACCCCTATCAGTACTTCTTCCAGCAGATGAACGACCTGCAGTATGCCGACGAGTCGATCTACGAATATGCACAGACTCAGGGCACGGGCAACGATGCGCGTCCTTACTCCTACGGTCGTCCTTCCGATGGCGGCAGCTCCAATCAGTTCCCCTGCAAGTCGTATGGCCAGGGTCGTATCAACCCCGCTTTCTATTGGGGTGTGTTCGATCCGAAGGATGCACGTCGTGATGTCAGCGTAGCTGTCACAGGTTCTACGGGCGGCGGAGCCGAGCGCCTCATCCCCTTCACTCCTAACTCGAAGGCCACAGGCGGCGGTCCTTCGCTCAACAAGTGGGACGAGTGCCGTATGGCTTCTCCCTACTGCCTCAAGCAGCGTACTTCGGGCATCAATGGCCCCTACATGCGTATGGCCGAGATGTTCTTGGGCTATGCCGAGGCTTGTGCCGCTACTGGCGACGATGCTACGGCAAAGACCTATCTGGCTCGAGTGCGCGAGCGTTCGTTCCCCGCAGGTCAGGCATTCACCGATCAGTTCATAGCTTCTTGCGGCTCCACCTACAACGCCGTTATTCAGGAGCGTGGCTTCGAGTATGCTGGCGAAGGCGACCGTCGCTGGACGCTGATCCGTACGGGCTTGCTGCCTGAGAAGATCAAGGAGTTCAAGGATTTGACCAGGCAGATGATCGACGGCCTTCAGAACCAAGGCTATTACACCTTTGCCAATGGCAATCAGATCAGCGCTTACGTCTGGACAAAGCTGGTCGATGC
This sequence comes from Bacteroidales bacterium, assembly GCA_045545875.1. Taxonomy (GTDB): domain Bacteria; phylum Bacteroidota; class Bacteroidia; order Bacteroidales; family UBA3663; genus Liminaster. Next base: position 23,464 of record JAZQBS010000073.1, read on the forward strand.
CAAGAGCATCTATGGCTATCGTCTCACTACGCAGTGCCCCGAGGGCATGGAGAACGACCCCGTGCTCAACCCCGGCTGGCGTGGACAGAACAACGACTGGATTGCGGCAGCTCGCACAATTGGAGTCACCGAAGCCAACATCACGAAGAATTATAAGGCTGGCGACCTCACCAACCTTGCTATTCAGGGCCTCTTCCGCTATATCGACCCAGATGGAGCAGAGGCCAAGGCTCTTGAGGCCGATGGTTACGAGAAGGTAGCCTACGGCGCCCAGCTCGTTGATAAGCGTGACGAGTACCAGACCTATCTCTTCTACGATTACGACTATACCAGTGCTCCTATCTACCTCATGCCTTTCACACCCAACGTTGTGGCAGCCGGTTTCAGCAATGGTTACGGATTCAGTCAGAAGTAAGCCTACGGAGTCTTTACCGACGGCTACGGCTTCATGAACGAATGATAACGTCAGTCTGAAGAGCGACATCCGAATCTCCTTTCGCCCCGGCACCTCCAAGCGTGTCGGGGCGATTATTTTTGCATCCCGATCAAAAGAAACGAAAACAAAGCAAAGTAACGAAAACACACGAAAACAAACAAATAAAAAATTTGGAGGGATAAGCCCCCGAAGTTTTTTGTGCAATTATAGCAAAAAGTATCATCATATAGTATTTTTTTCATAAATTATTTGGATGAATGCGAAAAAATCTGCATATTTGCACCGTTAATTTCGTGTGTTCGAAAGCAAACCAGGTCATGTGCCAATCGAAAGAAGCCAGGATAACACCTATTTATATAATAAAGAATCTTTTATCAATTCGAAAGCATTTATCAATATGCGAAAACTGATTTTTGCCAGCATTGCCATCCTGTTATTCGGCGTTTCGAATCTTATCGCCGGCATTCACTGGACGACCGATGGCAACAAGGTGCTGTTCCATTCTGCAGAGGGGGTGATGCGTGTCGAGCTTTGCCAGCCCGACATGTTCCGCGTCACCAAGCGTGCCGATGAAGCGTTCCGTCCGAATGAACCCTGGATGGTGATTCGCTATGATTTCGACCCCGTGCCTTACGAAGTGAGAGCAACACAGCAGGGCGCTGCCTTGCTGACCGAGGCATTGACACTGCATGTCAGCGATACACCCTGGCGCATCAAAGTGATTGACCGCGCGACGGGAGAGGTGCTTTACGAGGAGACCGACTGCCGGCTTTCGGCCGAAGGCAATGGCCCCATGACTACGTGCGTGCTGCGCCCCGACGAACACTTCTTCGGCCTTGGCGAACGCATGGACCATCTGGATCTGCGTGGGCAGCGCATCCATTTGAACGTCGAACTGGGTCGCGGGCCTCGTCCTGCTGTGGGCGGCAAGGACATCCTGCGAGCCAACTACTGCCCCGTGCCTTGGGTGATGAGCAACAAGGGTTACGGCATCTTTTTCCATACAGCCTGGCCTTCTGACTGGGATATGGGATGGACTTCGAATCAAACCTACTCGTGGCAGGCCGATGGGGGTGAACTGGACTATTACTTTGTCAAAGGCCCCGAGATACAGAAGATGATTCATAGCTACCAGATGCTGACCGGCAACTGCCCGATGATGCCACGCTCGGCCTACGGCCTACACCTTGGCAGTTACAGCGGAGGCACGTGGAATCATGAGCAGGATGCCAACCAGCATTACAACGTCGCCCTCGTGCAGCGTATGCGTCGGGAGGGTATCCCTGTTGATATCCTTTGGCTCGATTCGACCTGGCGCATCTTCAATAGTCGTTTCCGCAACGGCGGCTGCAACTACAACTGGCAGCTGGCCTTCCCCGATCCGAAGGGGATGATTGACAGCATCTATGCTGAGCACATTGACCTCTTCGGCCTCCACGTGCGCAGTATTGCCGACGATGGCCCTAGTTCGACGCTTTATCAGGACGCTTTGGCCGCGGGAGCTCTCTTCCCCGGTATGGAGCAGCAGGGCATCTTCAACTTCTTCGACGAGGAGAAGACCGATTGGTGGTGGCAGCATGGGCCGATGCGCGTGGTGAACGATGGCGTCAAGTTTTTCAAGACCGATGTGGGCAGTGCGTTCCGCTATCCAGGTCGCACCGATAGCGTTATTTACGAAGGCTTTACGGGTGCCGAGCTCCACAACCTTTTCCCCTTGGCCTATGGCGCTGCTCCTTATAAACGATTCATCGGACAGAATAGGATGCGAGGCTTTACTCATACGCGCGAAGGCTATGCGGGCATCCAGCGATATCCGTTCATCTGGGCAGGTGACTGGGGCACCGAATGGCAATGGTTCGAACCTGTAATCCGTGGAGGCCTTACGATGGCCCTGTCGGGCGTAGGCTATTGGTCGCATTGCATGGGCGGTTTTGAACAATATTCCCCCTACGACACCGACCTCTATCTGCGCTGGTGCCAGTTCGGCATGTTCAGCCCCGTGGCTATGCTCTTCGGTATGGATCATCCGCGCTATCATGAGCCTTGGACCTATGGCGAGGAGGCGCAGCGCATCTTCACCACCTACGACTCGCTACGCTACACGCTGATACCATATTTGTATAGCAATGCGTGGGAGATGATGCAGACTTCGCGCCCCCTGATGGCACCGATGCTTTACGATTGGCAGAACGACGAGGTGACCTATCGGATGTGCGACCAGTTTATGTTCGGACATTCGATGATGATCTGTCCCGTCACCAACAAAGGCGCCTTGTCGCGTCCCGTCTATTTCCCGGGCGGCAAATGGGTCGATTTCTGGACAGGAGAACGCATCGATGGACGCCAATGGAAGTCGTTCCTCACACCGCAATGGCTGATGCCCATCTTCATTCGCCAGGACGCCATCATCGTCAAGCAGCCCGAGGTGCAATGGATGGCACAATCCGAGGGACAGCCCATCACCGTCTGCTGCTATCCGGTCAGCTCTTCCTCTTACGACCTGTATGAAGATGATGGCCGTTCGCTCGATTACCAGCAGGGTGCGTACGCCTTGACATGTATTGATAGCAAGATGGTTTACTGGGAAAAGGCCGAACATAAAAGAAATGACAACATGTGCGATTGGACATCGGGATGCGAATGGACTCTTACCATCAGCAAGCCCGACTGCCCTGCCAAAGACAAGAAAGGCCGACCCCGCTTCACCCCCTCCGCACACAGTTACTGCGTGGAGGCTTATCTTGACAGCAAGCCCACAAGCATCACCGTGAACGGAACGGAGCGAAACGATTGGACGTGGGACGAAACCCTACGTCTGCTCCGCCTCGACACGGGATTGGATAACACGGAAGAAATCACCATCATCGTAAATACCCCATGGTCATGAAACGAGAGTTTTCTTCGGGAGTCAAGCTTGGCTCCCATCAACAGGACCGAATGACGGTTGTTGCTTTGGTGTTGGTCCTCATCGGGTGCATCCTGACAACTGACCTGAGGGCGCAGGCATATAATGACCTTGTCACTTATCCTGGTCGTCCGAACTATGGCGCCTTGAAGTTCAGTAGTCCGCAGTCGTGGTTCAACTACCTGATGCTTTGGCAACACCAGCGCGATGATCAGCGTAGCGAGGAGTTGCAGCAGGCTTTCGCTTCGAAGGCCGACATGGAGAAGTACATTGCTTCTGTGCGCCAGAAGATGCGTCAATTGGCAGGCAGTTTTCCTGAAAGGGGTGACTTGCATAGTCGCGTTGTCGGCACGGTGGAGGGCGATGGCTTTGTAGTCGAAAAGATCGTTTTCGAAAGCCATCCGCATCATTATGTCACCGCCCACCTTTATCTGCCCGTCGGCAGCAGAGCGAAGAAGCTGCCTGCCTGTGTCGAGATGTGCGGCCATGGACTGCAAGGCAAGGGCAATGGTTCGGGTACAGCCGTCCAGAT
>JAZQBS010000074.1:0-53494 GCA_045545875.1 Bacteroidales bacterium
GAATGTCCGCCAATGTTCGTTGGAGGACATGCTACGATGATAGAATGTCCGCTTACATTCGTTAGAGGACATGCTACGATAATAGAATGTCCGCCAATGTTCGTTGGAGGACATGCTACGATGATAAAATGTCCGCTTACATTCGTTGGAGGACATGGTTCTACAGAATGATGTCCGCTTACGTTCATTGAAGGACATGATTCTACAGAATGATGTCCGCTTACGTACGTTGGAGGACAAGAAAAGAATATGCAGGCCGATCCTTAGGGACCAGCCTGCATAGAGTATGGGGGACTTAATCACTTCTTCTTTCCGAAGAAGGTGGAGAAGAGCCAGAGGACTACGATGGCACCGATGACGGCGACGAAGAGCTGACCGAGACAGCCGTAGCCTGCGGTGCTGATGCCGAGGAGTTGGAAAATCCAGCCGCCTACTGCCGAACCTACGACACCGAGGATGAGGTCAAGGATGCAGCCATTGCCGCCATTGCCCTTGATACGGCTGGCGATGTAGCCAGCGACGATACCGAGAACGATTACATAAATCCAGTTCATATTGATAAATTTAGATGAAGAACACGAATCTCACGAATCTCACGAATTGTTTTTATCAAGAATTAGCGAATTAGAGAAGTATTAGGGCACACAGATTCCACGGATAGCACAGAAATAGTTAGTGCGTTAATGTGGGTCTAATACAATTCGATAATTCTATAATTCGGGATATAGAAAGAGAAGGATGTTATTCTTCGTAGATGAAGATCTTGGAGCGAGTCTCGGAATAAGGCTTACCGGTGACGAGGCGCTTGCCCTCCTTCTTGAAGGAAACGTTGTACTCGTTGGGTTTGTCCTTGGTCTCGTAGATGTTGGCCTCGAAAGCGCGGTCGCTGTGATCCTTGCCTGTGCGGCCCTCGAAATCGTGCTTGCCATAGACCTTGACTTCACGATTGGAGATCTTGACAACACTATCGACCTTGAGCGAGCCAGCCACATACTTACGCTTTCCGACGAGGTCCTTGAACATCTCGTCGTAGTTCTGCTTGCAGAACTTGTCCAACATGCGCTCGTAATAGGGGGCATCCTTCAGCTTCACAATGTCGGTAACAACGTCAACCACCGAAGTGGTAGGATCATAGAAGAAGGTCTTTGTACCTGCCTCGGAGGTGTTCTTGCCGATGAGCGAGGTAAGCCCCTTCAACTCCTTGGCGAAGGAAATTACATACTCGTTGGGCTTGTCCTTGTTCTCCATGACGCTGGCGAAGAAGGCACGACCTTCGTGTGCATTGCCTAAACGACCTTCGAAGTCGTGTTTGCCATAGATCAGGACAGCGTCGTCGGTCTTGGAGATGCTATCGACCTTCAGCGAACCAGCCACATAATTGCGCGATCCTGCAGCGTCGGTAAACAGTTCGCTATAATACTGACGGCAGAAGATGTCGAGCATCTTCTCGTAGAAGGCTGCGTTCTTCTCGGGAGCCTTGACTGCTTCGACTACGTCCTTAACGACATCAATAACTTTCTCATTGGTTTTCTGGTCACCCTGACAAGAGGAAAGGATCATACCTGTGCCGAGGCACAGGAACAGGAGTGTTTTGCTGTAATTTTTCATAATGTTAATATTTAAGTTAGAACACGGGATAATATTCAAAAATTTATGAAAAAAAACTTTGAAAGGTGTTGGTGCTGAAGTAGAAAAAAGCCTACGGCAGAAAAAGCCATCCGGACTTTTTCACATTTAGAACTCAGTAGAGTCGTCGTCTTCGTCGGTGAAACGGGCATCGCGCTCATCAATCCACTCATTGACATAGGCGATGATGAGGGTGGTGAGGGGAAGGGCGATGATGAGACCGATGAAGCCGAGGAGGGCTCCCCAGACGGAGAGCGAGAGGAGCATCATGGCAGGATTGAGGCCCATGGCCTTGCCCATGATGCGGGGCGTGAGGATCATATCCTGGATGATCTGCACCACGACGAAGACGGCGAGTGCGGAAAGCAGGATGAGCCAGAAACTGCCACCGGTGTCGTAGGCCTTCAGGAGGGCAAGCATGATGGTGGGAATGATGCCGACCATCTGAAGGTAAGGAATGAGGTTGAGCAAACCGATGAAGAGACCGAGGCCAATGGCCATCGGGAAGTCGATGATGCTGAATCCGATGGCGAAGAGTATGCCGACACAGAGGGCGACAAGCGACTGCCCACGGAAATAGTTGCCCATGTTGGTGCGGACACGATCGGAGACGTTCATCATGTGACCACGACTGTGCTTGGGCCAAAGGCGCGACCAACCATCGGTGATCTGCTCATAGTCGAGCAGGATGAAGAACAGATAGAGCAACGTGACGCAGAAGGTGACCAGTCCGCCCACGATATGGAACGCCTGCGACAGGACACCACCCACGCCGGGGATGACCTTCTTGATGATCTCGATGAGGTTGCCATTCTCCAACTGGTTGAGCCAATCGTAGTCGGAGATGTAAGGCAGGACAAACTCCTCGAGCAAGGCGGGAACGCTCTTGTTCTGCCCTGCCTTGGTCAAATAGGAGGAGATGAGACTCTCGAGGCGTATCGTCTGGTCGATGAACGAGGGGACGATGAGCATGAAGAAGCCTGTCACGATGCCTATGACGAGCAGCAGCACCACGACGATGCTGAGGACACGATTCTTGAGACGCGCCTTCTGCTGAAAGAAGATCACGAGCGGATAGAGCAGATAGGCGATGCCGAACGCGATGAAGAATGGCAGCAGCACGCTGCTCAGATAGTTGATCAGCGCGAGGACTGCAATAAAGACTATTGCAAGCGTGATGATGCGTATAAGACGATCGAAGGTGATTGGCTTGGACATTCGAAGGTTATTTTTTATAGGGGTCGTTAACGCGATCGGCATTGTGGGCGACAAACTCCTTCCACGACTTGGCGCCTCCCTTGGCACCACCCGCCAAGGGACGGGAAGTGGCATAATGATGCGCCAAGGCGATAGCGAGGGCATCGGTGGCATCGAGTTTCTGACCTTCGAACATGTCGTCGGTGAGATGCAACTGTCGCTTGACCATCTCGGCTACCTGCTCCTTGGCGGCGTTGCCATTGCCGACAATGGAAATCTTGACCTTGGCAGGCGGGTACTCGAAGATGGGGATGTCACGTTCGACAGCGGCCGACATCACCACGCCCTGGGCACGACAGAGCTTGATGAGCGAGTTGGGATTGATGCCCACGAAGGGCGACTCGATGGCAAGCTCGTCGGGGTGATACTCGTTGATGAGCTGCAGGGCACGTTCGTGAATGCGGCGCAGACGCACGTAGTGGTTCTCGATCTTCGACAACGTGAGCACACCCATGACGACAAGCGAGGGCTTGCGGTCCTCGACCTGCAGGACCGCATATCCCATCACGTTCGTTCCGGGGTCGATGCCGAGGATAATGCGTTCAGGCATAGCACTGAAAGGGATTTTTAGGGATATTAAGGGATTCTAAGGGATTTTAAGGGACGAATGTTTCTTGGGGACAGGACTTGACAGGCGAAGGAAACGTCCCTAAATATCCCTTCATATCCCTTCATATCCTTTAATATCACTTAGAAGGTTCCTGCTCCAAATCCTCGACGCCAAGGATTGAGGGATCGAAGATGAGGGAATCGTCTTCCATCGACTGCTCGTACTGACGGAGGGAGCGGAGGTTGATCTGGACGAGCTCGTTTTCTTGAATCGACTTGGGATACTTGGACATAGCCTCCTCGAACTCATCGGCCGACTGGACGTCGATGTTGCGCATAATGGCGGCATAGGCGGCAGCCATGTTGCTGCGATTGGCATGATAGGTGGAGTCGAGGATGTGATTCATCTTCGTGCGGAACTGCTCGGCAATCTGCATCTGCAGATCCTCGGGCACCTCCTCACTACCTTCAGCACGCATGCTGTCGGTGAGCTGGGCAAGATAGTCGTAGGTCTCGGCGTTCAAGTCCTCGAGGGCAGCATCGAGGTCGGCCATCGCCTCGTTGGAGGGAGTGCCTGAGACGGTGATGTCGGGGTTGATGAAGACCTCGATGTCACCGGGTTCGATGACGAGCAGGGTGCTGCCGAGCTGGCTGACGAACTGCACGTAGTAGGGCTGCCTATTATCGACCGTGCCTTCGAAGTGGAAGGCATTGTCGGCGATGAGCGCCGAGTCGAGCAACTGATTGTCGAAGTCGAGCAGATAGACCCAGGTGTCGTTGAATGAAGGAACGTCGATGATGGTGTCGCCATAGGGGATCTGTGCCGGCAAGTCGAGTGTGCCCGTGATGGTGTAAGGCTTTTCGTGCTTACATGCAGACAGGGCAAGAAGACAAATTACCAAGGCAAAGAGCGGGTAGCGGTTGATTTTCATACTTTGAGTAGCTGTAAATGTTGATATAATTTCTGAACGGGCAAACCCATCACATTGAAATAGGAGCCTTCGAGGCGCGTGCACCCCACATAACCTATCCACTCCTGGATGCCATAGGCACCCGCCTTGTCGAAAGGACGATAGGTGGAAATGTAGTAGTCGATCTGCTGGTCGGAAAGCGCATCGAAGGTGACATCGGTGCAGCAGACGAATTCGCGATGATCGACAGCACTGCGCAGGCACACGGCGGTAAAGACCTGATGGGTGCGACCACTGAGCAGATGGAGCATGCGGCGGGCATCGTCGGCATCGACAGGCTTGCCCAGCTCCTGCCCTTCGACCCAAACGATGGTGTCGGCCGTGATGAGCACCTCACCGGGACGAAGCTCCATGTCGTAGGCATGCATCTTGAGACGTGCGATGTGGAGCGGGATATCACCCCCACTGAGCGTGGCGGGATGTGTCTCGTCGATATCCTTGAGACGCACCACCTCCATAGAGATGTCGAGGCCCGCAAGGAGCTGGCGACGACGGGGACTGTTGCTGGCCAAAAGAAGTTTTTCTACCATCCGAAAGCGATTTTATCAGACATCCATTGTCCCTGCGCCTTGAGCACCTGCTCTATGACGTCGCGTGCGGCGCCCTGTCCTCCCACGAAGGGGCTGACATAGCGCGAGATGGCCTTTATCTCGGGCGCGGCATCGGCGGGACAGACGGGGCAGCCGACGAGCTGCATGACCTCGTAGTCGGGGATGTCGTCGCCCATGTAAAGCATCTGGTCGAGGGGAATGCCCGTCTGGCTGGTCAGAGTCTCAAGGTCGCGTATCTTGTAGCTTGAACTCATGAAGATGTGCCTGACACCCAGATATTCGTAGCGCATACGGATGTTGGGGCTATGACCACCGGAGATGATGGCGACAACCAAACCGCGCTTGACGGCAAGCTGGATGGCGTATCCATCCTTGACATTCAAAGTGCGCAAAGGTTGGCCTTCATCGTCCATGGCGATTGTACTGGTGGACAACACGCCATCGACGTCGAAAACCAACGCTTTGATTCTGGCAAGGTCGAAGTCAAACATTTATTCCTCTACGATAGTAACCCATCCGTGTGTATCCTCGAGGTCACCATACTGAATGCCACGCAAGGTGTTGTAGAGCTTGGTGCAGACGGGACCGGGCACGGTGCTGGGGAGGATGTTGTAGGTCTTGTCCTCGTCGAGGTCGTCGATGCGATAGATAGGCGCGATGACGGCAGCTGTGCCGCACATGGCTGCCTCGTCGAGATAGGCAAGTTCCTCAACAGGCATAGGACGGATCTCGACCTTCAGACCCAGGTCGCGTGCCACCTGCTGGATGGACATGTTGGTGATAGACGGGAGGATGGACTCCGAGTCGGGAGTGATGTAGGTGTTGCCATCGATGCCAAAGAAGTTGGCAGGGCCGCACTCGTCGATGAACTTCTTGCTGCGAGCATCGAGATAGATGACGGCGCTATAACCCTTGTCGTGGGCCATTTGGCCCGAAACGAGGCTGGCTGCATAGTTGCCGCCCACCTTGACACGACCTGTGCCGAGCGGTGCTGCACGGTCGAAGCCGCGCATGATGCAGCAAGGTGTAGCCTTGAAGCCATCCTTGAAGTAAGGACCTACAGGCATCACGAAGATAATGAACTCATATTCGTCGGCTGGAGAAACACCAACCTGGGGACCTGTACCGAAAAGCACTGGACGTATGTACATGGAGCATCCCGTCTCGTAAGGGGGAACGAGATGGCTATTGAGCTTCACAACCTTCAAGACTGCCTCCTCGAAGAGTCCATCGGGAAGAGGTTGCATCAGAATGGTGTTACATGTAGTCTGCAGGCGCTTGGCATTCTCGTTCATGCGGAAAATGCGAATCTTGCCATCCTTACCACGGAAAGCCTTCAGGCCTTCGAAGCCTGCCTGACCATAGTGCAGCACAGTGGCGGCCATATGCATCGTCACTTCTTCACTCTCGCTGACACGGAGTTCACCCCACGCACCATTCTTATAGGTGCAACGCACATTGTAAGGAGCCTTGCGGTAACCGAAGCCCAGACTGCTCCAATCGATTTGTTCTGCCATTTTAAATAAACTTTTTAATACAATACCTTTTTATATATAATAGCGGTGCAAAGATAATAGATTTATCGTTAACTTGTTCATTTTAGATGCTATTTTTTTGAAATTTTGGTCAAAATTATGTATTTTTGCCGAAAAAGGGACAGAAAAATTTGGTTGAAAAGTGGAAAAAGGCTATCTTTGCGCCGCTTTTGAGTTTAAACATCAGCATCAGGCGGGATGTCCGGGAGCCAAGACTCTAATATAAAGCGCCCGTTGTGATTCGTGTGATGGTATTTTGCTTCAAGGGCAAAAAGAGTAACACAATTAAAATTTTAAACAAAACAATGAAAGAGTATTCACTCGCAGGCACCAAGCGTGCCGAAGCAGGCAAGAAGGCTGCCAAGCAGCTCCGTGCCCAGGGACTTATTCCCTGCAACCTCATCTCGAAGGAGGGTGCACAGTCGTTCAGCGTCAAGGTTGAGGACCTTCGCAAGCTCCTCTACACTTCGACTGTCTATGCTGTAAATCTCGACATCGACGGCACCGTATCGAAGGCCATCCTCAAGGAGGCTCAGTTCGGCCCAGTGAACGAAGAGATCTATCACCTGGACTTCCAGAAGTTCAACGAGGACGACGACATCGTAGTAGCTATCCCCGTGAAGGTTGAGGGCCATGCAGCCGGTGTAAAGGCCGGTGGTAAGCTCGTAAAGAAGGTCAACACCTTGACCGTAAAGGGCAACTACAAGAACATCCCCGATCGTCTGATCGTTGATGTTACCGAGCTTGAACTCGGCAAGTCTTTGTGCGTTGGTGACCTGAAGTTCGAGAATCTCGAGCTCCTCAATGCGAAGAGCGTCATCGTGGCCAGCGTCAAGGCTACACGTGCTTCTCGCAACAAGTAAGCTTTTCCCCGCAAGGGCTTTGAAGAGCTAACGAGGGGAGTAAAAAGGGAGTCGCTCCCTTTTTACTCTCTTATTTTATTCTTAGGGATTCTTAGGGATTTTAAGGGACGAATGTTTCTTGGGTCCCAATTTCGACAAGGAGAAAGTAACGTCCTTTAATATCCCCAAATATCCCTTAATATCCTTTAATATCCTTTAATAATGAAATATCTTATCGTCGGCTTGGGCAACATCGGAGAAGAATATTGGGGCACGCGCCACAATATCGGGTTCCGGGTGGTGAATGCCCTGGCTGCTGCGCACGATGCCCAGTTCAAGGAGAGCCGCTACGGAGCAACCTGCGAATTCAGGGTGAAGAACCAGGTGCTGCTGGTGTTGAAGCCCAGCACCTACATGAACCTGAGCGGCAATGCCGTGCGCTACTGGATGCAACAGGAAGAGATCACGCTGGACCACGTGCTCATCGTCTGCGACGACATCGCCCTGCCCTTCGGCACACTGAGGATGCGCACCAAGGGTTCGGACGGAGGGCACAACGGACTGAAGGACATCATCGCCAAGTGCGGCGGGGCGAACTTCGCCCGTCTGCGTTTCGGCGTAGGAGGAGACTTCCCGAAGGGCGCACAGGTGGATTGGGTGCTCGGACATTTCCCTCCCGAAGAGGAAGAGAAGATGGGCGAACGCCTGGAGACGACTACCAAGTTCATCGAGGAGTTCTGTCTGGCAGGTGCCGCCAATGCAATGAATCATTACAATGGCAAGTAACGAAGTTAGAATAGACAAGTGGCTCTGGGCAGTGCGTATCTTCAAGACACGCACCATTGCCTCGGATGCCATCAAGATGGGCCGCGTGACCATAGGCGGCCAGAAGGTGAAGCCTTCGCACAACGTGAAGGTGGGAGAAGTGATCGACGTGAAGAAACCGCCTATCACATACTCGTTCAAGGTGCTGGCCTTGGCCGAAAACCGCATGGGTGCGAAACTCGTGCCGGGCTTCATGGAGAACGTGACCCGCAAGGAACAGCTCGACCTGCTGGAGATGAACCGCATCTCGGGCTTCAGGGACCGTGCCAAGGGCCTGGGCCGACCCACGAAGAAGGATCGCCGCGACATCGACGACTTCACAACGCCACAGTATGTCGATGAATTCGACTTCAGCCTTGAGGACCTTGAGGACCTCGATGCCGACGATTGGGCAGAGATCATGAACCCCGAGGGCTAACTGCGTTAAACAGCAACAAAAGAAATGTTTATTGAACAGACACGCGATACATTGATCTCGTATCTTGACAAGAAGGAGTACGAGGTGCGAGACATCGACCACAAGCATATCAGCATCTTCAGGGTCATCGGGCAAGAAGCCGACCGACTGGGACGCGAATGCTACGTGATCGGTGGTTTTGTGCGTGACATCTTCCTCGGGATCGAATCGAAGGACATCGACTGCGTGACGGTGGGAAGCGGCATCGAACTGGCAGAACACCTGACCAAGCGACTGGGCAGAAAGCATACTCACCTGAGCACGTTCCGCAACTTCGGCACAGCACAGGTAAAGCACACCGAAAAGGACTTCAAGACGGGCGAAATCAAGGAACTGATGAACGTTGAATTCGTGGGTGCACGAAAGGAATCGTATCGCACCGACAGCCGCAAGCCCGTCGTGGAAGACGGCACCCTGCAGGACGACCAGAACCGTCGCGACCTGACGATCAACGACCTTGCCATCTGCCTCAATGCCGAGCGCTACGGCGAACTGATTGATCCCTTCAATGGACTGGATGACCTGAAAGAAGGGCTTTGCCGCACGCCCCTCGATCCCGACATCACCTTTTCGGACGACCCGCTACGCATGCTTCGAGCCATACGCTTTGCGTGCCGTTTCGACTTCAAGATAGTGCCCGAGACGTTCGAAGCCATTGCCCGCAACCGCGAACGCATCAAGATCATTTCGGGCGAACGCATCATCGAGGAACTGAACAAGATACAGATGTGCGAAAAGCCTTCGAAAGGCTGGTATCTGCTGCAGAAGTGCGGACTCCTGCAGATCATCTTCCCCGAACTTTCGGCCCTGGCTGGCATCGAAAGCCGCGAAGGACGCGGACACAAGGACAACTTCCTGCACACGATCACCGTGCTCGACAACGTATGCCGCATGGAACGCGAACAGGACAGGAAGCCTAACCTTTGGCTGCATTGGGCCGCCATCTTCCACGACCTGGGGAAATCGAAGGCCAAGCTCTACGACGAGAAGCTGGGGTGGACCTTCCACAACCACGACTTCATCGGACAGCGCATGGTGCTGCCCATCATGCGACGTTTGAAACTGCCCCTCGGTGCCGAAATGAAATATGTTCAGAAACTCGTCGGGCTGCACATGCGTCCTATCCATCTTGCCGACGAAGGCATCACCGACTCGGCCATCCGACGCGTGATGTTCGAAGCTGGCGAAGACACCGACGACCTGATGCTGCTCTGCGAAGCCGACATCACCTCGAAGATTCCCGAGAAGGTCAAAAGATTCCTCGATAACTTCAAGGTAGTGAGGCAGAAGATGCAGGAAATACAGGAAAAGGACGACTACCGCAACTGGACGCCGCCTATCGACGGTAACGAAATCATGGAACGCTATCACCTGCAGCCTTCGAAGGAAGTGGGTATCCTCCGCGAAGCACAAAAGAACGCCATCCTCGACGGAGAATGCGAGAATACCCGCGAAGCCGCCCTGGCTTACCTTGATGCGAAGGCAAAGGAGATAGGAATTTCAAGAGATCTTTAGGGAATCTAAGGGATTCTAAGGGATTTTAAGGGACGGATGTTTCTTGGGTCCCATTCTCAACAAGGCGAAAGTAACGTCCCTTAACATCCCCAAATATCCCTTAATATCCCTAATTATCCCCCAATATATAATATTATGGAACAGCAAGTTCTTTTTACAAACGATATATGTGAAGCATTGAAGACCTTTACTTCAAAGATACTTCACGACCGTCTCTTTATCCTCTTCGATACGGAGACGCTACACTACTGCCTGCCGGTCATTACACCGTTCATGAACGAATATGACATGGCACATCCGAATCAGAAAATCGAAACCCTCTTCATCGAACATACCGACCAGGCAAAGACCATCGAGACGCTGACCGAAGTATGGCAGGCCCTTTCGGACCGACATGCCTCGCGTCATTCCCTCCTCATCAATGTGGGAGGCGGCATGGTCACCGACCTTGGAGGATTTGCCGCTGCAACCTTCAAGCGTGGCATCAAGTTCATCAACGTTGCCACTACCCTACTGGGTGCCGTCGATGCTGCCGTGGGTGGCAAGACGGGTGTGAACCTGGGTTCGCTGAAAAATGAGGTAGGTGCTTTTGCCCCAGCCGATGCTGTACTGATCTCGACCAAGTTCTTCGAGACACTCGACCACGTGAATCTGCTCTCGGGTTATGCCGAAATGCTGAAACACGGGCTGCTGAGTGACAAGCAGAACCTCAACGACCTGCTCGACTACGACATCGAACATTGGGACACCGAGACGCTCCTCCCCCTGCTTGAAGCCAGCGTGCAAATCAAGCAGCAGGTAGTACGACAGGATCCTTACGAGAAAGGTCTGCGCAAGGCCCTCAACCTGGGCCACACCTTCGGCCATGCCTTCGAAACATGGTGCATGCGCAACGGTCATCCCGTGCTGCATGGCTACGCCATCGCCTGGGGACTGGTCTGCGAACTAATCATGAGCCATCAGCAGGTGGCGTTCCCTTCGCAGACACTCTACGACATTGCGAACTTCGTGAAGGAGAACTATGGTCCACTCCGCATCACCTGCGACGACTATCCTGCCCTCTACGAACTCATGACGCACGACAAGAAGAACGAGGGCGAAGAGATCAACTTCACACTGATGCGCAATGTGGGCGACCCTGCATTGAACTACACAGCCAACAAGGAACAGATTGGCGCCACCCTCGACATCTATCGTGACCTGATGGGGATTTGATCCAATTAACAATTGTAAATTAACAATTAATAATTAACAAATAACAATTATTGGTTAAAAGTTATTATTAAATAATTGGGAATCAGTTGTTGAAATGGAAAACCAGGAACTTGAAATGGCGTATAATTACGCCCAATACACCCACCGAAACATCTTCCTCACCGGCAAAGCCGGAACGGGGAAGACCACGTTTCTGCGCAGGTTGCAAAAGATGACCAAAAAGCGCATGATCATCCTGGCACCGACGGGTGTAGCAGCCATCAATGCAGGAGGAGTGACCATACACTCATTCTTCCAGCTGGCGCCTGGTCTTTACCTGCCAGGAAAGGATATTGCCGGACGCGAAAAGAAATCGAAATACTCCTATTCGAAGCACAAGATCAACATCCTTCGCACACTCGACCTGCTCGTCATCGACGAGATTTCGATGGTACGCTGTGATCTGCTGGATGCCATCGACGAAGTGCTGAGACGCTATCAGAACCGATATGTGCCGTTTGGAGGCGTGCAGTTGCTGATGATCGGCGACTTGCAGCAACTTGCCCCCGTGGCGAAGGAAGACGAATGGCAGATTCTGAAGGAGAACGGCTACACTTCACCCTACTTCTTCGGAAGTCAGGCACTCAGACAGACCAACTACACGACCATCGAATTGAAACAGGTATTTCGTCAAGCCGACCAGGACTTCGTGGATCTACTCAATCAGGTGCGTGACAACAGGTTGACCCGCGAAACATTGGCAACACTCAATGCGCGTGTCATCCCGAACTTCCAGCCAAAGGACGAGGAGGGATACATCACCTTGACGACCCACAACTACCAGGCTGCCGACATCAACACGATGCGAATGATGCAGCTGCCGACCCAGCCTATTCAGTATAAAGCGACTATCGAAGGCGAGTTCCCGGAAATGTCGTATCCCACCGACGTCGAGCTGACATTGAAGATCGGTGCACAGGTGATGTTCTGCAAGAACGACCCGAACCATCAATATTACAATGGCAAAATCGGACGCGTGGTGAAATGCGATGCCGAACGTGTCTTTGTAGAATGCGGTCCCGACTCGATGGACCCCAATGCAGATGCTTCGGACGATGACTACAAGGTGATAGAGGTGACCAAACAGGAATGGACGAACACGAAATATTCGACCAACCCGAAGACCGGCACAATCACCGAAGAAGTGGTCGGTGTCTTTCAGCAGATACCATTGAAGACAGCCTGGGCCATCACCATTCACAAGAGCCAGGGCCTGACCTTCGACCATGCCATCATCCAGGCCGACCGCGCTTTCAGTCCCGGACAAGTATATGTAGCCTTGTCGCGTTGCCGAACGCTCGAAGGAATGGTGCTGAGCCGACAAATCCCATCAAGTGCCATTACCGTGGATCCGCAGGTGATGGCATTCAACCAGTTCGTGGAGAACAACCAGCCCACAGCAAAGCAACTGATTGACGACCGAAGGCAATGTGTGGAAGATATCTTGTTCCGCATCTTCGACTACAATCAACTTCTGACCCGACTCAACTACCTGCTTCGTCTGGCCGAAGAACATCTATACAAGGCTTATCCGAACTACGTGAGAAAACTCCGCTCGATACGCGACGAACTGGAAGGTGTGAGCGATGCGCAGAAGAAGGAAAGCCCGCTGCAAGTAGGTAAAATCTTCCAGGGCGTGATTCACCAGATGATGCCCCTCACCGAGAACTTCGACGACAACAAAGCCTTGCAAGAACGTCTGAACAAGGGCTTTGCGTGGTTCCTGAATCGCACGGTAGAGCTAATGCAGGACCTTGTGGATGACGGACTTCCCGACATCGACAACAAGACGACCGAGGAACAGATCGGTAGGGAATACGAGTTGCTTCAGAACGATTACAACCTGAAGGTACAGATCTTCTCGAAATGCCTGGGAGGTTTCAGCCTCGACGTCTATTGGAATGCCAAGGCATTGGCCTCGATGAATCTCGACGCCCCCAAGACTTCGAAGAAGAAGGCACCCAAAGAGAAAAAGAACAAGGCCCCCGAGAAGGTCAAGATAGCCGCCAGCGACGACATCCTGAACCCGAAACTCTACGATGCCCTGCGCGAATGGCGCATAAAGAAAGCCTATCAGCTCAAGTTGCCGCAATACACCATCATGAACAACCTGACGATTCTGGCGCTCACCAACAATATGCCGGGCAACGAGAAGGAACTGCTCGCAATGCCAGGCATCGGAAAACGCACCCTCGAGGCATTCGGCAAAGAAATCCTTGAAATCATCGCACGATTCAAATAAATTCCTTTCGCACGATACATAAAATCAATAAAATATGAACAAGCAAAATCTTTTCATCATGACAGCAGTTGCAACCATTGCAATGGCAACTTCGTGCAACACGAACAAAGAGACTCAGTCGGACAACGGTCCCATCGTCGGCAAGACTGAGATTGTAGCCAATCGGATGACTCCCGAACTCCTGCAGGAACTCGGCAAGATCAGCGATTTGCAGGCTTCACCCGATGGCACTAAGGTGCTCTATGGCGTAGGTTACACCAGCGTGAAGGAGGACAAGTCGAACCGCGAACTCTTTATACTCGACGTAACCAAGGAGAATGCCGAACCCGTGCAGATCACCCACACTGCCAAGTCGGAACAGAACGCCGTGTGGAGCAAGGATGGTTCGAAGATCTACTTCCTGAGCAGCGAGAGCGGCTCAATGCAGATGTGGCAAATGAACGCCGATGGCACAGCACGCAAGCAGATTTCGGACCTTGATAAGGACATCGAAGGCTTTGTGCTCAGTCCCAACCAGGACCAGGTACTCGTGATTCTTCCACTCGACATTCCACGCATTGACTCGACCTTGTTCGAAGGCCTCGACAAGACAACGGGACGTCTTTGGGACGATATGAACTATCGTCATTGGGACGACTTCGTGAACAACTGCCCACATCCCTTCATCGCACCTTTCGACGAGAATGGCTTGCGCAAGGAAGCAATGATTGACATCATGGAAGGAGAACCATACGAATGCCCGATGCGTCCTTTCGGTGGCATCGAGAGTTTTGCCTGGAATCCCCAGGGAACGCAGATCGTCTATGCCACCCGCAAGGAAGTAGGCACACGATATGCCTTCTCAACCCGTTCGTCGCTCTATCTTTACGACATCGTCACTGGCCAGACCTTCGACCTGCATCCCGGCGATCATGGCTACGACACCTGTCCGGCCTTCTCTCCCGATGGCAAACTCCTCGCCTTCCAGGCAATGGCACGCAATGGCTACGAGAGTGACAAGAACGCTCTCTTGGTCATGAACCTCGATGGTTTCCCGATGGGCAATGATGGCGACTGGGCCAAGGTGAACGATTATGCAGGTAAGTTCAAGGACCTTACTGCAAATTACGACAACAACTGTGAGGCATATGTCTGGGCTCCCGAGGGCAAGACCTTGACCTTCGTTAGTTACAGCTATGGCACAGCGCAAGTGTTCAATGTCAATCTCGATGGTGAAGTAAACCCCATCAGCGACAATTCGGACCATGACTTTGGCGCTGTAGCATACGTTGGTGACAAGCTGCTGACACTGCGTCACGATTGGCATCAGCCCAACGAAATCTTCCTGCTGAAGGAGGGTGTTGCCACTCAGCTCACTCACGAGAACGATGCCCTTCTTGCTCAACTTGGCGACATGGGACGCATCGAGAAACGTTGGATGAAGTGTACCAATGGCGACTCGATGCTCGTATGGATTGCTTATCCAGCAGGCTTCGAAGAGGCTATTGCAAAAGATCCGAAAATCAAAGTTCCCACACTCCTCTATTGCCAAGGAGGTCCCGAAAGTGCTGTGAGCCAGTTCTGGAGCACTCGCTGGAACATTGCCATCATGCAGGCCAATGGATATGCCATCGTGCTGCCCAATCGTCATGGCGTCCCAGGCTTCGGACAAAAGTTCAACGAGCAGATTGCCGGTGATTTTGCAGGCCAATGCATGCGTGACTACTTCACAGCCATCGACAACATTGCAAAGACCGAATCGTGGTGCGATGCCGATCGTCTCGGTGCCGTAGGTGCTTCATTCGGTGGATATTCGGTCTATTGGCTTGCCGGACATCATCAGAAGCGCTTCAAGTGCTTCATTGCACATTGCGGCATCTTCAACTGCGAGTCGATGTACGGAGAGACCGAAGAGATGTGGTTTGCCGACTGGGATTACGGCGGATCATATTTCGGACAAACCGGATTGCAGGAAGGTCTTTGCCATACACCCAAACGCGGCAATGGTGGAGTGAATGCTTGCTATACCGATTCACCACACAAGTCGATTACGAAATGGGACACTCCAATCCTCGTGATCCACAACGAGCATGACTACCGCATTCCCGTGACACAAGGTATGCAAGCCTTCAACCTCGCACGAATGCGTGGAATTCCTGCCGAGTTCCTTTACTTCCCCAACGAGAGCCACTGGGTACTCCATCCGCAGAATGCCGTACTTTGGCAGCGCGTTTACTTCAACTGGCTCGACAAGTGGCTCAAGAAGTAAGGATTAAGAAAGGTTGCTTCCTTCGGTGCGCGCGAGCACAGCTCGGAGCGAAAGATTCTTAATATGATTACAATCGATACAAGAAAATTACTGCATATCCTTGAAGTGACCCCCGCCACGCATAACATTATGCTGGTGGGGCGTCATGGTATTGGCAAGTCGGAAATACTGACCGAATATTACCAGCAGAAAGGGATGAGGGTAGTTCCGCTTTTCCTGGGACAGATGTCTGACCCTGGCGACCTGATTGGTCTTCCCACCAAGACGGGCGAGCGAACCGCCTTCCTACCGCCTTATTGGTTCCCTATTGACGGAAAACCTATCGTCTTGTTTCTTGACGAATTGAACCGAGCACGTCCGGAAATCCTGCAGACGGTGATGGACCTTGCTCTCAATCGACGATTAGCTGGACACGAGTTGCCCAAAGGTAGCCGCATCATCTCGGCAGTCAACGAAGGAGATGAATACCAGCTCACGCACCTCGATCCATCGTTGGTGAGCCGTTTCAATGTATATCAGTTCTGCCCCACCGTGCAGGAATGGCTACTTTGGGCACAACAGAAACATCTTGATCAGCGCGTTATCGATTTTATCTCGAACGAACCCACGTTGCTCGACAGCGTTCCCGAATGGAAGGAAGGAGAAGATACGGGACTTGAGAAATACCCCGATCGTCGCGCCTGGCGACGCGTGAGCGACGTGCTGCAAGAGACTGGTCCCGATGGTACAATTCGCCCAAGACGTAACATTGGGGAGGATGACCTCGACATGATTGCAGGCATTGTCGGCGCACAAGCTGCAAGTCGATTCTTTGCATTCACCCAAGGCAACCAGATGCTGACAGGAGCACAGGTATTGAATGATTGCGATGCTTGTGAGGCCAAACTTCGCAGCTATCGTCTGCATCAGTTGGCCATCATCAACGAAAGCATCTTCCAGCACCTTGAAGTCACATATCCCGACGCTTCAAAACTGTTGGCCTATTCCACAGTTTCGAATGAAGACAATTCGTCGATGGAAGTCGTTCAATTGCAGCGTTATGCCAACAATCTGCAACGCTACTACCAACTGCTTGAGAACATGGAGCAAAAGGAAGCCATTGCCCATTTGGCCAATCTTTTCGAGAGCGGCAGTTATCAGGAAGCTATCCTTTTCATCTCAACATTCTGCCCCGAGATATATCAGAAACTGACTGACTTCATCGCAAGCCTCTAAGAGGGTTAAGAGGGGTTAAGAGGGGTTCGAAGGGTTAAGTGGATTTGAAAGGTAAAGAAAAGCAATGAACACTATTGACACACTCAAACTACTAAGCGAGAACTGGTTCCTTCAAGAACCAGCATTCTTTTCGCTCCTTTGCCAACAGCAATTGGAGGAGAATGTACGAATGGAGTGTGCTATACGTTGCGGACAAGGAAGGATAGAATATAATCCGCTCCTGCTTTCGAAAAAGAACTATGCCGAAGTGGAGCAATTGATGCGAGTCGAGATGATTCGTCTCTTTCTGAAACATCCCTACGAACGTCAGCCCGAAGGATGCAGCAGAGAAGCCATTTCAATAGGCTCGGACATTACCATCGGTGATGGATATTGCATGCTTCATAAAGACAAACTTCCTGTTCACGATCCTGCCTTCTACCACCTGCCTCTCGGCCAGTATTTCGAATGGTATGCCAAGCAAATCCAGCAACAGAAGCAGGATGAGGAGCGGAAGGATCAGAATAATCGAAATAATCGGAGTACTCCGAGTTCTCAGATTACTCCGAATAATCCGAATACTCCGACCCCTCCAAGAACCTCTCTCTTTGACCACCCCGAAGACAGGGACAAATCTCAACTTTGGCGAGAGGACGAACTTCAACGTCAGCGCATTAACGACCTGATAAATAGAACGACAGATTGGGGCAGCCTGCCCGGAGAAATTGTTGAAATCATCAAGGCAAGCACCCAAGCTAGAATCAACAACCGACTGATCTGGGAAGGTTTCCATAGCACTATTGTAAGAAGCCGCAGGCATCTGACAAGAATGCGTCCCAATCGCAGAACCGAATTTCTGCAATTAGGCAGTACACATCAATTTGACACACATCTGCTTGTTGCCATAGATACAAGTGGCAGCATTACCGAAGCGATGCTCGAAGATTTTTATAGTTCGATCAATCGCATATTCCGATATGGTGTCATACAAATCGACATGTGTCAGTTTGATGCCGAATTAGGGCCCATTGAGCCGATGCATCGTGCCAACAAGACGGTGCAAGTGAAGGGGCGCGGAGGTACTAGTTATCAGCCTTTATTCGACTACATCATGCAGAAGCCTCATGAATACGATGGATTAATTATCCTCACTGACGGACAGGCACCACCTCCGATGAACGGCAACAACGTTTTGAAGAAAGGTGACAAGCAACTTCATACTCCAATCCTTTGGGTATGTGCTGACAAGGCATCGTACGACGCATCTTGCGAATGGATGCGGAAGACGGGAAGGTGTTGTCACCTGTAAAAGTGGTTAAGAAGGGTTCGAGGGGTTAAGAAAGGTTCGAAAAGTTATGAATAAAGAACAAGCGAAACAGAGCAACCTAATGAAACTGGAAGCCATGGCGCTCTTTGCTGGAGTGAAAGCCCACACATCGACCGAACGATGGTGGTACTTTAGCGAAATGCGTCGTGTTGGTAGACCTGTGCGCTTGGATCAAAGTATCTCTGCATACCGAGCCTCACTTTCTTGGAACTATCTTTTCCTGGGTATTGATTGCCAGGTATTTCTCGAACGTGAAGCACTTATGGGTCGTCCTGGAGAAGACCTTTGGACGTTGTCGTTCAGCAGCATCGAAGGAAAAGACCATGCAGCTACTTTGCACGATCATCTGAAACCACTACAAGAAAAGGGATTTTATATTCCTAACGGAAACGAGAACCTCGAAAGGCAAATGAATTTCAGTCTGGGCCTTTACGGTGCTTGCCTGATGCATGTGGACGTCAGGTTCCCAACCAATCGTCCACCCCTCCCCTGTTTCATCGAAATAATGGACCTAATCGAAGTGGATAATCGACAAGAATCCAAGCCGTTGGAAGAGATCCTCCACGATCTTGACGAAAAAAAGAGTAAAAGCCTTGCTGCTGATGAGGACGACAACCCAGATATCATCATGGGCGACTGGCAGACTTGGAAATAAACGTTAGTCCTCGGCCGTCCAATAGTTGTACGAAGCAATAGCCTGGCCTTCGAGCATGGCGCCTCCATTCATTGTGAAGGCGCCTTTTTCTTTTGCCTTTGCCATAAATAAAGTCACTTCGGGATTATAAACCAGATCGTAACATACATGCATTGAGGTAAGATATTCGTAAGGTATAGCAGGACAGGCAACTACATTCGGATAGGTGCCTACTGGGGAACAGTTGATGATGACCTTATGAGCAGACATCACCTCAGGTGTCAGTTGGTCATAGGTAAGACGATCGGAAGAAGGTGTACGTGACACAAATGTGTAAGCGATTCCCATATCTTCCAAAGCAACCCGAATGGCTTGGGATGCACCTCCTGTACCAAGAATCAACGCAGCAGAATCTGGAGCAGCATTGCCCTCGTTATCCAATATACCGGCCTGTATCAACAAGGGTCGTATGCTGTCGCGAAAACCAATAATGTCCGTATTGTATCCCTTTAGCCAAAGACCAGACAATTTGCTATCTTTAGTACCAACCTCATTCGAAGAATAACGCTTGATACAAATGGTATTCACCGCTCCGATTCGGGCAGCAACAGGATCGAGTTCATCAAGGAACTGCATCACCTGCTGCTTGTAGGGAATGGTCACATTGAGGCCACAGAGCAGAGGTTCGTTGGCAAGAACTGTGGGAAAAAGCGAGATGCTTTCCAAATCGAAGTTCACATATTCTGCATCAATTCCCAAACGCGAGAAGCGCTCATTATGGAATTTCTTTGAAAAAGAATGTCCCAAAGGATGCCCTAAAAGACCATATTTCTTATGCATAATTTCCAGTTATTGGCTTAAATATTGGATATAATTGTCAAAAAATCGAAAACTTGGCGCAAAAATAATATATTTTTGTTGAACTTACAAATTTTTTTCGTAAATTTGCACCCAAATTATGTATTTTTACACTATGCAACGTATTTTTCGCCTATTGACAATACTTACATTGTTTGCCCTGGCCCTTCCTTCGCAACTCATCGCCAAGGAACAATTCACCATCATCATAGATCCCGGTCATGGCGGTGGAGACTTTGGCACTCCTCATCGCAAATGCAAACAAGACGAAAAAACCATTGCGCTGAATGTCGCACTCAAACTTGGAAAACTCATCGAGAAGAATTACAGCGACGTTAAGGTTGTCTACACACGCAAAACCGACAAATATCCTTCACTGCCTGAGCGCACTCAGATTGCCAAAAAGAACAAGGGCGACCTTTTCATTTCGATTCACGTCAATGCATGCCCTACCCCATCCGTTCGTGGCTTCGAGACCTATATCTTTGGCACAGAAGGTTCGGACAGCGGCAAACGTCGTGTGGAGGAACGTCTGGTTGAGGAGCGCGAGAACCTTGACATCAGTGGTAAGCGCGTAAATTTCGACACCGACATTGACATCGAGACCAAGATCCTGTGCCAGGCTCAGCGCGAGAAACACAACAAGCAGAGTCTCGAAATTGCAAATGCTGTTCACAAGAATCTCATCGCAAGTCTCAAGAAAACAAGTTATGCCAAGAATGTAGTGAGTCGCGGTGTAAAGGCCAAAAATCTCTTTGTGCTTTGCTACTCTCCAATGCCTGCTATCCTCGTAGAACTTGGTTACATGAGCAATGTCGCCGAGGAACGTTTCATCAACACCGATGAAGCACAAAGCACTTTTGCCAATGCCTTGTATCAAGGCTTCAAGGAGTACAAGCGCAAATGGGACAAACGTCAACTTTCCAACCAGGACAATGCGAAGCCTGACCAGCAGAAAGAGAATGTCAAGCCAGCCGAGCAGGATAAACCGAAGCCGAGCAATCAATCTGCCAACGATACGCCCATGCAGCAAGCCACAGGTAACGTTGTCTGGAAGATTCAGTTCCTTACCTCTTCGAAACTTTTGAATGAAGGATCTCCCGAATTCAAGGGGCTGAGTCCTGTGTCGTATTACAAGGAAGGTGATCTCTACAAATATACCTACGGCAGCGCACCCACATCAAGAGGATTGAATGCGGAACTGAAAAAAGTAACCGCATTGTTTCCCGGTGCTTTCCCCGTGAAGTTTGATGCAAATGGTAATCGCATAAAGAATTAGTAAAAATCCGAAATAATGAAAATCAGCAACGAATTAAAGATTGGATTCTGGGCAATCGTTACCCTCGTCATTCTCTTTTTGGGTGTCAATTATCTGAAAGGTATCCACACTCTGCGACAGGGCGACTTCTATTACCTTTTGAGTGAAAAGGTCGAAGGGCTGGCTGTATCAAGTCATGTCAAACTCCATGGCCTGAAAGTGGGTATAGTTCGCGAAATGCAATATGACAAAAAGAGCGATAAGGTTCTGGTCACACTCAACATCTACAACGATGAAATCCAGATTCCCGTTGATAGTCGCGTTACCGTAAGCACCGACCTCCTCGGCACCTCAAGCATCAACCTCGAACTGGGCGGAAGTGAACAGTATTTCAACCCATGGGATACTATTGTTGCACCGGCTACCAAAGCAAGTCTTCTCGACAAGGCCGACCCCATCATCTCAAAAGTGGATGCCCTGCTTCCCAAACTCGACACGTTGGTCAGCGGCATAACCGTATTGGTGAACGAAAGCAAGGTACAGGAAAGTCTGCTTGAACTGAACAAGATGACCGTAAGGCTCAATCAGACAGTCAATTCGCTCAACAGCCTGCTCAAGAACGACGTACCAACCATCATGAACAACGTTGAGAGCACCACTGCTAACCTCGACACCATTTCCAACCAAATCAAGGATGCCGAGGTTGAAAAGATTCTTGCCAACGCCAACAGGACACTCAACGAGATGAACCAACTGATGAAGCGAGTTCAGGCCAACGACAACACCGTCGGAAAACTGCTCAACACTACCGAACTGCACGAACATCTGAACAACACCCTTTCGGACGTTGATTCGCTTGTAAATGCCATCAAGGAGAATCCAAAGAAGTATATCCGGGTAAAAGTATTCTAAAATTATGAAAATTGCAATCCTTGGAGCAGGTAATATGGGTGGCGCCATTGCTCGTGGTCTCGCCACAGGTTCTATGGTCAAAGCTGAAAAAATCACTGTGACTGCAAGAACACAAGCCACACTCGATCGTCTTTCAGCCGACGTGCCCGGCATTCAAACCACCCTTTCCAATCGTGAGGCATGTGAGGGAGCCGCTATCGTCATGCTTTGCATCAAGCCATGGCTTGTGCAGCAGGTACTCGAGGAAATTTATCCTGCCATCAATGCCAGCAATCCGCTCATCATCAGCGTCGCTGCCGGTATCACCTTCGCCCAACTCAGCGAATTCTTGGCAGGCGATCAACGTCCTATGGCTCGTGTCATCCCCAATACCGCCATCAGCATCAAACAGAGTCCGACACTCGTCTGCTTCAACGACCAGATGGAAGAAGCGCAGAAGGCTTTTGTCAAGGCTATCTTCGATGAACTCGGTTCGGCCATCGTCATTGACGAAGCCCATATGGCAGCAGGTACTGCCATCACATCCTGCGGCATTGCCTACGCATTTGAATACATCAAGGCCGCCATTCAGGGTGCTATCGAACTGGGATTCTATCCCCATGTCGCCAAACAGATGATTGACCAGACAGTACTCGGCGCCGTAAATCTGCTCGAACACAATGGCACAATGCCCGACACCGAGATTTACAAGGTCTGCACACCCGGTGGCATCACCATCAAGGGTCTCAACGAGATGACCAAGGAAGGTTTCGACAATGCTGTTATACAAGGCTTGAAGAAAGCCGCAGGCAAATGATTTTCTTAATTAACAATTAATAATTAACAATTAACAGTTTTTGTTGGGTACTGCTATTTAAGTGAAGGTTTCACCCGCTAATTTCCCATTACATCCCCACAAAATTCCCATGCTAAATTATATCTGGTTTGGTTTCTTCGCCATCGCATTCATCATGGCTGTGGTCCAGTCCATATTTGTCGGTGATCCCGAGATATGGTCCCGCTTGATGACTGTGACCTTTACCTCTTCGGCCAAGGCATTCGAAATATGTCTGGGTCTGACGGGTGTACTTACCTTTTGGCTCGGCTTGATGAAAGTGGGCGAACGCGGTGGCGTGATTTCTGCCTTTTCGCGTCTTATCAATCCATTGTTCAGTCGAATTTTCCCAGGCATTCCCGCCGGCCATCCAGCACAAGGTAGTATCCTGATGAATGTGTCGGCCAATATGCTTGGACTTGATAATGCTGCCACACCAATGGGACTCAAGGCGATGAAGGAACTGCAGGAACTCAACAAGGAAAAAGACACTGCCACCGATGCCATGATCATGTTCCTCGTGCTGAACACATCGGGCATCACTATCATCCCGATCTCGATCATGATGTATCGAGCTCAGTTCGGTGCGGCCAATCCTTCCGACATTTTTCTCCCTCTTCTGTTGGCCACGGCTTGCTCTACGTTTGGAGGATTGTTGCTGTGCTGCATCAAGCAACGCATCAAATTGCTCGATCCCGTTATCCTCGGCACATTCATTGGTGCTGCCTGTTTCATTGGAGGCATCGGATGGTTCTTCTCAACCCTCAGCAAGGATCAATTGACACTATATAGCGGAGTATTCTCCAATGTCTTGCTGTTCTCTGCCATTCTTCTTTTCCTTTTAGTGGGCATCAAGAAGAAAGTTCCCATTTTCGAAGCATTTATAGATGGTGCGAAAGACGGATTCCATACCGTCGTGACCATCATTCCCTACCAAGTGGCCCTTTTCGTGGGCATCAGCCTCTTCCGCGAATGTGGAGCCTTGCTCTACATCACCGATGGTCTCAGTTGGTGTTTCAG
Source organism: Bacteroidales bacterium (assembly GCA_045545875.1). GTDB lineage: Bacteria > Bacteroidota > Bacteroidia > Bacteroidales > UBA3663 > Liminaster. The sequence goes on from JAZQBS010000074.1 coordinate 23,890, forward strand.
CCACGTTGGCATTGACACCGATTTCTGCGCAGCTCTGCCTTGTGCCTTGCTCAAACCATTCAATGGTGCAGGAGCACGTGCCATGATGCTCGATGTCTTCCAGACGTATGGTGTTGACTCCTTTGTCGGACATGTCGCTTCCACCATCCAAGGCTCTACCGACACCACAATGTATATCCTTGCCGTCTATTTCGGCTCGGTAGGTGTCAAGCGTTTTCGCTATGCGACCAGTTACGGTCTTATGGCCGACTTCATCGGTGTAACTGCTGCCATCATCATCAATTATATTTTCTATCATTGATGCCCAACCGGCACCGACCATTCTTCAATCTTCCCGATAATCAATTATTCAACTATAGGATGAAAAGACTTCGCAATATCATCATTCAAGCCTTGCTTGTGTCTATGCTTGGCATTACTTCACTCTCGGCACAATCTTCGACCTTCGGCAGGAATATGACCGATGAGAAGATTCTGGAATACATTACCCAGGCTTCCGAGGAAGGCCAGACACAACAGGAGATTCTCAAGCAGCTGATGGCATGGGGCGTAACCACCGAACAGCTACGCCGTGTACGTACCAAGTACCAGAGCGGCGACCAGCAACTAGGTTCACAAAAACAGGTAGCCACCTCTCAGCAGGCAAGCAATGCAGCTCTGCGTGAAGCTAATGGCGAAGCCAGTAATGTCAGCGAGGACGCCACCACTACCATCGAGAAGGTGCTCAATATCGAAAACGATGACAACCGTCGCAGTACTGACGAAGAAGGTAACGTCCAGAATGCAGAGGAAGAGGAAGTTGATCCCAAGGAGCAGATTTTCGGTCACGACATCTTCAACAACGAAAACCTTTCCTTTGAGCCAAACATGAACATCACAGCTCCACAAGACTATGTCATTGGTCCTGGTGATGAGGTTATCGTTGATATTTTTGGTGCCACTCAAGTCTCTCTGCATCTCACTGTAAATGCCGAAGGCGTTGTCGTTGTCGACCAATATGGGCCCATTAGTATAGGCGGTTTCACATTGGCACAAGCCGATCGTCTGCTGCGTCAAGAGGTAGGCGCCATGTATGAAAGTTCTACGGTACGTGTCTCCATTGGCCAGACACGCTCCATTCTAATCAATGTTATGGGCGAAGTCAATGTGCCAGGCACCTATCACCTTTCGGCTTTCGCCACCGTTTTCCATGCGCTCTATTCTGCGGGTGGCGTTCGCGAAATAGGCACCCTACGTAATATTAAGGTCTATCGTCAGGGTCGTGAATTATCGACTGTCGATGTCTACGACTACATTCTCAATGGTAAATTGTCGGGCGACATCAGGTTGCGCGACAACGACGTGATTATCGTCGGTCCTTATGTCAATATCGTGAAGGCCGATGGTTCGGTGAAGCGTCCTATGCGTTACGAGATGAAGGAAGGAGAAACTGTAAAGCACCTGCTGAAATATTGCGGCGGTTTTACAGCCAATGCCTACACGGATGCCGTCCGCATCATGCGTTCCAACGGTAAGCGAAGTACTGCCTACAACGTCAAGGCCACCGAAGCCGGAGCATTCCTGCTGCAAGATGGTGATGAGCTCACGGTCGATCAGCACCAGGATCGTTTTGAGAATATTGTTGAGGTGCGTGGAGCTGCCTTCCGTCCCGGAATCTTCCATATTGGAGACGAAGTCAACACCATCCGTCAGGTCATCGAAGCTGCTGACGGTCTCACCGAAACAGCAGTTGGACACCACGCTTTGATGTACCGTATGAATGCCGACCGTACTCACCGTCTGGTGCCTGTTGATGTCACAGGAATTCTCGAAGGACGTGTGCCTGATATGCCGCTCGAAAGCGAGGACATCCTCTACATCCCCAGCAACGAAGAGGCTCTCAAGAAACGCACCATTGAGGTGAATGGTGAGGTCTTCAATCCTGGCACCTACGAATATGCCGACAACGAGACCATCGAAGATCTCGTTCTCCAGGCCGGTGGTCTGCTCGAATCGGCTTCCACCGTGCGTGTAGATATTGCCCGACAGATCCAGAACCCCACTGCTACCCACGAGGAGGGCGAAGTTCGTGCCCAATTCTTCACCTTTGAGTTGGCCGAGAACCTGAAAATCAATGGCAACAGCACCTTCTTCCTCGAACCCTATGACCAGGTTTATATCCGCCGCAGTCCCTCGTTCTACGACCAGCAAAATGTCGAAGTACAAGGTCAGGTGATGTATGCAGGTCTCTATGCGCTCACAAAGCAGAACGAACGCATCAGCGACCTTATTAACAAAGCGGGTGGTCTGAAACAGTTTGCCTATGCCAAGGGCGCAAGCCTCCTGCGCCGCTTGACACCCGACGAGATATTCCAGCTCCAACAGCAGATTGCCGATGCTCAGGTCGAACTCGACACGCTCAAGGTGCAGCAGTTGCAACAGCGTATCCGTTCGAGTTACAATGTCGGCATCGACCTCGAGAAGGCCATGGCAAAACCCGGTTCGCATGATGACCTTGTGCTTCGTCAAGGCGATGTGCTCCTCATTCCGCAGTATGACAATACAGTAAAGGTTTCGGGCGAAGTGCTATTCCCCAATACCGTAACTTTTACCCAAGGCAAGAATGTAAAATATTACATCAATCAGGCGGGTGGTTACTCCGAAGAGGCACGTCATCGCAAGACCTATATCATATATAAGAATGGCCAGGTTTCGCGTGTCCGCAAGGGCGCCAAACCCGAACCTGGATGCGAAGTCGTAGTACCTACCAAGGTTCATCGTGACTACACCACCAAGGCAAGCACATGGATTGCTATAGGTTCTTCACTCGCCACCATTGCTGCTCTTATCGTGAATATCATTCGATAAAGGTTCGAAAAGTTCTGAAAGGTTCGAAAGGTTTGTAAAGTTTGAAGTTATGAAATTCGATTTTGTCCGCGCCATACACAAACTCTATCATGAACGGAAACTGGTGATTATCATCTCCCTCGTCATGGCAGTCATTGGCGTCTTCATGGCGCTCAATAGTGAGAAGATCTATAGTTCGACAGTCGTTCTTGCTCCCGAGCTCACCAACAACAACCGAGTGTCGGAGTCATTCGGTTCGCTCACTGCAATGTTCGGAATAGATCTTAACCGTATGAGCAACCACAACGTCGATGCCATCTTCCCCGAGATGTATCCCCTTGTGGTCACTTCGCCCGATTTCGTGGTGAGCCTTTGGAACGTCCCCGTAACGCTCAGCGACGGTACGGTCAAGAGTTATTTCGAACACTTCACCGAGGACCAGTTCACCCCCATTTGGAGCCTGCCCTCAAAGTGGATCAGCAGTCTCGGTAGCGACGACGAAGAGATTGAGAAAGTTGGCATCGGTGACACGTTGCCCGACACACGTTTCTTCTCCACACGGCTCGAAAACATCTTCTACCTGATGGCACGTAACATCATGTGCGAAGTATCAAAGGACAATGGCCTTATCAGCATCACCGTAAGTGACAACGACCCCTTGGTTTCTTGTGCAATGGCCGACACCGTACAGAAGAAACTGCAGGCATACATCACCAACTATCGTACACAAAAGGCGCGTTTTGACTACGACTACACCTCGAAACTCGTCGATGAATCGCGCAAGGAATATCTCGATGCCCAATTGGCAGCCGCTAATTTCGCCGATGCCAATATCTCGGTGTTCAAGCAGAAGGTCATCATCGAACGCGACATCCTGCAGAACGAGTTCCAGATCAAGTACAATACCTACAACGCTCTTTCGCAGCAACAGCAGAATGCCAAGGCACTCATCGGTGCCAACACGCCCGTCTATACTATCATTCGACATTCCTCTGTAGCAAATCAGGCATCCAGCACGCCACGCTCGCTGCTCGTCATCATGTATGCCTTTGTGGGCTTCATTATGGCCATTGTCTGGATCCTCTTTGGTCGCGACTACCTGCATAGCCTCATCAGCCAGTATAAAGCCATCGACGCCGAAGAGGCTAACAACTGACACGCCTCGTGAGTTACGCCATCCCATATCTCATTTTTCTGCTACTCCTCGCGGTACTAGCCCTAAGCTACGACCGTCTGGATGAGAAGCTTCGTGAGCGTATGTGGATGCCTTGTAGTTTCCTGCTCATCCTCTTCCTGGGACTTCGAGGTTACATAGGCGACGACTGGACGGGCTATCACGTCATGTTCGAATACGTACAGCCCAACGATTTCCACTTTAACGTCTTTGCCAGTCACTCATTCCGATTTGAACCTGGCATAGCTATTCTGGCTTATGTTTGCCGAAGAATTGCAGGTGGCGATGGTTACCTGTTCTTCCAATTTATCGTTACGCTCATTCAGGTTATCCTGCTTATGCGCTTTTTGAAGCGCTATAGTTCCAACTTCCCCCTGGGGGTCATCATCTTCCTTATGATGAGCGGACTGATTATGATGATCAACCTGATGCGCAATACCATTGCCATCCTGATCTTTCTTAATGGACTTCACTACATCGAAGAGCGGCGACCCCTTCCCTATTTTCTGGTATGTTTTGCTGCACTGATGTTCCATCTGTCAGCATTCATCTATTTTCCACTCTATTTCTTCCTTCATCGTCCCATCAACCGTTGGGTCTATCTCTCCCTATTCATCATTGGCAACCTCATCGTCCTCTTTAGGGTGCCTGTCCTTTCGGTGGGGGCAACAATCGTTGCACAACTTATCGGAGGTAAATTGGCTGTAATGGTCAAGTCCTATCTTGAGGATCAGCACATGGCAGCGCTCAGTTTCAATATCTCCATCGGTTCGCTCGAACGTCTGGGTACAGGTTTGATTATCTTCTATTATTGGGACAAAATCAAGGCTATTCGTCCAGCGAACGTCATGTTCATCAATGCGCTTGTCATCTTCTTCACCTTCTACTTCTTCTTCAGCGAAGTTCGTGAAGTGGGCAAACGTCTCGCCGACCTCTTCGTCTTTGGTTATTGGATCATCTGGCCCGACCTCTTCGAATGCTTCAAGCAACGCTCCCTCAAGATCGCTTTCGGCGTCTTCCTCACCATCTACTGCATCCTCAAGGTCATAGGCACCGTAGGATATCCCAATACAAAATACGAAAACATCCTCACGGGTTACACCTATTATCACCAGCGGCTGCATCAGCATCAGGAAGATGCCAAGGTAGTCACCAAGGCGCAGCAAGGCGATGGGCAGTAGGTCAATTAACAATTAATAATTAATAATTAACAATTAACAATTGATTGCCCTTTTCCGACAACTCCGAAAACTTCGATTACTCCGAAAACTCCGAAAACTCCGACAACTCTGACAATGCTTAACTTAGATAAAGAACGCCGCCAAGGCCTGGGCACCATAAAGTACCGCTTCTTCCAGATCAACTGGATCAAGACGTTGTGGTTCAACTTCAAGGCCCTCCCGATGCGCTACGCCCTTCGTATTCCCATCCTCATCTCGTGGAATGTCAAGGTCCGTTCAGTGGGACGCATCACCATCAGCGACCCTGTCACCCCCGGTATGATTTCCATCGGCGTTATCAAAATCGACCCTTGGGAGACCAATAGCGACCAGATCATCTTCTGCAACGAAGGACACATCACTTTCGGCGGGCGCACCAAGATACATCCCGGCGTACGACTCACCGTGCAGCCAAATGCCGAACTTACGCTGGGCGAACGTGCCCTCTTCGGATGCAAGTGCCGTATTGTCTGCGCTCGCAGCATCACACTTGGCCACGACGTTCGTTTCTCGTGGGAATGCCAGTTGTTTGACACCGACTTCCATTTCCTCACCAACCTCAACACGGGCCGCGTCCATCCTCGCCAGCTACCCGTACGAATCGGCGACAACGTCTTCATCGGCAATCGCTGCACCCTCGGCAAGGGAACCATCCTTCCCAACGGATCGGTCGTATCCTGTTGCAGCAAGGTCTCCGGCGACTTTACCGCCGAAGGCGAGAACATCCTTATAGTCGGCAATCCTGCCAAAGTGGTGGGAAAAGGTTATAGTATGGGCAGTGGTTGGTATCCCGAAGCAGAAGCCCAGCTTGCCCAGCAAATGGAACAAATGCCATAACTCCCATCCGCTCCGTTGCAATGCATAGAACGATAATTTTCATCCTGGCTACATTCATTTTCGGTCAAGTATATTCGCAGAACATACTTGAAGGCAAGCGTGTGCTTTGGATTGGTACGTCTATCCCTGCGCATTGCACCTATCCGAAGAATGCCTGTGAAGCGCTTGGGATGACGTGCCGCAATCACTCCATCGGCGCATCGTTCCTCTCTATTCGACCATTCAGTCCTGATGAAGAGATCGAAGAACATACAGGCTATGCACTTTCGATGAGTTCTGCCGAGAAAGACGAACTCTACCAACCCTGGCTCCAGGAAGGACGCATCGACCGCCATCGGCTAGATGTCTGGAAGTTCTCCAGTTACGACCGGCGCATTATCGAATACCTTGACTCCACAGATATCATCGTCATCGACCATGGCTTCAACGACGCCAACAATACTTTGCAAGCCGAATACGAAAGGGGCCGAGATTCTGTCGATTGGAACTCTGAGGATCGCACCACATTCATCGGGGCCTTCAACTATGTTTATCATCGAATACTAGAAGTAAAGCCCGATGCCATCGTCGCCATAGGCGGATATTTCCAGAACACTTGTTCCGTAATGCCCCGTGGCCTTTATGTCAGCGAAGTTTCAACCTGGATTGCCGAACACTATGATCTTCCTCTTCTCGACGTTTGGAATTATACGGATGTGCCCGACGGTTATATGCCCAATTCCGCCGATTATATTGAAACCCTTAACCAAACCTACAATAAAGAGTTTTATCCTCGATGGACCGATGATGAGGGGAACATCACCTATTACCAGATGTATTGTCCCGACGGCATTCATCCTTGGTCAGACCCAACAGGCAATTCCGATCATGTTCTCGACTCCATCTTTACCAAGATTATGCCCTCTCGGCTCGAACCCTACCTCCATCCCATGCCGAAACTGATGTTCAACGAACTGATGCCCAACAACATCGAGACATTGCTCTACAATCATCACTATCCCGACTCGTGGTTCGAACTCTATAATCCTACATCTAGAGAAATCAACCTACGCAACTGGCGTGTCAGCAATCGCAACAATTATTCCTCCGCCTATACCATCGATCACTTCAAGTATGTTCCTGCCCAAGGATATGCCTTCATCTGCTGCGACGGCCGCGACGACCATTGGGAGCACACCGACTTCAAATTAGATCCCGACCACGGAGGCACGCTCTATCTGTGGGACACCGAAGGGAACCTAGTCGATTCTATCCATTATCCGGCAAACATAGGTCCCGACATATCCTATGGCCGCATTCTCGATGGTACGCCTCATTGGCAGTTCAAACGGTTTGCCACACCCGAAAAGACAAATATTTCCGGTGGCTCGACATTCGATTTGCCCCTTCCAATCATTCGACAAACAAACGACGGCATCGAAATATCCGTCGAAACCTTCGATGCGCCCGCCGACACCTATATTTATTATACGCGCGATGGCAGCACGCCCACCCTCTCCTCTCCGCACGTTGCTTTGGGTAGCCCGCTTATTATTCCCAACGAGGAAAGCCAAGTGATCAAGGCGCGGCTCATTAGCCCACATGCCCAACCATCGCCTACGGTCACTCGCTCGTTCATCCATCATCCTCGCTCAACAAACCTACCCCTCATTTCCCTCTCGACAGACAATAACAATCTGTACAGCGAGGAAAACGGCATCCTGATTGGCAGCGATTGGAGTGACAACTGCTTCAAGCAATGGGAACGTCCCATCTATCTCGAATACTTCGAGCCTGCCGATAGCCTTTTTCTTGAACTTGGCCAAAGGGAACAACAACCGTCCCTCAGCCAACTTGTCCAAGCCACCACCTATGGCCAGGCGTCGCTGCTCTTTTCGCAAAAATCTCTCCGTATAGAAGCACTCGGACGTTATGGCAACGACCATTTCAACACCAGCTATTTCTGGCCTTCCAAGCCACAAGTCCAAAAGTCGCGTGCTTTCCTGCTGCGCAATGGAGGCGATTGTGCCATCGACACACGATTTGAGGATGCCTTCGTGCAAGAACTCTTTGGCCAGCATGTCGAAAATATCGAATACCAAGCCTATCGACCCGTAATCGTCTATATCAATGGACAATACAAGGGAATCTACGAATTGCGCGAAACGGAAGATGAAGCTTGGATGGAAAGCAACAAGGGCATAGATAAGGAAGACATTACGCTGATCAAAAGCCTCACATCCGATGATGAAAGTTATAAACCCGTTCTGGAACTCATTGCCAACGATGAAGCCACGTTGGATGATTACGCAAAGCTGATCGATATCCCGCTCTTCATCAATTACCTCTGTGCTGAGACCTTCGCTACCAATGACAATTTTCCGCACAACAATATCACCCTTTGGCGAAACAAGAATTCCATTACAGAGGAAACTGAGGACGGTTTCCATGCCTTGCTTCGCAATCTCGATTACGTCTCCACGACCTCCAATCGCACCAATTGGCTCAACTATCTGACCTGTTTCGGCGACGATGCCGTCTCGGTGCGCAATCGCGAAGCACACCAGTTGTTCATCCGACTGCTCGACCTCCCCGAGTTCCGTGATGAGTACATCAACCGTATGACGGTTTATCTGGGCGATTTCTGCAAACCTTCGGTCACACTTCCTATGGTCAAAAGGATGCGTGACGAAATAGCTGACGAAGTGGCTCCAACCTTCGACATCATGACCGAAAGCCTCGATTACGAACGCGACTTCTTGGAGGTAATCGACAATCGGCTCATCCCCTATTGTCAGATTCGTCCTCTTTTGCTCTACGGCAACATCAATAGCACCTTCCACCTGAATGGAGTCTATTTCATGACCGTACAGGGAGCCGACAGCATCAACGGCATTCGTCTTACCGAAGGGGATTTCGATGGTTGCTGCTTCTATCCGAAGCCAGTTACGCTCAGCGCCGACTCGCTCTACGGATGGGAACTGACGGTAACACATACCGACAGTACTAGGAACACCTATCGTTTCGAATCACCTCGCATCACGTTCCTGCCTTCCGACTTTGGCAATGATCTAGACGCTTTCGACTGCTCCATCAAGCCACTCTCTGAGATGGCGTTGGACAAGGTTCCTGTCAACAAGAGTCTCAAACCAGTTCGATATGACATATTTGGACGTCCTACACGCAACTCCAACATTCAAATCATCATCGAACCCGACGGAACTACCCGAAAACTTTTTTCAATTAACAATTAAAAATTAACAATTAACAACTAATTATTTACAAAATAAATTATTTATGAGCACAAGACCTCAGCAGATGGCCAGCGGATCGTTCTGGAATGCGATGGAACGTTTCAGCACAATGGGCATCCAACTCATTTGTACTTTCATATTGGCACGTTTTCTGACGCCCAGTATGTTCGGACTGATGGGTATGCTTGTTGTCTTCACGCTCATTGGAAATACCATCACTGAGTCGGGGTTTAGCCAAACATTGATCAACGAAAAGGATGTGAGCAGGCAAACTTTGAGCACAGTATTCTGGACGAATATTGCCCTCTCCCTTCTCATCTATTTCATCCTTTGGTTTGCTGCACCTTTCATAGCAGGTTTCTATCACGAGCCCATTCTTACCGATGTAAGCCGCGTCACGTTTCTGGTCATCCCGCTTGGTGCATTGAGCATCATCCAGTTCACGCTTTGTAGTCGAGGCTTGGAGTTCCGCAAGATGTGCATCATCTCGATTACAGCCTCTATCATCAGTTGCATCATCGCCATCATTTGGGCTTGGCGCACCCACAGCGTATGGGCTCTTGTCGTTCAAAATGTGATGTCCTACGTACTTCGTGCCCTTGGCTTCTGGCTTACCACCAAATTTCGTCCCGCACTTACTTTTGCGAGCGATGAGTTGCGACGACTCTTTGCTTTTTCGCGCAACCTGCTCATCACAGGACTAATCGGTAACATCTTCAACAATATCTACACGCTGCTTATCGGACGCTTTTATGGAGCAACACAAGCCGGCTACTTCGTGCAGGCCGATCGCATCCGTCTTGTCACCTCAAACAGTATGACACAGGTGGTTCAAAGCGTCAGTTACCCCATTCTCTCGCAAATCAATAACTCCGCAAACCCTTCAACCCCCTCAAACCTTTACCACCCCTATCGTCGAATCATCCTCGTCACCCTCCTCTTCGTCGGCTTCCTGATGACGCTGCTGATGAGTGTAGGCGAAGACCTCATGCAACTCCTTATGGGAAGTGCAGAGTGGCGAGTGGCAGGACAATATCTGATGGCTTTGGGCGTTGTAGGTATCCTTTATCCGCTCCATGCTGTCAATCAGAATATCCTGCTTGTCAAAAAGATGGGTCGTACTGTGCTTTGGATAGAAATTGCTCGTCGCGCGCTGATGGTCGTGCTCATCGTTGCAGCCCTGCAATTCGGTGTAGAGGTGTTTGTATGGAGTTATGCGCTCTATTCATTCCTGCTCATTTTCCTCAACCTATACGTCTGCGGTCGTCCTATTGGCTATAGCCTAAAGGACCAATTGCGTGACATCAGTCCCATCCTTATGGGTTTTCTCCTGATGATTGTCGTTGCCGAATGCAGCAATCACATCCTTTCAATGCAAAATCTTATCCTACGATTCACCATTACTCTCTCACTCACGCTAATCGCAGGACTCCTTTACTTCCATCGTCATCCATCGTTCCGCGAAGCGCTTGACTTGGCAACTCAGCTTCTGAAATCGAAGTATTACCAATTTAAGTCATAAATGATTAGGTATAAAACAATAAAAGTATGACCAACCTTCGCCGAGATTGGTCATACTTTTGTATTAATCGTATATACTGCTTCAAAAGCAATAGAAAACAAATCAATAGCCATAATTATTCGTCCCCATCCAATCATCAGTATACGAGAGTGGGAACGAAACGCCATCAGAGAAGAAGTAGCCGGAATAGAGGCTGATATAGCCGGCTTGTACGGGGACTTGTTCAAATGTCTTGGCAGCAATTTCGTTGTTATTCGAACCTAATGCCGTCAAAACTATATCACCGACAAATCCTGATGCGGGAACAAAAGTGTACAAGTTAAAATTAATAGATTTAGAACCTGCATATTGCGTAACATTGTACGAATAATTAATATCAGATTCAGATTCTACACCCGACATAGTCTTCAGATCAAATACCTTGCTCAACCCAGGAGCCTCAATCGTCATCGTGGGAACTTCGGCTGGTATTTTATCCAAAGTCTTCAACTGAACATTGGCGATAACCAAAGGCAGCGTAATATCTTCGACAGAAGTATTTTCATCAACTTCAATTGAAAGATGATATGCCCAAGTATAACTGAGGGCAGTACGGTCAGTGGGCCAAGTTACGGTCAAATCTGCAGTACTGAAGGAGGACCAGATCTGGTCGGCAGCGACAAAATAAATGTCATGCTTGCCATAATCGAGCGGCATTCCGAAAGCAGCAAGCGAATTCTTGATGCTCGTCGTAACCTTGTCGCCGAGTTTGTCGATTATAAGAAGATTTTTAGGTTCATCGATAGCACGAGTCATCGAAGCTTGTTCGACGCCATCCAACTCAAGATTAAAAGTTACCACTTTGTTGTTGACTGACAGCTCTTCGTCCGAGTTTTGATAACATGAGGCAAGAGCTAATGACAGAAAAAGACTGGTTAATGCTAGAGTTTTTTTCATAATAAATTATTTTAAGGGTTATATTAGAATGAATTAATGCATAAAGATAATCATTGTACAGATAATTAACTATTTTCAAAGATTTTAAGGATAAATTTGTTTTAGTAATATAAGAATAGTATTTATCAAGGGGGAATAGAGCATTTCTTTCAATTCAAGAACTTATGAATAGTAGAAAATTTACTATTCCCCCTTAATGATACCATCAATATTATTTCTTTTCAGCCTCCTTGATGTCGATGATCACGACACGGTTGAGGTCATTCTCCTCAAAAGGCTGAACCTTGTCACCATAGGCACGGCTTTCGATACGTGAAGCTGGTACGCCATACGAGCCAGTGAGCACATCAACGATGGTTTGGGCTCGACGCTCCGAAAGACGCTGGTTGTAGTTAGGATTACCAGTCTCGCGGTCGGCATAGCCCTTCACGAGAACGGTTCCAATCTCATGGTCACGAATGAAGTTGCTCAAACCACGCAATTTGGCATCCTCCGACGGACGGATTTCGGCATTGTCAAGGTCGAAGAACACTTCGATATGAACTTCATCGGCAGAATTATAGACAACGGCAGGAAGTGGTTCCGGTTGGGTGTTGGTTCCAGGATGGTTGCCATTCCACGGGCAACGTGCCAGCGAAAGACCACAAACGTCGCAATACTTCGTGTCGCTGATGAGCTCCGAGCGATCGACATCGCGCGAACTACTTGGATGACCCCAGCAATACTTCACGCCCAACAAAGTGGTGAGCTGCCAATCGCGATGGGTATTGGACTTGCTGTTGAAACGATCCTTCAGATTGTTGGCATCAAACTCCAATTCCACAATCCAATTGCGGCTGATGTTGGCACCCACAATGGCACCCAGTCGCTTATTGTAGCTCTTCAGGCTGCTGTGGCTATCGATCATTCGATCCTGAATGGGATATTTGGCAGCATCCTCGGCATCCCACGAATAGTTGAAACCGGCACCGGCAAGCAGAGAAAAATCGAGCAGATGTTCATCCTCGAGGAAAAGATTGACGATATTGAACGTAAGGTCAGCATCGATGGTGTAGTACTTGAAGTTCATCGTCTCGTCGGCACTTTTGAACGCAGTCTTCGACCACAATCCCTGGAAATCGCCACGGATACCCACAACCGGTGTCATCTGACGACCCACTTGTACTCCAAAGGCAGGAGCAATGAGCGAGCCGAAATCATAATTGGTAGGAACCCACTGAATTCCTCCCTTGATTCCACCGTACCAATAGGGGCTGGATTGATAATCCTGCACGATAAGCTTTTGAGCGGATACACACAAGGCACTGCTGAGCGCCAATGCGACTAAGAATAGTTTCTTCATGATGATTAATGTTAGTGATGTGTTATATTTATTTGCAAATATAGGATATTTTGTCTTATGAAATGATAATTTCTTGAAAATAATTATTTGACCGAATCATAGTCAAGAATCACAGAGAGAAATCTGCAAACCCGACATTGCACAATTCACTCATGATGGTAGGGCTCACCTCGAATGATGGTAAAGGCACGATAGAGCTGCTCTACCAGGAAAAGCCGTACCATCTGATGGGAGAATGTCATCTTCGAAAGCGAAATCTTCTGCTGTGCGGCTTCGTAGATGCGATCCGAGAAGCCGTAAGGCCCACCGATGAGCAGCACAAGGCGTTTGGGGACCGTCTGCAGCTTCTGCTCCATCCATTGGCTGAATTCCCGACTGGTCATCTCTCGTCCACGTTCGTCGAGCAGAACAAGTATATCGCCTGGCTGAAGACGCTCCAGCACCTGGTCGGCCTCGCGTTCCTTCTGCTGTTCCTGGCTCAGGTTCTTGGTATTCTTCAGGTCGGGAATCTCCTCAATCTGCGTCGGTACATAGTGCGTCAGGCGCTGCACGTATTCGTTGATGAGCGCAGGATAAACCGTTCCCGTTGTCCTACCTGTAAAGATGATCTGGAGTTTCAAATTATAAATTATAAATTATTAATTGTTAATTGAAACTATTCATCATCAAGCAGATCATTCGAGATCGAATCGATTTCGATGTCGTCGAGGTTGCGGGCATCTTGTTTAAGGATGTCTGCTCCCGCCGATTTATTTCGATTGCGACGGAAAGGCGAAGTGCAGACCTTCACGATGAACTTGCCCATCGTGCGGAAAAGCACACGCTTGTAGCTGAACTTGGGGTCTTCGATGTCGCCCTTTACGGGAAGATTGATGTCGAGCACATCGTCTTTGTCCGTGAGGATATAGACACCCGTGCGGAAAGGAATGTTCATTTCCGACTGCACGCCACGACGTTTCTTCTCAACCTTCGGATTGCGGACGATGATGTGGTTCTGCCCGAGCAGACGTCCGTCCTTGGTGTCGTACATCAGATTGGCCGACAGGATGCCGCTCGAGACCTCATTGCCGAACATCTGCACGGTATAGGGCGAGAAGTCCTTGACTTCGATTTTCTCAGCCTGAACCACCATGTGCATATCTCGCTGGTCGAGCGTACGTCCATCGTACCAGAACCTCAGATGTCCCTCGCGTCCCAACTGCGCATCGGCCGTGATATGATTGATGCCATGGAGCGAGAAGTTGGGGGCCTTTATATTGACGTTCGACAGTTCATAGACAAACGGTTCGCCAATCAGCGACTCGTCGCGATAACTGAGTCGCGCCGAATCGATCAGGAGGGAATCGATCTGAAGATGCTGCCTGCGAATCAGTCCATTGTATTCGACCGACGACTCTTCGGCAAGAGCCGCCAGCGAATCGGCATTCTGGAGCATGTATTCGGCATAGTCGATGCCCTGTTCGGCAAGGCGTATCGAATCGCGTTCGGCCAATATCTTCTCAGCCTTAAGAATAAGACGGGTGAAGTTGTCGAGACTATCCTTGTCGTACTGGATTCGAATATAAGGACGTTCGAAATGCACACGGCTCAGGTTGATGCGATTGGCAGGCAGGTCCATGTCGCGTACATCGATTGACACCGTGTCGCATCGCACCATGGTCTTTCCCTCTTCGTCGAAGACGTTCAGGTTCTTGATGCCCGCTGTGCCCTTGAGCGAAAAGTCGAGCAGGTGAGCCACGCTGCCCTGCATCAGAAGGTCGAGGTTAATGACACCCTGGACGTCCCCAAGATAAATGCTTTGACGCATGTAGGGAAGCAATCCCTTCATGTTGAACCCATCGACCTTGAAGACCATGCTGTACAGCTTGTGCTTGTCGTCGTAATCGACCATCGTCTTCAGCGTGCCGCCTTCGGTAAAATTCAGGCTGATGCCCACCGAAGTATTGATGTCACGCAGGTCGATGCCAGGAATAAAGAGCTGGAAGTCATTGAGGCTGAATTCGCTGCCCACTAGCGAATCCTTGTAGTGGATATAGCTGTTGTGGATATTGATGTCCTTGATCACCAAGGGCAGCGGTTCGGTACTGTCGTCGAGCGCAAGACGTTCGATGATGTCGGTGAAATTAAACACCGTATCGCGTTGCAGGATGTCCACCTTGAGTTCGTCGGCCTCAAGTTCGTCGAGCATATAGGCGCGCAGGAATACGCGAGGCACATTCAGATGCGTCCTGATCTGCTTGGCGCTCAGGAAACGCGTCGTGTCATCCTTCTCTGCAATGAACAGCGAATCGACACTGAGGCTTCCCGTGAAGCCGTTGAGCCTGACGGTTCCTACCTGTACCCTGCGTCCCAGCAGTTCGGCACCGTGGGTATTCAGGTAGTTACGGATGTATGGGCCGCCTCCAAACGTGATGACCGTCGAGATCAAAACGATGATGCCAAGGATAATGGCAAGAATCTTCAGGAATTTGGACATCTTTCTATTGAATCAATGATTACGTGAAATAAAGTTTACGTAATACGGAATATAGCGGAAACTAAACCGTTTCTTGTGCAGGAGCAACGAAGATCTTGAAAAGTTCGATGTCGCCCACCGAGCCATTCACGACGACGCGGTCGCCAGGCTTGAAACTCTCGGTCGCCCTGGGGTTGTTGACGTTGCCCGTGTCGCGCAGGATGCGAATGACACTCACACCCGTCTTGTTGCGAAGATCCAGGTCGCGCAACGATTGTCCCAATGCCGATGAATTTTCGGGAATGGTAACCTCGCCAAAATGTATGTCTTCAAAATCGTCATCCGCTTCCTGTGCCTTCTTCCTTTCGGCACGCTTGCCCTGTCGCATGGCGATTTCACGGGCCGAAAGATTGGTAAGGAAGTTCTCCTCAAGCAGATGCGAACGTTCCTGTATTCTCGACGACCTCGTGATGAAGAAGAAGACAGCTATGCCCATGGCCAGGACGATACCGATGGTGGCATCGAAGATCTTGCCGATGCACGATGTGATGATGGCAAGGACGAGGACGATACGGAAAGCGTTGAAGACAATCAGCAGACCGCGGGTGAACATGCTGCCCTTTTCCCACAGCAGCCCTGCGTCCTTGTTGCGCTTGTCCTTGTTGACTATCTGGTAAAGCAGGGGCGAAAGCACGGTAAACAGCAGGCCAAGGCTGACGAGTCGGCCTATCCACAGGTGCGGTTCGCTGAAGACGGTGGAAACACCATCGTTGACAAACGAGGCAATCTTGTCGCTGAGCAGAGTGAAATAGAGCGTGGCGATGAAGACGCTGACAATCGTATAGATGACCACTGGCAGGATAGCCTTGCCCAGATAACGCTGTGTCAGAGAAGCTTCCTTCTGCGTGCTGCGGCTATGTCCATAGGCATCGAGCATCAGTTTCCAGCGACGTGGAAGTATCTTGTCCACGCGCTCGTAGGCAGGTTCTGCCAAGCGAATGGTATAGGGCGTCAGGAAGGTGGTGATGACCGAAACGGCCACGATGACCGGATAGAGGAAAGGCTCGGTCACGCCCTTGTCGGTACCGAAGTTGGCAATGATGAAAGCGAATTCTCCGACCTGTGTCAACGAGAATGCAGCCTGCATGGCTGTCTTCAATGGTTGTCCCGAAAGCACCACGCCAAGCGATGCAAAGACGATCTGTCCGCAGATCACGAGCAGCGTGATGAGCGAAATGGGGAGCCAGTATTTCAGAAGCAGTGCGGGGTCGATCATCATGCCCACCGACACGAAGAAGACGGCACCGAACATGTTCTTGATTGGCGAAAGCAGATGCTCGATCTTCTCTGCCTCGACGGTTTCTGCAAGGATACTGCCCATTACGAATGCACCGAGGGCGGCGCTAAAGCCTGCACCTTCGGCCAGGAGCACCATACCCAGGCAAAGACCCAACGACACGATGGTGAGTGTCTCGTCGTTGAGATGCTGCTTGCAGACACGAAGCAATGTCGGGATAAGGAAGAGGCCCGCAGCAAACCAGAAGAGCAGATATGCGGCCAGCTTGCCTACTTCCCACGCCATCTCAGCGCCGTCGAACGACTGATTGACAGCCAACGAGGCCAAGAGCACCATCAGCACTACGGCAAAGAGGTCTTCGACCACCAGAATACCGAAACAGATATTGGCAAACTTCTGCTGACGAAGGCCCAGGTCATCGAGCGCCTTGAAGACAATCGTCGTCGACGACATACAGAGCATACCGCCGAGGAAGAGCGAATTCATCTGGTCCCATCTCATGGCGCGACCGAGGAGGAATCCGCACGACATCATGCCCACCACAATTGTAAAGCAGCCGATGAGCGCCGTAGTGCCCATCTTCACCAGTTTCTTGTACGAGAACTCAAGACCAAGAGAGAACAGGAGGAAGATGACTCCAATCTCTCCCCATATCTTCACGCTTTCTTCGTCGCTGACCCAACTGGAGCCGAAAACGTAAGGGCCCACCAGCAGACCGGCCACAATGTAGCCGAGTACTACAGGTTGTTTCAGGAACTTGCACACCAGGCTCGTGAAGCCTGCTGTCAGCATGATTATACCAAGATCATGAATCATAAATATATATATTTATGGATATTAAGGGATATTTGGGGATATTAAGGGATATTTGGGGACGATACTTTCGGGAGAAAAGAGGAGTAAAAAGGGAGTAAAAGAGGAGTAAAAGGGACGACACCTTCGCCCTATCGAATTTGGACTAACCAACAATTGTTAATTATTAATTGTTAATTGTCAATTTAACATCCGTCCCTTAAAATCCCTTAGAATCCCTTAAAATCCATTAGAATCCCTTAAAATCCCTTAGAATCCCTTAGTTTAAATAAACTTTTTCGGATGTTTCACCTTTTCCTTGAGCAGGGCGAAGTCGAGCACCTCGTGCAGGTCACGCACATAGTGGAAGTTGAGGCCTTCGGTATATTGCTTCTCGATGTCCTCCACGTCCTTGCGGTTATCCACGCAAAGCACCACATCGGTGATGCCGGCTCGTTTGGCAGCCAGAATCTTCTCTTTCACGCCGCCGATGGGAATCACCTTGCCACGCAGCGTGATCTCTCCCGTCATGGCCACACGGGCACGCACACGGCGCTGTGTCAGCGTCGAGACGAGCGAGGTCACCATGGTGATGCCTGCCGAAGGTCCATCCTTCGGAACGGCGCCTTCAGGACAGTGGATATGTGCTGTCCAGTTTTCGAAGATGGCAGGGTCGATGCCGAGGTCGAGCGAATTGGCCTTCACCCACTGCAGGGCAAGTTGTGCCGATTCCTTCATCACGTCGCCCAGATGGCCCGTGAGCGAAAGGTCCTTCTTGCCAGGCACAAGCGTCGATTCCACCTCAAGGATGCAGCCGCCCACCGATGTCCAGGCCAGGCCCGTGACGACGCCTGCATAGTCGTTGCCGTCGTATTTCTCGGGATTGTAGTCAGGCTTGCCGAGGAAGTCTATCAGGTCGCTAGGCTGAAGTTTTTCGGGTACGGGCATCTCGTTGGCCACACGCCACGCCACCTTGCGCATCACCTTGGCCAGGGCCTTGTCGAGCAGTCGCACGCCGCTTTCACGAGTGTATTGGTCGACAATCTTTTCCATCGTGCGGCGCGGGATGTTGAACTTGATGTCGGCAAGGCCGTGCTCCTCCTTCTGCTTGGGCAGGAGGTGACGCTCGCCGATCTCGATCTTCTCTTCAAGGATATAGCCCGACAGCTCGATCACCTCCATACGATCGAGCAAGGGAGCTGCAATGGGCGTAAGGCTGTTGGCGGTGGCGATGAAGAGCACCTTCGAAAGGTCGTAATCCACATCGAGGAAGTTGTCGTGGAAGGCCTTGTTCTGTTCAGGGTCAAGCACCTCGAGCAGGGCGCTCGACGGATCGCCCTTGAAGTCGGACGAGATCTTGTCAATCTCATCGAGCACGAACACCGGATTGTCGGTCTTTGCCTTCTGGATGCCCGAAATGATGCGTCCGGGCAGGGCGCCGATATAGGTGCGGCGATGTCCGCGTATCTCTGCCTCGTCGTGCAGACCGCCCAGCGAGATGCGCACATATTCGCGCTTCAGCGCCGTGGCGATGCTCTTGCCGAGCGATGTCTTGCCCACTCCTGGAGGGCCTACAAGGCAGAGGATGGGTGACTTCATGTCGCCTCTCATCTTCAGCACGGCGAGGTGCTCCAGGATGCGCTCCTTCACATTCTTGAGTCCGTAGTGGTCGTGATCGAGCACGCGCTGGGCATTCTTCAGGTTCAGGTTGTCGTGCGTCGTCACGCCCCAGGGCAGGTCCACCATCGTCTGCAGGTAGTTGTACTGCACATAGTAGTCGGGCGACTGCTCGTTCATCCTCTGCAGCTTCGTCACCTCCTTGCGGAAAAGCTCCTGTATCGCTGTTCCCCACTTCTTCGAATTGGCCTTCTTGAGCAGACGGTCCACGTCCTCCTGGCTCGATTCGCCCAGTTCCTCCTGTATCGAATGGATCTGCGTGCGCAGATACTGCTGGCGCTGCAGGCTGGTGAGCTCCACCTGTGTCAGCTGGTGCATCTGGTTCTTCACCTTGTTGTAGGCGAGGCACTTGCTGACGATGGTGGCCAGTTGCGTGCCGCGCTGTTCGAGGCTGCGGAATTCCAGCAGCTGCTGGTGATTGTGCAGCGCCATCGGGAACGTCGCACTCAGGTAGTTGATGAGGAAGTTCGCGTCGGTGACGTTGTTCATGGCGAACATTATCTCGCCCGTAATAGGGTTGTCGGCACATTCGTTGATGGCCTTGATGTCGTCGCGGATGATGCTGAGCAGGGCCTTGGTTCGGCGGCTGCGCGGCTGCAGCATCTCGTCGTCGAGCAGCGTCACCTCGCCCGTAAGGAAAGGCTCGGTCGTGAGCAATTCTTCAAGATGAAAGGCACGACGGCCCTGGATGATCACCGAATGTGAGCCGTCGGGGAGTTCCAGTTCCTTCATGACCTCACAGACGACACCGTAGTCGTACAGGTCGTCGCGTCCCGGATCATCAACCATATTCTTCTGGCATACTACGCCAATGTAAAGCTTGTTCTTCTCTGCCTCCTTCACCACGCGGATGCTCTTCGTCCGACCTACCGATAGCGGCATGGTCAGGCCGGGAAACATCACCATCTGGCGAAGCGCAACCAGTGGGAGTCGCTCGGGAGTGCATTTCTCCGGAACGAAACTCAAGTCGAGCATATTGTCGCCAAACATGGGCATGATGGTAGTATGTTCGATGCGTTGGTCTTCAAATTCTTCTTCAAAAATCGGTTTTTTACTCATTATTTAACTTTGTGAATGAAATAGTTTCTCTTTAGAACGTTTGGGTTATCTGCTGCTCACGATGCGTGAGGATGACGCGTGCAGCGGGGTATTTCTGGTGTATATGCTGGGCAAGGTGCTGTGCGCAGTACACCGAGCGATGCTGGCCGCCTGTGCATCCGCAGTTGACCACAAGGCTGGTGAAGCCGCGATTCAGATAGGTTTCGACGGCAGGGTCAACCAGGCGATAGACATTCTCGACGAAGGTCTGCATCGACGTCTTGTCGACGGCATTGTGCGAGGTTTCGAGCAGCTCGCCATTCTCGTCGCGTCGTCCTTCCAGAAAGTCGATCACCACCTTGTCGAGCCCCGTGTATTGCCTGTAGAAGGGATATCGCCCGGGGTTGAGCGGTGCGCGGCAGTCGAAGACGAAGCCTCCCCCGTTGCCCGACAGGTCTTCGGGGATGCCTTTCTTGTAGCTGAACGACGTGATGCGCACCACCAGCGGCCCCGTGGTCGGCATCGGCTGGAAGCGCTCCATCTTGGCCACCTCGGCAAGGAGTTCGCACAGGTAGGGACAGTCGTCCTCCAGTTCGAAGCGGTCGATGGCGGGGCTGTCGGCATCCGCAAGGCCGCGCAGCGAACAGTCGTCGAACGAAGGCTCGCTGTTGCGGTGTGTAAGATTCACGAGCGAACACAATGCGCGCAAGATCGGTGTCTGGAACATCGCCTTGTGCTCGAACAGGCCTCGGTAGCCGTAGGTGCCCAGCGTCTGGAGCAGGCGGAAGAACACGAACACGCGCAGGCGGTGGCGGAAGGTGCGCATCGGCAGGGTGCAGAACTGCTGCATGCTGTCGGCATATTCGCTCAGCAGCTCGTTGCGCAGGTCGGGTGAATAGTTGGCACGCGTCTGCCAAAGGAACGAAGCCACGTCGTAATAGACGGGACCCTCGTAGCCGCCCTGGAAGTCGATATACCAGGGCTTGTCGTCGCGTATCATCACGTTGCGCGACTGGAAGTCACGGTAGAGGAAGCCCCACGGCTCGTCCTTCGACGTGCAGTCGAGCAGCGCCCCGCACAGGCGGTCGAAGTCGGCCTCCAGCTTCATCTCGTCCATCGGGTAGCCCGAAGGCTTGAGGAAGCAGTACTTGAAGTAGTTCAGGTCCCAGCGGATGGTGGTCTCGCAGAAACGGGGTTCGCGGAAGGCATCATGCTCGAAGTCGAAGCCCTTCACGGTCAGGAACTGCAGTCGTGGCAGGTCGCGCATCACCCGGTGGAGCAGTTCCTTCACCTGTGCACGCAAAGGTTCCGAATCGGCACGACGTGCCTGCTCCACAAGGTCGTAGAGCGACACCTGACCCAGGTCATCCTGCAGGTAGCGCATCTCGTCGTCGCTCGAAGCCAGGATCTTCGGCACGGGCAGGCCCAGCGCCGTCATGTGTCGACCCAATGCCAGGAAGGCGTGGTTCTCCTTCGCATTCTCACCGATCACGCCGATCACCGCCCCGCTGTCGGCAGAGAGGCTATGGTACAACCGGTAATAATGTCGATTGCTGGCGGCACCACCCAGCATTTGCACTCGGGCAGGCTCCTGGTGAAAATATGACTTGTATAGTTCTGAAAGTTCGGTCATTTTTTGAAATCCGGTAGAACAGATATTCCTTTTTTTTGGCGCAAAGATAATTCTTTTCCGCCACAAAAACAAAAATATTGCAGAAAAATTTGCGTTTCCGACAAAAAATGCGTATCTTTGCAGCCGATTTAACAGGAGAATATTC
Source organism: Bacteroidales bacterium (assembly GCA_045545875.1). Classification (GTDB taxonomy): domain Bacteria; phylum Bacteroidota; class Bacteroidia; order Bacteroidales; family UBA3663; genus Liminaster. Next base: position 46,017 of record JAZQBS010000074.1, read on the forward strand.
TAAATATGCCGAATACAGATGTACTAAATGTGATGAACGCCCTGCACATTACAGGCAAAAGTCCTTTATTGATGCGGGCGCTTAATGCTGCCATCCAGGCAGCGCCCTACGACGTCACCGTGCTCGTCACGGGCGAAAACGGCACAGGCAAGGACTACTTCTACAAGATACTCCACAACGGTTCGCGTCGTCGCTTCAAGAAGTGCATCGCTGTCAACTGCGGAGGTCTGCCCGAAGGCACCATCGACTCCGAACTCTTCGGCCACGTCAAGGGTGCATACACCGGTGCCGTAGGCGAACGCAAGGGTTATTTCGAGGAGGCCGACGGCGGCACCATTTTCCTCGACGAGGTGGGCGACCTGCCCATGTCCATCCAGGCGAAGCTGCTTCGCGTGCTCGAGACGGGCGAAATCATCCGCATGGGTTCGAGCGAGGTCAAGAAGGTCGATGTGCGCATCGTCGCCGCCACCAACGTCAACCTCGAGAAGGCCATCCGCGAAGGACGTTTCCGTCAGGACCTGTATTTCCGACTCTCGACCGTCAATATCCACGTGCCCGCGCTTCGCGAACGTCAGGAGGACATCTACCTCCTCTTCCGCAAGTTTGCCAGCGACGTGGCCAACAAATACCGAATGACCGAAGGCATCCAGCTCACCGACGATGCCCGTCAGCTGCTCCTCGCCTACCAGTGGCCCGGCAACGTACGTCAGCTGCTCCACATCGTCGAGGAGATGTCCATCATCGAGTCCGATCGCACCATCGATGCCGCCACCTTGCAGCGCTACTTGCCGCAGTTCGTCAGCGGCGTGAGCGTGGGCGGAAGCTCATCGGCCAACTCCACGACCTTCGACCCCGGCGAGAAGCAGCGTCTCTACATGATCCTTGCCGAATTGCATCGACAGATGGAGGAAGTGCGCGAACGTCTTGGCCTTCACGACAACCCCAAGCCGTCGCCTCGTTCCCTTCCCGCCGCCTCGCCTTTCGTCTCCCCGACATCCAATGGCGCTCCGAAGTCCTCTCCCTCCAAGATCGACGATGTGGGCGAAGCCGAGGAAGTAGGCGAATACGAGGCACGACCCAACCAGGACGATTACATCTCGCTCCGTAATCCCGACTCCACCATCAAGAAGATGGCCGATGTCGAGCGCGAAACCATCGAGAAGACCGTCAAGCGCAACAATGGCAACAAGCGCCAGGCCGCCAAGGACCTCGACATCTCCGAACGCACAATCCACCGCAAAATCAGCGACTCCGACCTCGAATAAAAAAATGATATGCGCAAATCGATAATTCTTCTATCCTTTCTCGTCTCCCTCGTGTGCTTCACGTCGTGCAGCATCAGCTATCAGCTCAACGGTGCCAGCATCGACTACAGCACCACGCATACCATCAGCTTCGATTATATCCAGAACAAGGCATCACTGGTCTATGCCCCACTCACCATCCTCTTCAACGACGAGCTGCAGAAAAAGTATGTCAATCAGACACGACTTTCGCAGGTCGATCGCGATGGCGACCTCCAGATCAGCGGTGCCATCACCGGCTATAGCCTCTCCAACCAGGCCGTCAACACCGAAGCCTATGCCACCGTCACGCGTCTGACCATCAAGGTGAAGATTAAGTTCGTGAATAAGAACAACAAAAGCGAGAATTTTGAGAAGGAGTTTTCGCAGTATGCCGAGTTCGATGCCACCCAGATGCTCACCGACGTGCAGGACGATCTTTGCGCAGAACTCACCGAGAAACTGGTCGATGACATCTTCAATGCCACCGTCGCCAACTGGTAACTATGGAAAAGTGGATTAAAGACCCCCGCACCCTGGGCGCCGATGCCGTAGCCACGCTCCCCGACCTCATTGCCCGGTACCCCTATTGCGCCACCTATCGCCTGCTCTATCTCACCGCCCTCGCCAACGTCCATTCCACGCGTCTAAAGGACGAGATACGACGCCACGCGCCCGCCATCCCCGACCGCCTCAAGCTTTTCAAGCTCATCAACCGCGGCGAGTACGGATGGATAGCCCTGATGCACTTTCTCGAGCAGCAGCGCCGACAGCAGCCCGAGGCTCGCGACTTCGAACTCATCGAGCGATTCCTCGACAACATCGAGCTCGGTTCGGCACCCGATGTGCAGTACAGTTTGGAGCATATGCCCGACATTCAGACCGATCGCGACGAGCAGGACGACCTCATCGACAGCTTCCTCCAAGCCGAGGCCGACGGCCAGCTTTTTGTGCCAAATGTCGAGTCAGAAAAAATGCAGGAAGACGATTTTGACGAACACGAAAAAATCAAGGATCGTGCATTTTTGACCGAGAGTTTGGCAAAGGTATATGTCAAACAAGGCAAATATGAGCAGGCTTTAGCTATTTTTTTGGATTTAAATTTGAAATTCTCGAAAAAAAATACTTACTTTGCAGACCAAATTAGATATTTGGAGAAGGTAATTGAACTAAAGAAGTCAAATAAAAATTAAAATATAACAAACAAAAAGAAATGGTAGTTCTTACTTTAATTATCGTACTGATCAGTGTACTCCTCGTAATGATTGTACTTGTGCAGAAGTCAAAGGGCGGTGGTCTTGCCGCTGGCTTCCAATCCTCCAATCAGGTAATGGGTGCACCCAAGACCGCAGACTTCCTTGAGAAGACCACATGGACACTTATGGGCGTCATTGCTCTTCTCTGCATCGTCACCACTCTCACACTCAAGCACAGCGGCCAGACCGTTCAAGGTTCCGCCATCGAAGCTCAGGAGCAGACAGCTCCCGTCCTTCCCGAGAATGTAGCTGACGAGGCACCCGTGGCAACCGACGCCACAAACGAATAAATTGGAATTTTTGCATTTTCGCAATTATTCCGACAATTCACGCAATAATTCGGAAACATTTCCGTTATTAAAGTGTTAATTGCAATCCATTAGCATTTTCTCCTATTCCAAATCATCATCAACCAAGTCCGTCGGGCACGTGAGTGTCTGGCGGGCTGCTTTTTAAAATAGTTGCCTTAATATATCACCCATATTTTTTTGCGTCATATTTACGCAAGAAAGATTCGTCGAATGTTCCTAGGCCTTGTAGAGAAAGCAAAATGAGCAATTAGCGACCAAGTGTTTCAGTTTCAGTTCGATTTCTAAGGTCTATTAATTTTTCATCTCCCCTTCATAATACTATATAACTAATTAATAATTAATATATTATATATAATAAAGAAAGAAATGACACCCTTCGAAAAAAATAACTGAAACAACTGAAACTGAAACACTAAGTCAATCGATTTCCATCTAAAAGGCTGAATATCAATAATATGAAAAACATCTAGAACAAAATTACGAAGTTACTGAAACTCAGAAATGTGATGTAATGAATCAAAATCTTCATATCAAAGTCCAGCTATAATATGCACGAGGTCATTTTCCAACGTTTACTCGTTCTTGTCGCTGTACTTCAGCTACGCTAAATTCCAATTAATGGACTTCATTTTGGAAGCGACTTTATAGCTAAGGGCCAATCTGATTGCCGAATCGAGGAAAGACAAAGGCAAATTGAAAATAAGTATTGAAACAATTAAACTCTAATTCCTATCTAGTGCAAAACATTCTATCGGCCGACACGATGTTTGCTATTCTCAGAAATAGCACTCTGGCGGCCGACAGAATGCTTCCTCATTTTGCGCATGTATCACGACGGCCGACAGAGTGCACGATGCGATAGGATGGAGTACTTTGACGGCCGACAGAATACCCGATGCTGCAGGATGGAACATTCCAACGGTCGAAAGAGTACCTACTACAAATGCGGAAATACTCCGACGGCCGACAGAGTACTTCCGCAGTTTGCGCAAACATCGTGACGGCCGACAGAGTACTCGATGCGACGGGAAGAAGCACTACAACGGCCGACAGAGTGCACAATGCGATAGGAAGGAATACTTTGACGGCCGTCAGAGTACTTGCCACGATGGATGAAGCACTCTAACGGCCGACAGAGTTCTTAAGGCGATAATATCATTATTCACCCCCATTCCTCTTCCGGTCCAGATAGCGGAGGACGAAGAAGAGGGAGACGAGGATGACGGCCTCGATGGTAGCGATGAGGGCGAAGTCGTCGGGAAGGTGGCCGTGATTCTGCTTGATGGAGAGGATCAGGACGGCGATGAAGAAGATAGCCAGGGCCAGGGGCATCACGATATATTTGGGGAGTTTGCGCATTTTTTATCAAGAATTGGAGGATTTTTTTACACGAATTATCGCGAATGGACACGAATTGTTTTTATCACATCCCCTGCTTGATGATGTCGTGACCACGGGTCATGAGGGCTTCGTAGATCTCGACACAGGCGATGGCATCGAGGGAGGCATAGGCGAGCTGGCGGGGATTGAGCTGGTCTGCCTCCCAGTTGGTGAGGCGCTGGCGCTTGCTGAGCTTGAGGCCGAAGAGAAGGGCGTAGATCTTGGCAAGACTGAGGTCATCGATGCCGTAGGTCTTGACCAGCTGCTGCAGTTCGATGAAGCCCTTGGGTTCGAGCTCCTCGTCCCACTTGCGCAGGTTCTTGAAATCATCCTGCGTGGAAAGGCCCACCTTCACCACATTGGCATCCTCGAGCAGCGCCTTCAGGCAATCGGGGAACTCCTTGATCTTGTTGAGCCTGAAAAGATAGCACACCTTGCCTACCGAAAGCTGCACCAGGCACACACGATAGGTCACGCCCTTCTGGAACGAGGGACGTGTCTCGGTGTCGAACCCGACAATCATGCCCGATTCGCGTATCTGGCGCACAGCAATCTCGGCCTGTTCGACGTTGATGACCGTCACAGGATAGCCTGCGAACTCCTTGGTGGGGAGGTCGGCAAGTTCCTCTTTGCTGATGGTGTTATGAAAAGTCTGCGATGTCGGCATCTTCTTCGTCTTCGGCTTTAGTATATAACAAATCGTGAAGTGGTCGCATCACATTCACGAGGCACTGTCCCCAATAGTTGCAGAAATTTTCGCGAACCTTTACGATGGCATCGTTCATAGCCTCTTCGTTGCGATCGGCAAAAACTGCCACAAAGTTCTTGAGGTCCTGATAGATATCGGCCAAATCTTCGCTGATGGTATGCGTCATGGCTCCTTCGCTGTACTGCATGTCGGGCGTGAACACTTCGAGATATTCGTCGTCGCCCTTCAAAAGACGCCACACCATCTGGTGCACCTCCTCGTAGTCGTCTTCGCTGACCGTGATGGGCAAATCGAAATAACCTGAATCATCGAGACGTGGAAGAAGTGATGCCTTGACGTAGATCAGCGGCAGGAGCCGGGTGATCTGTTCAAGGAACTTGCGGCGAGTAGTTCCCGAGAGAGACAGTTTCTCAAGAAACAGGCAATATTCGGCCGACACAGTGACCATATCGATCACGACGGGTGAATAGATTGGATTATCTTGCGATTTCATTTATACAATTGATGTTTAACAATATAGGAATACACTCCCCGATAGATCATCGCGGGCTGTCGACCCGAAGCGATGTCGGTGCGTATTTCAGTGCTGCTGATGTCGAAGAGCGGGGCATCGACGAAGCGCACATTTCGGATGGCCTCCTCCCCCAGACGCAGCTGCTCCTCCTCTCCCATCTCATAACCTGGACGCGGATAGACAATCAGATGGTAACGTGTGAGAAATTCGTCGTAGGCGCGCCATCGGTCGAAGGCGAGCCAGTTGTCGGCACCAATGATGAGATGGAACTGATGCTGGGGATATTTCCTTTCGAGGGCGTGGAACGTATTGATCGAATAGTTGGGCTTGGGCAAATTGTCCTCGATGTTGGAGACGTGCAGTCCCTTGCGACCGCGCACGGCGAGCTTGAGCATGGCTTCGCGGTCGTCGTCGGGTGCCAGGGTCGATGCAGTGTCCACCTTGAAAGGGTTGAGAGGACTGCGTATCAACCACACCTGATCGACAATGCCCTGCTTGACGAGATAACTGCACAAGGACACGTGGCCCTTGTGGACGGGGTTGAAGCTCCCGCTGTAGATGCCGATGGTCATAGGAAGGTTCGAAGGGTTCGAGGGGTTCGAGGGGTTCGAAAGGTTTGAGGGGTTGCGATGGCATCGCAACAGACGGAACTGAAAAAGAGGGAACTACTCTTCGTTGAGGAAGCGGAGGACGGTGTCGAGGGTTTCGGCCTGGGCCTTTTCGAGGACGTCGTTCACGATGATGTGGTCGAACTCGGGGGCGAAGGTGAGTTCGTAGGCGGCCTTCTGGAGGCGCTGCTGGATGACTTCCTCGCTATCGGTGCCACGACTGTGGAGGCGACGTGACAGTTCCTCGATGGAGGGAGCCTGCACGAAGAGGCTCAACGCACGGTCGCCATAATACTTCTTGATGTTGACACCGCCCTTGACATCGACATCGAACACGACGGTATGACCCTCGGAGGAGAGACGCTCGACTTCGGACTTGAGGGTGCCGTAGAACTTGTCGGTATAAACCTCTTCATATTCGAGGAACTCGTCGTTCTCGATGCGACGACGGAACTCTTCGGGGGTGAGGAAATAGTAATCGACGCCATCCTGCTCGGTGCCACGCGGGGCACGTGAGGTGCAACTTACACTGAATGCAAGGTCGAGGCCCTGCGAAAGCAGATAACGTACCAGCGTCGTCTTGCCGCTGCCGCTTGGGGCGGAAAAAATGATCAATTTGCCGGGGGTCATATGGGAGGGGGTTGTGGTGGTTAAAGTGGATGAGGGCAGCCAAGGACGGCTGTCACGAAACACGGGGACGGGGGGAACAAGGGGAAACGAAGGCACGAGGCTTAGGTCTTCCCCCTAAGCAGGGGGATTAGAGGGGGTCCTTACAGCACATTCAGCACCTGCTCCTTGATCTGCTCGAGCTCGTCCTTCATCTTGACGACGATGCGCTGCATTTCGGCCTGGTTGGACTTGGAGCCAAGGGTGTTGATCTCACGGCCCATCTCTTGGGCGATGAAGCCAAGCTTCTTGCCGTGGCCACCAGCATCCATTTCGGAATCCATCGTCTCGACGAAGTAGTCGAGGTGGTTGACAAGGCGATGCTTCTCCTCGTTGATGTCAAGCTTCTCGATGTAGTAGATCATCTCCTGTTCGAGCCGGTTCTTGTCGTACTGCACGTCGGGGATGGCGGCGAGTCCCTCGACGATGCGCTGCCGTATCTTCTCCACGCGCTGTTTCTCGTAGGGCTCGATGGCGGCGAGCAGTGCTGCGATGCTGTCCAGCTTCTCCTCGAACTTGCGTTGCAGTGCCTCGCCCTCCTGCTGGCGGAATGCCACGAGATGGGCGATGGCCTGCTCTGCGACGTTGCGTGCCACGTTCCACTCCTCGTCGCTGAGTTCCTGCTGCACTTCACCGTGCGAGAGCACGTCGGGCATGCGCAGCAGTGTGGGCCAGTAGTCGGCGGGTGCGGGGATGCCGAACCGGGCCGATATGTCCTGCATCTGCCGGAAGTAGGCTGCCGCCAGTTCGC